>CAZOGV010000113.1:0-9902 GCA_964579225.1 uncultured Akkermansia sp. | reverse complement strand
CACCGCCCGGCACGACGGTCGCGAAATTTGGTTTTTCCACGGCGTGCGCAACGGCCGCGAACTCGTCCAGGCCGATACCCTGCGCCGCATCGCCCGCGAGCACCCCAATGTCCGCCTTCGCATCTGCTTTAGCGACCCCGCGCCCGGAGAGCAGGCGGGCCGCGACTTCGATCACCAAGGGCGTGTCTCGATTGAATTGCTGAAAAAAAGTCTGCCGGCCAACAACTACGCCTTCTATCTCTGCGGTCCCGGGCCCTTCATGGAATCGCTCGTGAGTGGCCTCGATGCTTGGGGTGTACCCAAGACCGACGTGAATTTCGAGGCCTTCGGTCCGTCCACCGTCAAACGCGCCAGTGCCGCCACCACCCCGCCGATGCCAATGCGGGGCGCCGCCCTTCAGGTCGCCTTTGCCCGTTCCTCGCAGTCCGCGCCGTGGGACGGTTCGTGCGCCACCTTGCTCGACCTCGCCGAAAAAATCGGAGTGAACATTTCTTCGGGCTGCCGCGCCGGCAATTGCGGCACCTGCCTCACCGCCATAAAAAAGGGTGAGGTGGACTACATTCAGCCCCCGGGCTCCACGCCGGAAAGGGGCTCGTGCCTCGTTTGCATCGCCCGCCCCAAAACCAGCCTCGTGCTCGACGTCTGATGTCTGCTCACCGCTCCTCCGCCCGCCTTCTTCCCCTTGCCGTCGCACCGTTTCTGCTGCTCGCCGCCTGCCGCGAGCCCATCCGCGTTTACGAGGTCGCGAGACCGCCCGATAACCCCTCCGCCCGCCCCATCCCTGGCACGGGAGCGGGAACTTCCGACTCACGCCCGGCCGACGCTCCCGCCCTCGCGCTGCATTGGCACCCACCGGCGGCATGGCGCGAGGAGGCCGCGGTGGGTTTCCGTCGCGGCAGCTTCAAGCTCGGCCCGACCGACCAAGCGGCGGATCTTTCCATCACTGCCTTCCCCGGCCCCGCCGGCGGCCTGCGTGAAAACATCAACCGCTGGCGCGGCCAGCTCGCCCTCCCCCCCCTTGCAGAGACCGAGGAACCGGCAGCCCCGCTTTCCGGAGCGGCCATGCCGGGCATGCTCTGGATGGAGCTCGACGGCGGCCCGGCTGGCATTCTGGGCGGCATCGTGACCGAAGGTGCCGAAACCTGGTTTTTTAAGCTCTCCGGCCCGGCGTCCACCCTCGCCGCCGTACGCGAGGAGTTTCGCACGTTCCTCCTTTCCGTTCATCCCACCGGGCCTAGGGGGCATGGGCACCATGGCCATTCGCCCTCCGCGTCTGCGTCGCCTCGGACCGCCGCTCCGGCTGCAAGCCCCGCAACCCCCGCGCCGTCCGCCGCCGCCGCCCGGCCCGCTTTCGTGCCGGCGCACTGGGAGGAGAAACCCGCCACCGGCATGCGAGTATCCAGTTTTACGATACGAGGACCGGAGGGCACCTCCACCGAGGCCGATCTCTCGGTCATCCCCTTGGAGAACGACGGCGGCGGTCTCGCGTCCAATCTCAACCGCTGGCGCGGTCAGCTCGGGCTCGCCGCCTGGCCCGAGGCGCGCCTGCCCGAAATCACCACGCCCGTCACCCTGCCTGGCGGTGATGGCGTTCTGGTGGATTTCGTGAGCGAGGAAGGCCTGCTGCGCGATGGCACCCGCGCCCGCATCCTCGGTATCGTCACCACCCGCGGCGCGCAGACCTGGTTTTTCAAGATGACCGGCCACGACAAACTCGTCGCCGCCGAACGCGACGCCCTGCTCGACTTCGCCCGTCGTTTCCCCCTCCCCGCCTCCCGCCCTTGATCTCGTCCCACCCCGCTTAAACTCTCCGCCCTTTACACCGCCTCCGTCCCCCGCCCGCCACGCCACATGTCCGCCTCCCCTTCCGCCGCCTGGTGGCGCCCGCTCGCCTCCCTTCGCCTCACGCTCGTCCTCCTCGCCCTCAGCCTGGTCCTCGTCTTCTGGGGAACCATCGCCCAAGTCACGCGCGGCCTCTTCCTCGCCACCGACGAGTTCTTCCACAGCTTTTTCGTCTGGCACGAAATAGCCGGCGTGCGCGTGCCCGTCTTTCCCGCCGGCTACACCCTCGGCTTCGCCCTGCTCATAAACCTGGTCGCCGCCCACGCCGCCCGCTTCTCGCTCACCTGGCGCAAAGGCGGGCTTCTCCTCGTCCACGCCGGCCTCATCATCCTCCTCGTCGGAGAACTCCTCACCAGCCTCCTCCAGCGCGAGGCCATGCTCCGCCTCGACGAAGGCGAAACCAAAAACTACGCCGAGGCTCGCCGCGAAGTGGAGTTCGTCCTCATCGACACCACCGCCGCCCATCACGACCGCGTTGTCGCCGTGCCCCGACACCTGCTCCGCTCCGGCGCCCGCATCGCCCTGCCCGGCACACCGTTCACCGCGCACTTCCGCGAGTTCCACCCCAACTCCGAACTCAAACTCCGCTCCGAGGCCCCCGACGCCCCCCCCACCCTCGCCACCACCGGCGCCGGCCCCCAAATCGCCGTCTTCCCGCGTCCCCTGACCACCAAACTCGACGAACGCGACCTCGTCACCGCCTACGTCGAACTTCAGCCCGCCTCCGGCCCCACCCTCGGTACCTGGCTCGTCTCCAACGCCCTTGCCGTCGAGCAATCCTTCACCCACGAGGACCGCTCCTACACCCTCGCCCTGCGCCACCGCCGCACCTACCTGCCCTTCGATTTCCACCTTATCAAGTTCACCCACGACCGCTACCCCGGCACCCAGATCCCCAAGGATTTCTCCAGCCTCCTTCGCCTACACGACCCCGCCGAGGGCGCGGGCCCCGAAGGCCGCGAGGTGAAAATCTACATGAACAACCCCCTCCGCCACGGAGGCTACACGTTCTACCAAAGCGGTTTCGACAACGCCGACACCACCACCATCCTCCAGGTCGTCCGCAACCCGTCCTGGCTTTTCCCCTACATCGCCTGCGTCGTCGTCTCCCTCGGCCTCGTCTGGCAATTCGGCCTCGGCCTCTCCACCGCCCGCCAACGCGCCCGCGCCGCCGCCAGTTCCGACATTCCACGCGCGTCCCGCCCGGGTGATTCAAACATCTTGCCCGCGCACGCCCGCCCCGGCCTCGACCGCTGGCTCCCGCGCCTCGTCCTCGCCCTCGGCCTGCTCTACGTCGGCCTCGCTGCCGGCCGCGCCCTGCTCGCCGACGGCCCCCTCGACCGCCTCGGCCGCGCCCCGGTCCTCCTCAACGGCCGTATCAAACCTCTGGATACCGTGGCCCGCTCCACCCTCCTCCTCACCCACTCCAGCCAGCGCCTCGCCACCCCCGACGGACGCCTCACCCCCATGGCCTGGCTCGCCGAAGTGCTCTACCGCCCCGCCGTCGCCGACACCCGCCAGGTCTTCCTCGTCCACGACCCCGAGGTCCTCGCCCTCGCCGGCCTGCCCTCCGACCGTAAACGCTTCTCCTTCGCCGACCTCCGCCCCCGCCTCGCCGAGGTCGAACGCGAGGCCCGCCTCGCCTCCGACATCGAGAGCCAGGCCCGTTCCCCCTTCCAGCGCGCCATCACCAAGCTCCACCGCCAACTCGTCATCTACCACCAACTCAAAAACTCTCTCGCACTCGAAAGCCGTCCCGACTTCGGCGCCGAGATCGCCTCCTTCCGCGACGCCCTCGCCCCCGGCCTCGCCGCCTACCGCGCCCGGGAGGCAGGTGAACCGCACGACACCGACGCCCTCGCCACCCTCCGCTCCTACGCCCAACGCTTCTTCGACTTCGGCCCCAAATCCCACTTCGCCCCCATCATCCCCGAGCCCTCCAAACGCGACGACTCCACCGCCTGGTCCACCTACGGCGACGCCCTCCTCGCCTCAATCCGCGCCGGACGACTCCCGCCCGCCGTCGAGGCCCACGCCGCCGCCGCCGCCGCCTACCAATCCGGCGACATGCCGGCCCTCGCCGCCGCCGCCGCAGAACATCAGGCCCTCGTCGCCGCGTCCCATCCCCGCACGCACCTGCGCATGCGGGTCGAGACCGCTTTCAACTCTTTCGCCCCCTTCTCCGTTTCCATGGCGCTCTACGTGCTCGCCTTTGTCCTCGTTTGCGTCGGCTGGCTCCTCTCGGCCCCCGCCTGGCACCGCGCCGCCCTCGCCTTGCTCTGGCTCACCCTCACCGTCCACACCGTCGGCCTGCTTTGTCGCATGTGGCTCGAAGGCCGCCCGCCCGTCACCAACCTCTACTCCTCCGCCGTCTTCATCGGCTGGGGCGCCGTCCTTTTCGGCGCCGTGCTTGAGCGCGCGCGCGGCCACGGCTTTGGCGCCGCCACCGCCGCCATCCTCGGCTTCTGCACCCTCATCATCGCGCATCACCTTTCGCTCTCCGGCGACACCCTCGAGATGATGCGCGCCGTGCTCGACACCAACTTCTGGTTGGCTACCCACGTCGTCGTCATCACCCTCGGCTACTCCGCCACCTTCCTCGCCGGCTTCCTCGCCCTGCTCCTCGTCGCCCGCGGCCTGTTCACCCGCGGCCTCTCCCCCGAGGAATCCCGCGCCATCGGCGGCATGATCTATGGCAGCGCCTGTTTCGCCCTGCTTTTCAGCTTCGTCGGCACCGTGCTCGGCGGCATCTGGGCGGACCAATCCTGGGGACGCTTCTGGGGCTGGGACCCGAAGGAAAACGGCGCCCTCCTCATCGTCATCTGGAACGCCATCATCCTCCACGCCCGCTGGGGCGGCCTCATCCGCCTGCGCGGCCTCGCCGCCCTCGCCCTCCTTGGCAACATCGTCACCGCCTGGAGCTGGTTCGGGGTCAACATGCTCGGCATCGGCCTGCACAGCTACGGTTTCATGGACAGCGCCTTCAATTGGCTGGTCGGCTTCGCCGCCCTGATGACCTTCCTCGCCGGCGTCGCCGTCCTCGTTCCCGCCGCCCGTTGGCGCAGCCCCCTCGCCTGACACCGCCCCGCTTTTTTCAGCAAGTGCGTCCTCGCCGGCGACCTCGCCAGCCTCATCGCCTGGTTCATCCTCAACGTCGAACACGCCCCCACCCTCTCCGGCTCCGCCAAAAAATCCGGCCACGCCTTTTTCATCAACGCCCTCCGCATCGCCAACCGCCTCGGCCACCTCCTCCGCCCCAACTCCCGCGCCACCGCCCGTCGCAACATCGCCGAGCACTACGACCTCTCCAACGACTTCTTCCAGCTCTGGCTCGACCCCACCATGATGTATTCCAGCGCCCGCTGGCCCGCCGACGCGACCGACCTCCCCCTCGAAGCCGCCCAACGCGAGAAAAACGACGCCCTCTGCCGCTCCCTCCGCCTCCAACCCACCGACCACGTGCTCGAAATCGGCACCGGCTGGGGCGGCTTCAGTATCCACGCCGCCACTACCTACGGCTGCCGCGTCACCACCCTCACCATTTCCAAACAACAGTTCGACCTCGCCACCGAGCGCGTTCAGGCCGCCGGTCTCGCCGACCGCGTCGAAGTCCGCTTCGAGGACTACCGCGACCACGCCGGCACCTACGACAAGATCGTCTCCATCGAAATGATGGAAGCCCTCGGCCACAAATTCCTTCCCGTTTACTGCGACACCCTCGCCGCCCGCCTCAAACCCGACGGCTTGCTCGCCCTCCAATTCATCACCTGCCCCGAAGAACGCTACGAAGAGCTCCGCCGCGGCGTGGATTTTATCCAGAAACACATCTTCCCCGGCTCCCTCCTGCTCTCGCTGAACCGCGTCAACCAGCAGCTCGCCCGCGCCGGTGGTTTCATGCTGCACCACATCGAAGATTTCGGCCAGGACTACGCCCGCACCCTCCGCATCTGGCACGACGCCTTCCAAGCCAAACGCGACCAAGTCCTTTCACTCGGTTTCGACGAACGCTTCATGCGCAAATGGAGCTACTACCTCTGCTACTGCGAAGCCGCCTTCGCCATGCGCAACATCTCCGTCGTCCAGACCCTCCACACCCGCGCCAACAACATCAGCTTCTGAGTTTGGCTCGCACTTTGTCCCGCCGAGCCACTTCCTCGGCGGTCGATGAAAGAGGCCGCCGCCCGCATAAAAATCAACAAGCTCCTCGAAGCGGCGGGGTGGCGCTTCTTCGCCGATGCCTCCGGCCCCGCCAACATCCAGCTCGAGCCCAGTGTCACCCTCCGCGCCGACGATCTCGACGCCCTCGGTGAAAACTTCGAGCAGTCCGCCAAGGGCTACATCGACTTCCTCCTGCTCAACGAAAAGGGCTTCCCGTTCATCGTCCTCGAAGCCAAGTCCGAGGACAAAAGTCCGCTCGTCGGCAAGGAGCAGGCTCGCAAATATGCCAAGTCCCAGAACTGCCGCTTCGTCCTCCTCTCCAACGGCAACCTGCACTACTTTTGGGACCTCGAGCGCGGCAATCCCTACGTCGTCACCGCCTTCCCCACCCCGACATCCGTCACCGGTTACCAGAAGGGCGTGCCCGACCCCAAGCGCCTGATCGAGGAGCCCGTCGCCGACGATTACGTCGTCCTCACCCAGCGCCCTGGCTACGCCGCCGAGGCCGCCTGGAAAAACGAGCCCGAGCGCTCCGGTTTCATAGACGCCAACGGCCTCCGCTTCCTCCGCCCCTACCAACGCCGCGCCATCGTCGCCATCCAGCAGGCCGTCTCGCGCGGCAGCGACCGCTTTCTGCTCGAAATGGCCACCGGCACGGGCAAGACGCTCACCTCCGCCGCCATCATCAAACTCTTCCTCCGCACCGGCAACGCCCGCCGCGTGCTCTTCCTCGTGGATCGGCTCGAGCTCGAAGACCAGGCGCTCAAGGCCTTCGATAAGGTGCTCAAAAACGACTACCGCAGCGTCATCTATAAGGAGAACCGCGACGCTTGGCGCCACGCCGAGATCGTCGTTACCACCGTCCAATCCCTGCTCTTCAACAACAAATACCGCCAGCTCTTCTCGCCCACCGATTTCGACCTCGTCATCTCCGACGAGGCCCACCGCTCCATCGGTGGCAACGCCCGCGCCGTCTTCGACTACTTCATCGGCTACAAACTCGGTCTCACCGCCACCCCGCGCGATTACCTTAAAAGATTCACCCCGCGCGAACCCACCACCCGCGATCCGCGCGAGTTCGAGCGCCGCATCCTGCTCGATACCTACCGCACCTTCGGCTGCGACGACGGCCAGCCCACCTTCCGCTACTCCCTGCTCGATGGCGTGAAGGACGGCTTCCTCATCAACCCCACCGTGGTGGACGCCCGCAGCACCGTCACCACCCAGCTCCTTTCCGATACCGGCTTCGTCGCCCGCTTCACCGACGAGCACGGCGACGACCAGGAGGAGTCCTTTAAACAGCGTCAGTTCGAGAAACGCTTTTTCTCCCCCGCCACCAATCAGCTCTTCTGCAAACTCTTTCTCGAAAACGCCCTGCGCGATCCCGTGAGCGGCGAGATCGGCAAATCCATCGTCTTCGCCGTAAGCCAGCACCACGCCGCCAAGCTCACCCAGATCCTCAACGAGATGGCCGAACGCATGTTTCCCGGCCGCTACCAATCCGACTTCGCCGTGCAGGTCACCTCCCACGTCGCCGAGGCCCAGCAACACACCATCAACTTCACCAACAACAAGCTCCTCGGCTCCGCCAACTTCCTCCCGACCTACCGCACCAGCAAGGCCCGCGTCTGCGTCACCGTGGGCATGATGACCACCGGCTACGATTGCCCCGACCTCCTCAACCTCGGCCTCTTCCGCCCCATCTTTTCGCCCACCGATTTCATCCAGATCAAGGGCCGCGGCACCCGTAAACACGACTTCCGCGAACAGCTCTTCGACGACGCCCTCCGCGCCAGCCTCGCCGCCCCGCGCAAGACCGCCTTCAAGCTCTTCGACTTCTTCGCAAACTGCGAATTCTTCGAGGAAGAGTTCGACTACGACCAGGTCCTCAAACTCCCCAAACCCGCACCCCGCTCCGGCCCCGGCAGCGACGGCGGCGAGCACACAGGCGGCGGCGAAGGCCCGACCTCTCCCGGCGGCCTCTACGAGCATCTCGGCGACGATATCCTCTCCACCATCAAGGAGGAGGCCGTCGGCGAGCAGGGCATGCGCATCGACCGCGAGTTCTACGCCAAGTTCGAGGACACCGTCCGCCAAAACGACTTCATCGCCGCCAGCGTCGAGTCCGGCCAGTGGGACCGCGTCATCGACTACGTGAACAAAGAGGTCTTCGCCAAACCCACCGAATACTACTCGCTCGAAAAACTCCGCCTCGCCGCCGGCGTGGACCGCCGCCTCACCTTGCGCGAGATCCTCGAAAAAATCTTCGGCCTCATCCCGCGTTTCAAATCCAAGGACGACTTGCTCGAGGAGGAGTTCTCCAAATTCGTCGCCGACCAGAAACCCGCCGAGCCCGAGTCCATCCCCGCCCTCAAAACCTATTTCAAGGCCTACGCCACCAGCGGCGTCGTGCGCGACATCATCGAGTCCGGCCACCTCACCGACCTCGCCACCAACCCGGTTTTCTCCACCCGTGATTTCCGCGCCGTGCCCGCGAAATATCGCAAACTCATCCCCGACTACATCAAGGACTACGTCTCGCTCAACCAGTTCATCGCCTGATCCCCCGGGCACCGCCTTGCCTTCCCCGCCGTTCCCCCTCCATGCTTTCGCCCGATGTCACCCAGCGACTACTCCAAGCAGGCTCGGCAGGCTCGCTCGCGGATGCCGCGACTTTCCTCCGCCGCCGCCTACGCCCAGATGACACGCCTGATGGGCAAGCCGGTGATGACGACCACGACCTCGCCGAGCGCCAGTGGTCCCTCCTCCTCGCCTGGGCCGAAGCGTCTGGCAAAATCCTCCCGCTGAGTTTTCCCGTCCCCGACCGCGAGGGCGGACGCGAGCACGACGTGTCGCTCCACGAGCCGTCCGGCCGTTGGATCAAATACACCCGATTGCCCTGACCGCGTTTCCTTTCTCGCGCTCGCTCCCTTTTCCCCCGCCCTTTCGCTTCCCTTCCGCATGCTCGACACCGATACCAAACGCCGCATCGACACCGCCCGCGACATCCTTGTCGGCAAGGTCCCCGATCCCAAATCCCAGGTCGAGCAGATCACCATCGCCCTCATCTACAAGTTCATGGACGACATGGACGCCGAGTCCGAGGAGCTCGGCGGCAAACGGAAATTCTTCACCGGCGACTTCGCCCGCTACGGCTGGGCCCGGCTCATGGCCCCCTCGCTCGGCGGCCACGAGATGCTCGGCCTCTACGGCGAGGGCATCTCCAAGATGCCCGAAAACCCCGGCATCCCCGCCCTCTTCCGCGACATCTTTAAAAACGCCTACCTGCCCTACCGCGACCCCGAGACGCTCCGCGCCTTCCTCAAGATCATCGACGAGTTCAGCTACGATCACAGCGAACGCCTCGGCGACGCCTTCGAGTATCTGCTCTCCGTCCTCGGCAGCCAGGGCGACGCCGGCCAGTTCCGCACCCCGCGCCACATCATCGACTTCATGGTCGAGGTCCTCGCCCCCCAAAAACACGAGACCATCCTCGACCCCGCCTGCGGCACCGCCGGCTTCCTCATCTCCGCCTACAAACACATCCTCCGCGCCAACACCGACGCCAAGGGCCACCGCACCCTCACGCCCGACGACCGCGGCCGCCTCGCCAAAAACTTCACCGGCTACGACATCTCGCCCGACATGGTGCGCCTGTCGCTCGTCAACCTCTACCTCCACGGCTTCACCGATCCCCACGTTTACGAATACGACACCCTCACCGCCGAGGACCGCTGGCACGAATTTGCCGACGTCATCCTCGCCAACCCGCCCTTCATGTCCCCGAAAGGCGGTATCAAACCCCACAAACGTTTCGGCATCCAGGCCAAGCGCAGCGAAGTCCTCTTCGTGGACTACATGGCCGAGCACCTCACGCCCACCGGCCGCGCCGCCATCATCGT
>CAZOGV010000112.1:0-9950 GCA_964579225.1 uncultured Akkermansia sp. | reverse complement strand
GCCGGCGCTCCCAGTGGTGAGGTGCTCTGAACGAAACGACTGCGTCGTTCCGCTACGTAGGGGCGGCGAGTCGAGCCTCGCGGTCGGAAAGCGGATCGATCTTCACGGGCAAAATGCCCGTGCCACGTCGATCAGCCGCCGGGAGGAAAACGGGGTCAGGCCGAAAAGCGTTAACTTGCGCTTCAGGATTGCCGGAGTGTTAAGCATGGAGTGGCTCGATATGGGTATTTACGTGACTCCACCATCCACTGTGGTTTTGGCGATGGCAGAGGACTATCCCAAGACGATGTTGGAGCTTGAGCGCCGGTTCAGCGATGAAGCGGCTTGTCGAGAGTATTTTACGGGACTGCGGTGACCGACAGGTTTTGTTTGTCCGCACGGCGCGGCGAGCAAGTCGCTGGAGATCAGGCGAGATTTGTCGAGGTGCCTGGCCTGCCGAAAGCAGGTAACCACACCTATTGCCCCGAGTTCATCTGGTGATCTCCTTGCTCAAGCGTTGGCTGATGGGCACGCACCAAGGCGCGGTCAGTTCCGCCTATCTTCAGGACTATCTCGATGAGTTTACCTTCCGCTTTAACCGTCGCATCTCCACCTCTCGCGGCAAACTCTTCCACCGTCTGGCACAACAGGCCGTGCAAACCCCGCCTACAACCTACGACAAGCTCGGTGACCACAACCTGTAGGGGGGGGGGTGGAGTCACGTAAATGCCCATATTAAATATTTTCGCAGGCGGGAATAACGCCGCCTACTGTGGGCTCTCACCCGAGATGCACTTTACGCCCCGTTCCTATTTCTCCTTTTGCCTGCGCGCGCTCATGGCGGCCTGGCTGGGACTCGGCCTAGTGGTCACCGCGCACGCCTTCGACCACACCGCGCTCGATGGGCTGCTGCGCGCGCATGTAAGCGCCGGCCGGGTGGACTATGAAGCCGTCAAGGCCGACGCCCGTCTCGACGAGTATCTCGGGGCCCTCGCGGCAACTGATCTGGCGACCCTCGCCACGCGCGAGGAGCAACTCGCGTTTTGGATCAACGCCTACAACGCCCACACGCTGAAACTGATCACCGCGCACCTACCGCTCAAAAGCATCCGCGACATCCCCCACCCCGGCGTGGCTTCGCCCTGGGATTTACCCGGCATTCAGGTCGGCGGACGGGCAGTCACCCTCAACGCCATCGAAAACCAAATCTTACTCGCCGAGCTAAAGGAGCCACGCATCCACTACGCCATCGTCTGTGCGGCCGTATCCTGCCCGCCGCTACGCGCCGAAGCCTACGAGGCAAGTCGGCTGGAGGCGCAGCTGAAAAGCCAAGCGTATACCTTCCTCCGCACCCATAACCGCTTCGATCTGAAAACCCGGCGCGCCGAGCTTTCTTCCATTTTCAAGTGGTTCGCAGCTGACTTCGGCAGCGAGCCGGCGGCGGTGCTCCGTGCGCTCGCGCCTTACACGCCAGCAACGACCCGGGAGGCATTGACCGGTGACCCCAGCAAATGGGCCATCACGTATCTAGATTATGACTGGTCGCTGAATGATCGCCGCTCAACTGAACCTTCCAAATAATCCAACCTGACAGATTTTTCTCCGGCGTTTTGCATCCATAATACTGATACTGACGTAGTGGTGGGTGTATCGCCATGACACCCACGCCGCCAACCAGCGAAACCTGCTCCACCTCCATGCCCCCCGGCGAAATCTTCACCCAGCTCGTGGACGCGCACTACGCGGCGCTCTACCGCTTCGCGCTCAGCTTGGCGCGGCGCGAGGCGGAGGCCTGCGACTTGGTGCAGCAGACGTTCTATATCTGGGCCACGAAAGGCCATGGCCTGCGCGAAGTGGCCAAAGCCAAGACGTGGCTCTTCACCACACTCTATCGCGAATTTTTGCGCGGGCGCCGTCGGGATCAGCGCGCCACCTCGCTCGAAGAGTTGCCCCCCGGCCAAAACGATCCCGCCGCTGAACCGCCCAGCGATTTCGAGCACCTCGATGGCCAACAAATCATGGCCGCACTGCAGGAGCTCGACGAAATATTCCGCGCGCCGCTGACGCTGTTTTACCTCGAGGATCTCTCCTACGTCGAAATCGCCGAGGCGCTCGACGTGCCCATCGGCACAGTCATGTCGCGCCTCTCGCGCGGCAAAACCCAGTTGCGCACGTTGCTCGCCCAACGATTGACCGCTGCCGACCAAAAAATAATCGCTTTCCCCCCTATCTCCAAAAAAGGAGCCACCTCATGAACCGCGACGAAGTCCGCCTTCTCTTACATGCACGTCGCCCGAGCGGCGGCGACGACGACGCGCCCGCTATCCGCGCAGCACTGGAACACGCCGCGCGCGATCCGTTGCTCTCCGCCGAGCTTGCGCGTGAATCGCGCGTGGACAGCGATGTGGCGCGAGCTCTGCGCGAAGTGCAGCCTCCGGCCGACCTGCGCGCCATGCTGCTGGCCGGTGCCTCCGTGCAAACGGCGGTGCAGACTCCGCGGCCGTGGTGGCAACGTCCCGGCACCTGGGCGCTCGCTGCCTCGGTGGCGCTGATTATCGGAGGCGGCGCCTTCATGTTAGTAAACTCAACGCCCGAGGCACCACCTTGGACGCAGAACTCCGCGCAGAATCTCGCCGCGCTGCGCTCATGGGTGGGCAGGGACAGCCAAGCGATGCACGTCAACTCCAAGCACGCCTCCCGACTCGGCGATTTCGGCGCGATGCTGGAAAATCCCACGCAGCGGCTGCTCGCCGCCGAGCTGCCAGGCGATTTCGACGCGTGGCGGGCTAAAGGCTGCCGCGAGATCGACCTCGGCGGACGGACTGTCCTGGCCGTGTGCTTTCGACGCGACCGCTGGTATCACCTGTATGTCGCCCGCCGCGCCGATTTCCCCTCGGCCGACTTGGACGAGCGCAGCACCCCACTCGTAGAGCCGCAGGGCACGGCGACGGTCGCTAGCTGGACGCGCGGCGAGTTGGTTTACACGCTCGCCACCCACGGCGACGAGCAGGCGCTCAACGCCGTGTTGTGACCCCCCAGCCGACTGCGGGCTAGGCACCCTTTTGCGCGGCCCTCATGCTGGGCCATGGGTCCAGTCAAAAAGGGGTCGGTCCAGTCAAAGTCCAGTCAAAGGGGGCATCTTTAGCGCGATCCCGAGCAGTTGTATCCCGTGGTGATCGGCGGGCGCAGCGGGCCGGGGGTATTCTGGGTCACCCCAGCGGCGAGCATCCGGTCGCAAAGGTCGGGATGGGGGGCGGGCGGTTTTGGGAGCGAGGTCTGCGCGCCGATACGGCGGCTCGTCTTGGTGCGTCGCGGGGATTCGCGGTAAAACGCTCATGAAGTTGCGTGAATCTTTTGATTAGGGGGCGAAGTGTATTATGCTCGAGTATCTTGAAAATATCGCCCGCTTCCTTCAAATGAAACGCTTCGCCTCTGCCCGCGCCTGGCTTGCCTTAGGAATCGCCTTTGGGTCGGTCGCCTTTGCCCAAACACCTGTAGGTCTCGATGCGGGCCGGGATATCGTGGTGGCCGCCACCGGCGGACTCCAGAGTGTGGCGCTGGCTGGCCTCGCCCCGTCCGCCGGCGGCCCCGTGGCGTGGTCCGTGGTCAGCGCTCCGGCCGCGGTGGTGTTTGCCGACCCTTCGGCGGCGATCACGAGCGCGGAGGTTTCCGCTCCCGGGCGCTACGTGCTGCGGCTCAGCGGCGGCGGCTTGGACGACGACATGGAGCTGCTCGTGGCCGACGCGGCCCTCAGCACCGCGCTCGGCTCCGGCGCCGACGCCTCGGTGTCGCTCGTTCCCTCCGGGGCGAACTACGGCGCGCAGGAACGAATCGTGATCCGGGAGCACGCCAACGTCTTCAAATACAAGGCCTGGTTTCGGTTCGATCTGTCCTCGGTCGGCGAGGCCGTCGGCGAGGCCGGCCTCTCGCTCCACATCACCGGCATCCCGGGCAACAGCGGCATCATCGGCAATTTCGAGTTCTCCGTTTACGGGCTGCGCGAGAATTTCGACTACGGCTACCGCAAGCTCGGTGAGCACTGGAGCGAGGGCGCGGGCGTGGCCGATACGGACACGGCCAGTATCGACGAGCTTTCCTGGGCTCAGGCGCCTGCCAACACGCGCTTCGAAAACTCGCTCGACGCTCGGTTCGTGGTGCCGCTCGGGCGCTTTCGCTCCTTCGCCAACACCGAGCGCGTGGAGCACCTCGTGAGCGAGGCGCTCCGCGATTTTCTGCTCTCCGACAGCAATGGAGTCGTCACGCTGATCGTGGTCCGCGAGACGGTGGACGATACGCCGAGCTACATCGCATCGAAGGAGCTGGCTGCCTCGTCTGGCGGCGCCTTTGCCGCGCCCACGCTCTCCTTCGCGCTCAATCCTGCCGCTAACCGGCCCCCGCGGCCGCTCCTCACTGCGCCGATCCTGCGCGGCCCCGCAGGCGGCTTTACCGCCGAGCTCAATGCTTCCGCCTCCTTCGATCCCGACGGCGATGCGATCGTCGCCTACGAGTGGGATTTTGCCGATGGCCAAGCTCCCGTGGAGACGAGTGTGCCCACCGTTTCCCGTGCCTTCGACAAACCGGGGATTTATCCCGTTCGCTTGCGTGTGCGCGACGCTCTCGGCGCCTGGAGCCCCGGCCCCGCGTGGCTGGTGCTCGAAGTCGAAGGCTCCTGGGGCTCCGACGCCGACGCCTTTCTCCCCCCGCACGACGCCGGCGTGCTCAACGTCCGCCAGTTCCCCTTCTTCGCCAAAGGCGACGGCGTGACCGACGACACCGCCGCCCTCCAGGCCGCGCTCGACGCGCTTCCCTCGCAGCGCAACGCCGTCATCTACCTGCCCGCCGGCACCTACCTCGTCTCCGACGAGCTCACCTGGCCCGCCACCCTGAATCCCGACGGCACCAAACAATTCGGCGCGCAGGGGCAGAACCAGCTCACCATTCTTCAAGGCGAGCACCGCGACACCACGACGATTCGCCTGATCGACGACGCGCCCGGCTACGGCGATCCCGCCCAGCCCAAGCGCATGATCTACACCGGCACCAGCGCCGCGATGAACTTCCGCAACTCGATCCGCGGCCTCACCATTCACACGGGCGACGGCAACCCCGGTGTCATCGCCGTCCACTTCACGGCGAACAATCAGGGCACCGCGCGCGACCTGCGCATCGTCGCCGGCGATGGCGACGGTGACGGCCAGGATGGTGACGGCCTCGTGGGCCTCGATCTCTCCGGCAGCCAGAACGGCCCGCTACTGGTGAAAAACGTCGAAGTCCGCGGCTTCAACTTCGGTATCTTTACCCAGGATACGCAAAACAGCATTACGCTCGAGGACATCCTCCTCGTGGACCAGAAGGACATCGGCCTTTATAATCGCCGCCAAGCGATCTTCGTGCGCCGCCTCCGGTCCGAGAACCGCTTCGGGCGGCCGGCAGTGCAAAACTTCCGCGACGGCGGCAGTTTTATCACGCTGGTTGACGCCGAGCTGGTCAACACCGCGCCCTCCGTGACCGGCACCGCCGTGGGCCACTACGATTTCTCCAACGGCTTCCCGAACCAGACCCACGTTTACCTGCGCGATGTGCGCGCGAGCCGCTACGCGAGCGCCGTCACCGTGCTCTCCGGTTTCAAGGATCCCTTCCCGCCCGACGCCGCCGGCCTCGCCGTCGTGCCCGAGTTCATCAGCGACCCCACGCGCGGCGACAAGGTGCAGCGGCTTTGGCCCAACTCCGAGCGCGCGCTCGCCCTGCCGGTCGAGGACCCGCCTGAGATCCCCTGGGGCGCCGCCTCCGGCTGGCGCAGCGCCCTCGCCGCGCTAACCGCGGACCAGCGGTTCCTTCGCCACGACATCGACATCACCGCCGCCGTGCAGGCCGCCCTCGATTCCGGCGCGCACACCATCTACTTCCCCCGCTCCGGCAACGAGGACTCCTTCCTGCTCGCGGGCGACGTCACCGTGCCCGCCACCGTGCGCCGCATCATCGGTTTCGAGGCCAACCTGCGCGGCGGAGGCCGCTTCCTTCTGCCTGCCGGCGTCGGCACGGAGCCGCTCGAGATCACGCGCATCTATCCGGCCGCCGGCGGCGTGCATCACGCCTCCGCGCGCACGCTCGTCCTGCGCAACGGCGCCTATTTCTACCGTTCCGCCGCCAGCGGCGCGGGCGACGTTTACGTCGAGGATTGCAACGGCAGCTTCGAGTTCAACGGCCAGGACGTGTGGATGCGCCAGGTCAACTCCGAGCTCGTCGCCCCGCGCGTGGTCAATCGCGGCGGCACGCTCTCTCTCCTCGGCTTGAAGACCGAAGGCTTCGGCCCGGCCGTGGAAACCTACGACGGCGGGCGCACCGAGGTGCTCGGCACCTTTTTCTACACCACCAGCGTCGGCACTCCCGGCGCTCCCCAGCCTTGGGACGACCCCACGCTGCCCGCCTTCGTCACGCACGACGGCTTCTTCTCCGTCGCCGGACACCGCGAGCAGAACTTCGTGGGCTCCGGCTACCGGACGCTCGTGGAGGAGCGTCGCCTCGGGCAGACGCGGCACCTCACTTCGCCCGGCACGGGCGGCGTGGTGGCCGCCGCCTTCATGCTCTTCGCCGGCCACGCGCAGGACGATCCCTTGGCCAACCTCGCCCCGCTCGCCTCCGCCGGTCCCGACCGCGCCGCGCCCTACGCCGAGCCGGGCGTCACGCTCACCCTCTCCGGCGCGATCAACGACGACGGCTACCCCGCCTTCGGCACCCTGCTCACCGCCGCCTGGAGCCAGCTCTCCGGCCCGGGCCAGGCGAGCTTCGCGCAGCCGTCTTCCGCCGTCACCCAGGCCACATTCCCCGTGCCCGGCCGCTACGTGCTCGAACTCGCCGCCGACGAAGGCGCGCCCTCGGGCCTGAGCGGCGCCGACACCGTCGAGGTCTTCATCCACGAGCAGACCATCGACACCGCGACGGGCCAGGGCGGCGACATCGGTCTCGAGGGCGGGGCCAATCCCGACAACGCCACGCTCTTCGTCCGGCACAACAATTTCCCGGTCAAAACCTACCTGCGCTTCGACATCTCCGCCCTGCGCCGCGAGGACCTCCAGGGCGCCGAGCTTTCGCTCCAGATGATCGACAACTCCGTCTTCGTGCGCGACTGGACTTTCAACGTCTTCGGCCTGCGCGAGCTGCCCGGCGGCTATGGCTCGGGCAAGCTCGACGAGTTCTGGTCTGAGTCCGCCATCACGACCGCCAACGCCCCCGGCAACAATCCCTCCTCCGGCGGCGGAGCCTACGTGCCCGGCGTGGACAGCGCGGGCGTGCTCGCTGCGCAGACCGTCCACCTCGGCCAACTTTTCACCCGCCAGCGGATCAACGAGGAGCTCGTGCTGCGCGGCCCCGCCCTCGCCGAGTTTCTGCGCGCCGACACCAACGGCGTCGTCACGCTCATCCTCACGCGGGAGCAGTTCGACAGCGATTCGGGCCGCACCCTGCGCGTGGCCAGTGGGGAAAATCCCAACGCCGCCCTGCGCCCGCGCCTGCGCCTGGCCTACGCTGCGAACTACGCCGACTGGGTCGCCCTGCGACTCGCCTCGCGGCCGCCTGCTGAGGCCGCGCCCACTTTCGATGCCGACGGCGGCGGGCTCATGAATTTTCTCGAATACGCCTTCGGCGCCGACCCGCTCGACGCGGCCGACGACCACGCCTTCGCGCCTAGCCTGCTCTCGGGCGTGGACTCCGCCACCGGGCGCACGAGCTTGACCCTACGCTACCGCAAGGCGGCGCGCGAGCTGGCCTACACGCTCGAAAGCTCGACCAATCTCTCGGACTGGGCGCTGGTGGACGTGCCCGAGGCATTTGACGGCGTCACGGGGCTGCACTCACGCACCTATTTGGTGCCGGCCGGGCGAACGCGCGATTTTGTGCGCCTACGCGTCCTAGCGCCCTGAGCCGGGCCGGGCGCGCTGGCTGTGGAGCACGTCCACGTGCTCTCTGAGCCAGTCAGGATCCAAGGTCACCTCGCCCTCCAGCGACTCCGCGATGTTGTCCAGCACCGCTTTCATGTCCAGAAAACGGGTCAGCCCACACTTTTTGCGCTTTTGGGAAAAAGGGGCAGAAAAAGGGGCAGACCGTCACCGTTTAAAGTGTCCCGGATTTTTTCCGGTCATCCGCTTGCAGACGGTGGCGAAATACTGGCTGCTCCCGAACCCATGGCGGTATGCGATTTCCGAGATGGTGCCCTCGCCGCGGCGGACAGCCTCAAGCCCCTGTTCCACCCTCAAACGGTTCAACCTAAAAACGGTGATAGGAACGTGTCAAACACCCGGAGGTGATTGTGTGGCCGGGTGATGCCGCCGTTTTCTCCGCCAAACGAAGCTCACCCTGGGGGCTCATCATTCTACACAAGTTTTTCGGTGGAGAAAAACAGTCTATGAGCGGCGAGATAGTCGCCCAGACGCTGCCAGATGGTTTTAGGCCCCGGCGGACCGTCGCTGGCTCGTGCGGTGTAGCCACCGAGCCTGGCCAGGCGGCGGGTGGCTTCACGTAAAGACAGCGTGGTGCCCGGCGGGGACGGAGCAGACAAGCGTTCCAGCAACGCGCACTCCGCCGGACTGAAAACGACGCTGGCCGGCGCATCGGGCCGCGCTTTGGCCAAGCCCTGCAAACCCAAGACTCGATACGCCACGATCAGGGGTCAGCGCCGAGTAATGTTATATTTTAACCGGGAGCGAGCCAAAGAATCCGAATGAAAAGGTTGCCTGCCCCCTTACGCCGGAATGCCGAAGGGAGGGAATGCCGAAGGCCGAAGGAGCAGGGGTCAGGCCGAAAAACGTTAACTTGCGTTTCAGGATTGCCGGAGTTTTAAGCAAGGAATGGCTCGAAAACTAAGGATCGAAGAACCCGGGGCGATTTACCACGTGCTCAATCGCGGCAACTCTCGCCGCGACTTATTTCAGAGCGGGGGTGAGGCGCGTGCGTTTCAGGATACCTTGGTTGAAGCCACGGCTCGTTACGGCTGGCGACTGCACGCGTTTGTTATTATGCGTAACCACTATCACCTGGCACTGGAGACACCGGAGCCGAATTTATCGGTCGGGATGCATTGGCTGCAAAGCACCTTTGCAATGCGATTTAATCGCTTCCGTGATGAGCGCGGTCATCTCTTCCGGGGGCGCTTCCAAGGCCTCATCGTAGAGGACAGAACCCACCTCACGCGCTTGGTGGACTACATCCACCTGAACCCGCTGCGCGCCGGCATCGTGACGCCCGAGCAACTTGGGTCCTTTCGCTGGAGCAGCCTGCATCTTTGGCTCAAGAACCAAGCCTTTACAGGTATGCAAGCCGTATACTGGCTCGAGCACCACGGACTTGAACCGTCACTGACGGGATGGGCGAATTACGTGGAATATTTGACCGCCTTGGGTGCCGACGTGGTTCGTCAAAAAGAAATGGGCTTTGAAAACATGTCCCGTGGTTGGGCGATTGGCACGGCTGGATGGCGTAAGGCGCTCGCCAAGGAGCATTCCCACTTGTCGCTAAATCCTGGGCTTTCAGCCAACCAGGCCCGCGAGCTACGAGAATCCACTTGGCTAAGGTCGCTTCATCAGGCTCTTTCTAAGCATGGTAAACGGTCGGAAGAGATCGTCGCATCCGCCACGTTCGCCCCATGGAAAATCACTATTGCCCAACAAGTTCGCCAAGAGACCGGCGCTGCCGTGCCGTGGCTTTGTGAGGAACTTAAACTTGGCACGCCAGATTCGGCGAGAGCTTACCTCAGTCGAGCAAAGCGGCAGGTAACTAATAATTAACATTTTTCGGCCTGACCCCATGTCATCGCTTCGACCCCATGTCATCGCTTGCCTGTAAAGAGGCCGACCGATAGACAGAGCTGAAACACAGGGTACGGGATGGAGGAAAGCAGCGCGAAACTGGCCCCTCGGCGCGAACGCGCGGCGGCAACGAGGAGGTTGGTATTAATCGTCGCGAAAGTTATGGCATGT
>CAZOGV010000111.1:0-10010 GCA_964579225.1 uncultured Akkermansia sp. | reverse complement strand
CATCCTCGCCGTCGCCGGCGGGTTTATTCTCATCGTGCTGATCGGCGCGTTGATCGCGAAACTCTATCGCAAAGCCAATCCTGAGCGCGCGCTCATGCGCACCGGCTGGGGCGGCGGCAAAGTCATCACCGACGGCGGCACCATCGTGCTGCCCTTTCTCCAGCAGATCACCGAGGTGAACCTGCAAACGCTCCGTCTCGAGGTGCAACGTCGCAACCAGGACGCGTTGATCACCCGCGACCGCCTGCGCGTCGATGTGCGGGCCGAGTTCTACGTGCGCGTCGCCAAGACGGTGGAAGACATCATGGTCGCCGCCCAGACGCTCGGTCACCGCACTTTCCGCTCCGAAGAGCTGACCGGCCAACTCCAGGGCAAGTTCGTTGACGCGCTTCGCGCCGTCGCCGCCACGCTCACGATGGACGAGCTGCACGAGAAACGCGTCGAGTTCGTCATGCAGGTGCAGAAGGCCGTGACCGAGGATTTGAGCCGCAACGGTCTCGAACTCGAATCCGTGTCGCTCACCGAACTCGACCAGACCTCGCGCGAGTTTTTCAAGGAGTCCAACGCCTTCGACGCGCAGGGTCTCGCCAAGCTCACCGAGATTACCGAGGGCAAGCGCAAGGAACGAAACGACATCGAGCAAAACACCCGCCTCTCCATCGAGCAGAAGAACCTCGAGGTGGAGCGCCAGTCGCTGACCGTTCGTCAGGTCGAGGCCCAGGCCCAGTTCGAGCAGGAGCAGGCCATCCAGATGTCGAAGGCCGCGCAGGAAGCCCGCATCGCCCGCGAGCGCGCCGAGCGCGAGCGCGAGGGCAAGGAGGCGCAGATCACGGCCGAGCAGGCGGTGAAAGAAGCCAACATCAACGCCGAGAAGGCCGTCGCCGCCCGCGAGATTCAGCGCAAGCGCGAGCTCGACATCGCCGGCCAAGAAGCGCGAATCGCGGTCGCCAAGAAATCCGAGGAGCTCTCCAAGGCCGACGCCGAGGCGGCCGCCGCGCGCGCCATCATGGTGAAGGCGGAGGAGCAGGTGAAGACGGTGCAGGAAGTCGCCGCCGCCGAGCGCGCCAAGGAGATCGTGGTCATCAAGGCCCGCGAGACCGCCGAGCAGGACGCGGTTCACGTCATCGTGGCGGCCGATGCGGACCGCAAGGCGGCCGAGGATCGCGCCGCCGCCGTGCGCACCCAGGCCCTGGCCGAGGCCGACCGCGTGAGCATCATCGCGGAGGCCGACGCCAAGCGCTTTAGCGTCGAGGCCGCCGGTTTGCAGGCGATCAACGAGGCGAAGAATCTCCTCGGCGAAGGCATCATGAGCTTCGAGGTCCGCAAGGAACTCGTCGGCAAGCTCGAAGGCATCATCGCCGCGGCGATGAAGCCGGCCGAGAAGATCGACTCGATCCGCATGCTTCACATCAACGGCGGCATGCCCGGCGCGGGCTTCGGCGGCGGAGCCGGTATCAGCGGAGCCACTACAGGCGGCGACGGCACGAACGGCGGCGGCGGCAACGGAGCCGGCCTGCCCAACCAGCTTGTCAACGCGCTGCTGCAATACCGTATGCAGGTGCCGATGGTGGAGAAGATGATCGCCGAGCTCGGCCTCAACCTGAACGGCGGCGACCTCGTGCCGGACGCGATGGCGGCGATCGCGCCTCCGGTCGCCGAGGCTCCGGTCGCGAAGACCAAAACCAAGTGATTTGTTCATCGGCCCCGCCTTCACCGGCGGGGCTTTTTTCTCGTTCAATCTCTCGGTGGAGGTGTGCGATTATTCGTGATGTAAAAATAAACGGCGGGGACGGAGCCCCGCCCTCCAGATTTGTGACATCCACTTGGAGGGCGGGGCTCCGTCCCCGCCTTAAATCCCAGGTTTGTGGCATACACTTTGGAGGGCGGGGCTCCGTCCCCGCCGTAAACTCCAGCCCCGATTTTTATTCCC
The DNA here is from genome assembly GCA_964579225.1 of uncultured Akkermansia sp. GTDB lineage: Bacteria > Verrucomicrobiota > Verrucomicrobiia > Opitutales > Opitutaceae > IMCC26134_A. Next base: position 8,080 of record CAZOGV010000111.1, on the reverse strand, counting down.
GCCATGTCCAATAATCCTCCTCCGCTACCTTCTTCCTCGGGCGCTTCGTCTCTTCTGCCGTCCGCCTGGGCGGTGCCGGCGGTGTTTCGCCGACGACTCGGCGCGCATGCCGGTCGTCAGCGCGCGATGGCGGCGGACGGGCATCTGTTGCTCATCCTCAACGCGGTGTCCGAGCCGGGAAGTTTTCGCCGCAAGAGCGCCTTCTTCTGGCGCGATCCCAAGGGCCAGTGGCGCTCGACCACGAGCGTGGAGGCCTTGCGCAGTCTGCATCGTTTGGTGGAGGACTACGTGCAACTCGCGGCGGAGTTGGAGGAGCGTTTGGAGAAAAGCACCGACGCTCATGCGCTGCACGAGGTGTTGAGCCGCTCGGTGCCGGTCGCGCGCTCGGCGCGTAATCTGCACGCGGCGCTTCAGGAGGCGCGGCAGGCGGTGGACGACGCCGAACTCATCAATCTGCGCGACCACGCGGGCGAGGCGGAGCGCACGCTGGAGCTGGTGCGCGAGGATGCGCGCATCGCGCTGGAATTTTTGCTCGCGCAAAAAAGCGAGGAGCAGGCCGAGCAATCCGCGCGCATCGCGGCGACGGGGCATCGCCTGAATCTGCTCGCGGCGATTTTCCTGCCGGTGACGGCGCTCGGCGCGATCTTCGGCATGAACCTCGCGCACGGATTTGAGGGCGCGGGTCCGGCGGTATTTTGGCTGGTCGCGGGCGGCGCGATCGCGAGCGGCCTGTGGCTGCTCGCGTGGACGCGGCGCGGCGGGGCTTGAGCGGCAGGTGCTCGGCGAGCTTGAGGGCGAAGTCGAGTCGGTGGGCGCGACGGTGCTGCGCGTGCGTGCGGCGGAGGGGCGACATCTGGTGCCGCACGGGCGGCTGGTGCGCGAGGTGGCGGTGAAGGTGGAGCCGGCGGCGGCGACGGGCTCGTGAGGTGGAGCGCATTGACCCAATGCGCTTCCGTGGCGTAGCCGCGGCCAAGGCAAGCGGGTTGGGGTCAACCCGCTCCACCCGTCTGACGACATTTTGTGTTTTATGCGCGCGGAGCGGATGCGTGAAGGTGGCGGAGTGAAGGTATTTATCGATTTGAGCGCGGTGGAGGCGAGGCCGGGGCGCTGGGCGGCCTTGCTGGCTGTTGCGAGCGCGGGCGCGCCGACGAGCCGGGCGGTGGAGCTGAGCCGGGTGCTGGGGTATCTGGCGAAGGAGTTTTCCTCGGCGCGGAGATTCGTGGCGCTGCGGCGTCAACCGGTCGCGGGGCGGGCGCGTTATGTATTGCGACCGTTTGCGAGTATTCGTTCGCCGGGGCCGAGCAACGGGCGGTGGATGGCGTTGGTGTGCGAATATGTGGAGAGCAGTCGCGCGCTGGTGGTGGTGGACCGCGAGACGGTGGAGGCGGGCGCGCTCGGCGCGGGTGAGAAGGTGTTCTCGGGCGAGATCGTGTATGAACAGGGCAAGCTGGCGGCGGCGTATTGCGACGGCGAGGCGTTGACGTTTTTGCGCGGCGTGCCGGCGGCGGCGACGGAAGCGGAGGCGGTGGGCGAGCCGCTCACGAAGTGGCGCGAGTATCTTGACTGGCGGCGCAAGGTGGCGGAGACGAAGGCGGGCGAGACGTATCCCTATGTGGATTGCGACGCGCGGGACGCGAAGGCTGTGCGCTTTTACCTGCGTGAGCCGTCCGGGCCGGAGGCGGCGGACGGGGTGGCGGCGTGGGCGGAAAAACTGCGGCAGCGTTTTCGCGAGGAGGAGCTGCGGGTGGGCGCGGATATCAAGGACACGCGCGCGCCGCAGGGAGTTTTCAGGCGTATGCGTTTGGTCGATACGGAGGTGCCCGGGCGGCGCGCGGTCGTGGTGGAGGTGGATTTTTCGGGCGGCGGCGGGGCGGGCGGGCGCGAGGCGCCGCGCTTGCCGGTGGAGGGCGTGTTGCGCGTGGCGATGGAGGGCGAGTTGGCGGCGCTGGACGTGCAGCTGGACGGGTTGCGGCGGTTGCGCGAAGGGCGGGTTGCGAATCCGAGGCTGACGGAGTGGTTGTTCGAGATCGGCAAGGCGGCGGGGATAGAGGTGGCGGCGGAGACGGATGCAGGCGGGACGCCTGCGCTACCTTTGAATCCGGAGCAGCGGGGCTGCGTGGCGCGGGCGATGGCGTTGGAGGATTTGCTTTTGCTTTGGGGGCCGCCTGGCACGGGCAAGACGACGGTGATCGCGGAAATCTGCGCGCAATATGCGCGGGCGGGGCGGCGGGTGCTGGTGGCGTCGCAGGCGAATCTGGCGGTGGAGCAGGCGCTGGGGCGGCTGCCGGCGTCGCCGCAGGTGCGGCCGGCGTGGGTGTCGAGCGCGCGGCGGCGCGAGGGGAGCGCGGGCGATGTGGGCGGGTATTTGCGCGCTTGGCTGGGCTCGGCGGGCCGGGCGGTGCGGGCGGAGATCCCGTTTCTCACGAAACGGGCCACGGGGGCGGAACGGGCCACGGGGGAAGCGGGCTCGCCGACGGAGGCGAAGTGGGCGGGGTTTTTGGGCGAGTGGGCGGAGCTTTGCGAGCGGGCGGGGCCGGAGGATTTTTCGTCGGAGGACGAGGCGTTTTACCTGAAGCACGCGAACGTGGTGGGCGCGACGTGCAACGAGACGGGCAAGCCGGACTTCGTGGCGTCGCCGCGTTTCAATTCGCGCTTCGACCTGGCGATCGTGGACGAGGTGAGCAAGGCGACGCCGCCGGAGTTGTTGCTGCCGATGCTGCTGGGGCGGCGCACGATGTTGGTGGGCGATCACCGGCAGTTGCCGCCGCTGTTTCGCGACGAGCATTTCGAGGCGGCGGTGGAGGCGGGGGATTTGCCGGGCGAGGCGGTGGAGCGGTTTCGCGATCTGGTGACGGCGTCTTGGTTCGAGCACGCATTTCGCGATGCGCCGGAGTCGATGCGGTGCGGGCTGCGACGGCAGTATCGCATGCATCCGGAGATCATGGCGGCGGTGAATCTGTTTTACGCCGACCAGCCGCTGGCGGCGGGCGACGGCGAGGCGGGGTTGGCGCGGGACAAGGCGCACGGGCTACGGTTGCGCGGCGGGCGGGCGCGGGAGTGGCTCGGGCCGGAGAATCATCTGGCGTGGATCGACACGGCGCGCGACGGGGCGGGGCGTCCGGCGCGCGAGGAGCGGGTGGGGACCTCGCGGCGCAATCTCGCCGAGGCGGAGGCGTGCGCGCACGTGTTGGCGGAGTTGGCGGAGCAGCCGGAGGCGCGTGGTCGGAGCGTGGCGGTGATCAGTTTCTACAAGGCGCAGATCGGGTTGCTGCGGGATAGGTTGCGGCGGGAGAACCTGCCGGCGGAGTGGTTCGACCCGTCGCGTGATGTAAACACGGTGGACCAGTTTCAAGGCAGCGAGCGCGACATCGTGATCGTGAGTCTGGTGCGCACGGATGCGCGGTTGTCGGGCGAGTTCGTGCGGGATTTTCGGCGCATCAACGTGGCGTTTTCGCGCGCGCGGCGGCTGTTGATCGTGCTTGGCAGCGAGGCGACCTTCGGCGCGGCGAGCGTGCTCGTGCCGGGTGCGAAACGGGGCGAGACGGAGGCGGGCAACGTGTATCAAAAAATCCTTACGCTGGCGTGTCGCAGCGCGGACGACGGGGGGCGCGCATGAAGTCCGAGGCGCGGATCGTGATCGAGTTACCGGTGAGTTGCACGGTGGCGCCGTGTCGGCGGTTGAACCCGTTTCACCGGGCGCTTTTGCGCGCGCTGGAAGTGTTTGCGCCCGGCACGCGGCCGGGTTTTGGCGAGCTGGCGCGGCGCATGATGATTTTGGAACCGGTGTTTTTGATCCAGGCGTGGGCCGAGTTGGTGGCGTGGCGGGCGACGGATGCGGATGATTTCACGGTGGCGGGGTGGTCGGTCGCGGGCGAGGAGGCGGCGCGCTCGGGTTGGTGCGTGGTGGGCGAGCGCACGACGCGGCGGGTGGCGGTGTATTTGCGCCGCGAGGACGGTATGCCGATGGGCGCGGAGAAATTCGAGTTCGCGGCGGGGCGGTCTTTGCGGGCGCGGCCGGAGTGGTGCGGACGTGGCATGGCGGGGCGCATCGCGGCGTCGATCAAGTTGGCCCCGGGCGAGCGCGTGGTGGGTTTCGCGGCGGATTGGGAAGCGGCGCGCGAGGGGAGGGCGGAGGGGTGAGCGGGGGGGGCGTTTAGGTGGCGCTTGCCGGTTAGGCGCCAAATGGCATACTCCGCTTCATGAGCACTGTCATCGAAATCGAATCGGCTGTGGAGAAGCTGTCGCCGCAAGAGTCACGTGAATTCGCCGCGTGGTATGAGCAGCGCCAAGCTCTGTTGAACGCCGCTGAAGCCACGTTTTTGGCCTACGACGAAGAAGAAGGAAAGGCTTCGTGAGCAGGTTTCAGCGCGGAGAAATATGGATGGTTGACTTGGGAATGGTCGCCAAGACGAGGCCGGCGCTGCTTTTGAGTGTGCCCTACGACGACACCGAACGAGCGGTCGTCACGTTTGTTCCGCGCACGACCGCCTTGCGAGGGACACGCTTCGAGGTGCCGCACAGGGGGCGGGGTTTTGATGCGGGCGGTTTCGACGCCCAAGGCATTGCCACCGTTCCGAGCGCCCATTTGGTGCGCCGACTTGGCGTGATAGACAGTCAAACCCTTGCGCAGGTCGAAGACGCCGTGCGTCGATGGCTGGCGGTCGGGTGATCCGACCTCAGGCACTCCGGCGGGGAAATGCGTAATGGTTCGTGTCCGGATTCCGGCCCGGAGCTTGCGGCGGTCTTCGGAAATTATTCGCGCATGCGCGCCATCTGGTCGAACCAGCCGCGGCCCCAGGCGTGGCCGTAAAGGGCGAGCATCGCATGGGTGATTGCCATGAGTCCACCGATGCAGGCGAGAGCGGTGGCGATGTTCGCGCTCATTAGGGTCAAAATTACCAGGACCATGCCGCCGAGGAAACCGACAACCACCGCGAGAATTAGCGCGCCGACGAAGAGTTTTCCCCCGGAGGAGTCGTTACTGTTGGCGGAGAATTTGCCGAGAAGGATGAGAGGCTGGATCGCGAGGACGAGGGCGGTCACGCGCAGTCCATAATCGAAAGCCCAGGCGGTGCCGGCGTCGTCCGACGCGAGGCCAAAACCCAAGGCGGCGACGATCAGCGGAAACGCGAGCAGGCAGTGGAGGGCGTTTATTTTGAGCAAGCAGCGGCTGATCTCGCCGAATCCGACCGGCGCGTAGGCATGCACGGCGATTTGGGCCTGAAAGATCTGAGCCGAATCAAAGCCCGCCCAGCGTCCGCCGAGCACGGGCAAGGCGAAGGCGATGGCGAGCAACGCCGGTATGAGTTCGATTCCGGCGAAGGTTTCGCGGCAGATGAACGCGAGTGCGATCAGGCCGGCAGAGATCAACCAGCGGCGATGCCAGGGCATGCCGCCGGGCAACATGAAATCCACAAGCGTGCGCTGACGCGGGTCGAGGAACCAGGCGAGCGAGTGTTCGACCGGGCCGCGCGAGGTGAAGGCGAGACCGGCGGGACTTTCGAGGGCGGCGCGCGCGTTGTCCGGAGTGACGGGAATTGTGGGCAGGGGCGGCTCTTCGGCGGCAGGACGGAGCGAGTCGTTCTCCGCCGGTGAGCGATACTCGAAGATGCGTTCCGGGTTAAATGCGGTGCGAGTCTGGCGCGCCAATAAAATGGCGGAGGCGATGGTGCCGCCGGTGAGCATCACGAGGGCGAGCCAGCCGAAGGCGTTGCCTGCGGCGATGAGTTGCCAGCTTTGCAGTAACCAGCCGGAGGGTGTGGCGGTCAGCATGCCTTGGCGGAGGTGTTCGAAATAAGGATGCGGTGCGGCGCCGCCCTTGCTCAGTTGCACGCTAAAGAAGAGCAGGACACCGAGCGCGTTGATTACCCAAACGAAGGGGAAGCGCGGCATTGCCCGACCGAGAAACAAAGCGATGCCGAGGGCGGCGGACCATTGGCCGACGGCCAGCAGTGGAGCGGCGATCAGCAGCGCCGTGTCGCCGGTGCGCAGCGCGATTGCGCCGCCGACCGCGAGCCAGTCGAGCCCGAGCCAGATCGCGGAGCGCAGGACGAGGCGGCGTTGGTGGGCGAAGACGGCGTCGTCGGACAAGGGCCAGCCGTAGAACAACCAGAGGCCGTCGGGAGCGTGGCAGGCATGGGCGACCTGTTGGCAACGCACCGTGGTCACGAGGAGCGTCCACACAGTCAGCCAAATGAGGAGGCTGGCGCTGGAGACATCGTGCCAGGCAAGCGCGCCAAGGGCGACAGGGATGATAAAGCGAATGACGGACAAGCTGCTGTCCCTCGCAACGTGCAGTTTGCTCGCCCGGCGGTATTCGCGGTGGAGAGCGGGGTTCCTTTTGACGCGGACGCGAACGGCGCGTCGCCACGGTTTCCAGGCCTTCGGGTCGGGGGCGATGTTCATGACAGCGGCTGAACTTCCCGGAATTGGCGGAGGCGGGTTTCGAGGCTGTCTGGGCCGGTGGCCGGCATGGTGCAGAGTTCGGCCCGGGTGTAGATGTGGCGCAACTGGCCGTGGTCGATCACACACAACTGGTCGGCGAAGCGTTCGGCGATTTCGAGAATTTGCGTGGAGTAGATGATGGTCGCGCCCGACTTGGCGGCGGCCCGGGCGTAGTCCTTCAGCATGGCAAGACCTTGAGGGTCGAGGCCGGAGGCGAAGGGCTCGTCGAGCAGCCAGAGTTCGGGGTTGATGAGCACAAGAGCGGCGAGGGCGACCTTATAGATCTGGCCGCGGCTGAGGCGGCCGATGGGGGCTTCCGCGAGGGGTAACAAATCGAGTTCGCCGAGGACGCGAAGGAGCGGTTCTTCGAGCGTGCGCGGATCGCGTTCGTAGATACGGGCCATGAGCGCGATGTGTTCCAGCGCCGACATGTGGCCGTAGAGCGCGGGGAAATCGGGCAGCAGCATGAGTCGCCGGCGCAGATCAATGCGCGAGCGGAGAAAGGGCTGGTCGTCGTATAGCACCTCGCCGCTCGTGGGGGCGACGATGGCGCCGAGGCAGCGCAGCAGGGTGGTTTTTCCGGCGCCGTTCAGGCCGATCAGGGCGATGATCTGGCCGGGTGAAAATTGAAGCGAAACGTCATCGAGAGCGTTGGTCTTGTCGTATTTTTTGGATACGCGCTTGAGTTCGATATGCACGGGCGAAGCTCACGCAGCCGGGTCTGCGGCTGACAAACGTATTTCGCATGTTGTTCGTGAAAAAAGGATGTCGCGTGTGCGGGCAGACGAAACGGTTCCACCGTTCCGCTACGATTCCCGCGGAGAACAGGCGAAAGGTAGGTATTGCCTTTGACGGGGCGGGCCTGCGAGTTTGCGCGCCTGATTGGACGAACCGGCCCGCCGTGTCTCTTTTCGCGGCCGTGTGAAGATGTTTGGAATCCAACGTCGAGTGCGCTCCCGCGAGTCCTCTCGGACCACTTTCTAAACGTCAGTTTCCAACCCATGAAAATAACAGACCTCAACCGCCACGGCGGCATTGGAGCCAACTCCATGCTCGCGCAGATCGGCGACCTCAATGTGCTAATCGACGCGGGCCTTAATCCGAAGCATCCCGGCCTCGACGGCATCCCCGACCTCAGTTCGCTGCGCAACGTGCGGATCGATCTCATTATCGTGACGCATTGTCACCTCGACCACATCGGCAGCATCCCCGTGGTGATGCGCGATCATCCGAACACGCCGGTCATCATGACCGAGTCGAGCCGCCTCATCATCGAGAAGATGCTGCACAACTCGGCCAACGTGATGCAGCGCCAGAAGGAAGAGAAAAACATCGAGGGCTATCCGCTCTTTACCCACGACGAGATCGAGCGTCTCGCGCCGCGCATGCAGGGGCTCGCCTTCGGGCGTAAGAAAAAGTTCCGCGGCGTGACCGACGAGATCGAGATCATGTTCCACCGCGCGGGCCACGTGGCGGGCGCGGCGGCGGTCGAGGTCTGGCACAAGCACCGCCAGATTTTCTTCACCGGCGACGTGTTGTTCGAGAACCAGCGCACGCTGCCGGGCGCGCAGTTTCCGGCCGGGCATTTCGACACCGTCGTCATCGAGACGACGCGCGGCGCGACCGAGCGCCAGGA
>CAZOGV010000110.1:0-10089 GCA_964579225.1 uncultured Akkermansia sp. | reverse complement strand
TTGTTCAGGGCGGCGCTGAACCAGTCGTTGTTGAGGGACTGGGGGGCGGCTTGGCGGGCGGGGGCGTTGTTGAAGTTGCGCGCGCCGGGGCCCGGCGCGCCCGGCGGTCGCGCCCTACCTTCGGACCCGGAACCTTTGGCGCCGATGGTGGGGTTGGCTTTCATCGAGAGGGCGATGCGGTTGCGCGGGAGGTCGATGTCGGTGACCGTCACGTGGACCTTTTGCCCCGGCTTCACGACCTCGGAGGCGTCTTTGACGAAGTTGTCGGAGAGCTGGCTGACGTGGACGAGGCCGTCTTGGTGCACGCCCACATCCACGAAGGCGCCGAAGGCGGTGACGTTGGTCACGATGCCGGGGAGCTTCATGCCGGGACGCAGATCCTCGGGTTTGTTTACGCTGGCGTCGAAGGCGAAGGCCTCGAACTTGGCGCGGGGATCGCGGCCGGGTTTGGCGAGCTCGGCGAGAATGTCTTTGAGGGTGGGCAGGCCTACGGTGTCGGTGACGTAGGACTCGAGTTTGATTTTGGCGCGGGCTTTGGAATCGGCGAGGAGGTCGGCGACGGTGCAGCCGACGTCGGCGGCCATTTTTTCCACGAGGGCGTAGCGTTCGGGGTGGACGGCGGAGCGGTCGAGCGGGTGGGCGGCGTCCTGAATGCGGAGGAAGCCGGCGGCCTGCTCAAAGGCCTTGGGGCCGAGGCGCGGGACTTCGAGGAGCTCGGCGCGGGAGGCGAAGGGGCCCTTCTCGTTGCGGCGCGCGATGATGGCGGCGGCGGTGGTGGAGTTGAGGCCGGAGACGTAGGCGAGCAGCTCTTTGGAGGCGGTGTTGAGTTCGACGCCGACGCCGTTCACGCAAGACACGACGGTGTCGTCGAGGGAGCGTTTGAGGCCGGATTGGTCCACGTCGTGTTGGTATTGGCCGACGCCGATGGACTTGGGGTCGAGCTTCACGAGCTCGGCGAGGGGGTCCATGAGGCGGCGGCCGATGGAGACGGCGCCGCGCACGGTGAGGTCGTGGTCGGGGAACTCTTCGCGGGCGACGGCGGAGGCGGAGTAGATGGATGCGCCGGATTCGTTGACCATGACGACGGGGATGGTGGCGGGCAGGCCGCAGGCGCGGATGAAGGCCTCGGTCTCGCGGCCGGCGGTGCCGTTGCCGACGGCGATGGCCTCGATCTCGAAGCGGGCGGCGAAGGCGAGCACCTTGTCCTTGGCCTCGGCGGCGCGCATCTCGGGGTAGATGACGTCGTGGTGGAGGAGCTTGCCTTGGCGATCGAGGAGCACGGTTTTGCATCCGGTGCGGAAGCCGGGGTCGATGGCCATGACGGCTTTGCGGCCCATGGGGGAGGCGAGGAGGAGTTCGCGGATGTTGTCGGCGAAGACTTTGATCGCGGAGAGGTCGGCGGCTTTTTTGGACTCGAGGCGCATCTCGGTCTCCATCGCGGGGGCGAGGAGGCGCTTAAAGGTGTCGGCGACGACGAGGCGGAGCTGCTCGGCTGCGGCGGGCGAGGTCGGCGCGGTTGCGGAGGGTTTGATGACGAGGCGCTCGAGCTCGGCGAGGGCGAGGGTTTCGTCGGGGAGCGTGATGCGCATCATGACGAAGAGCTCCTTCTCGGCGCGGCGCATGGCGAGGAGGCGGTGGCTGGGGCACTTGGCGAGGGGCTCGGACCAGTCGAAGTAGTCCTTGAACTTGGCGGCCTCGGGGGAGGCGTCCTTTCCGTGTAGGACTTTACTGGATACGATGGCGGAGGCGCGGTAGAGGAGGCGGAGTTTGTCGCGCGCGGCGGCGTCGTCGGAGATGCGCTCGGCGAGGATGTCGCGCGCGCCGGCGAAGGCCTCGTCGGCGGAGGCGATTTTCTGGCGCGGGGTGGGCGGGGATTTTCCGTCGTCGGGTTGGTATTCATGGCCTGAATACGCGGCGGCGGCGGCCTGGAGGGATTCGGGGGTGGTGGAGGGGTCCTGGGCCCAGATGAGTTCGGCGAGGGGTTCGAGGCCTTTTTCGCGGGCGATGGTGGCGCGGGTGCGTTTTTTCGGACGGAAGGGGAGGTAGATGTCCTCGAGGCGCGTCATGGTGTCGGCGGCGGCGATCTGGCCGGCGAGGGCGTCGGTGAGGAGGCCGCGTTCCTTGAGGGAGCCGAGGATGGAGGCGCGGCGGTCGTCGAGCGCGGCGAGTTGTTCGAGGCGGTCGCGGATGGTGGTGATCTGGACCTCGTCGAGCTCGCCGGTGACTTCTTTGCGGTAGCGGGCGATGAAGGGGACGGTGGCGCCTTCCTTGAGGAGCTGGGCGGTGGCGGCGACCTGGGCGACTTTTACGCCGGGGAGTTCCTGGGTGATGCGCAGGACGTGCTCGGCGTTGAGCTGAATATTCGGGGCGGCAGGGGCGGCCGGGGTGGTGGTATCGGGGGTGGAGGCGGAAGGGGGGAGGTCGGACATGGAATGGAAAAGGGAGAACGAGAAAGAGAACGAGGACGAGAACGAGAACGAAGTGAAGGGAGGCGGGGGTCGAGGGGCGGGGATAATTTATTGGCGCGGGAAGCGGGGGGGCGGACTTTTAGGCCGACGGCGCGGGCGAGTTCGGATTGGAGGCGGTCCACGGTGCAAAAAAGGTTGGCGTGCAGGTGGACGGCGGTAGCGACGTGGAGGACGTCGAGCGTGCGGTGGCCGCGCTTGATGGTGTGGGCGTGGCTATATTGCTCCGCGAGGGCGTGGACCTCGGGCCAGTTGATCGCGCCGTGCACGAAGGCTCCGGCGGCGATGTTGGCATCGAACTGGGCGAGCATGCGCTCGGTCTCGCGCGCCGACCATCCCTGGGTGCGGTCGGCGGAGAAGCGGAAGCTTTGCAGGCGGGCGGATTGGCGAAACTCGAAGGCGACGAGGGTGGAGAGGGTGAGGGGCGCGCCCAGGTCGGAGAAGAGGATCTCGGCTTCAGGTGTGGTTGATTGCTCGTGGAGCAGGGCGCAGATGACGGAGGTGTCGGCGAAGGCGATCATCCCTGTTGGCCCTCGTTCATGAAGTCGTCCATGGCCTTGACTTCGGCGGCGGTCATGGGACGGCGATTGCCCCGGATGGCTTTTCGTTGGGCGCGGAAATCGGGCATCTTGAAGGGCGCGGGTTTGGCGGCGGGCGTGGGCGGGACGAGGTTGGCCACGATCTGGCCGCGGCGGGTGATGGCGATGGTGTGGCCCTCGGCCACCCAGGCGGCGACTTTCGGGAAGTGGTTGCGGAGATCGGCGACGGTGGCGGTTTTCATGAGAGAAGCATCTCTCATCTGGCGGCGGGTGTCAATTTCGCGGCGAGGGCGGCAAGGCGGGCGTGAAGACGAGCGGGAGCGTGGAGGTGTTGGTCAACCAGTCGATGCGCGGCCAGTCTGCGGCGGGCGCGGGGGTGCCGAGGACGTGGCGGGTGCGGAAGGGCGTTTGGCGCAGGGTGGTGAGGCCGTCGGTGAGCTCGATGTGGCTGACGGCGAAGTGACCGAGGCAGCGGGAGGCGATGCGGAGAGGGGTGTCGGGGGCGTCGATGGGGACGGCGAATTCGAAGCGCAGGTGGGGCGTGCGCGGGCGGGCGGCGGCGGCGCGGAACTCGATGAGCACGCGGGTGTGCAGTTCGCGCCAGGTGGTGTGGCCCTCGGGAGTGGAGTGCTGTTGTTCGACGACGAGTTTTTGGTGGCAGGGGGCGAAGTGATGGACGGTGAAGCGGAGGGTCCAGCGTCCTGCGACGGGAGAGGCTCGGAAGGCGTGCCGCGGGCGGCGGGCGGTGGCGCGGAGCCAGGCGCGGAGGGAGCGGAAGCGGGCGGCGTCGGCGGCAAGGAGGGCGGCGTTTGGCGAGGCGGCGAAGGTGGCGGCGGGGCGCGAGGCGGTCCACATGGCGCGGGCGGCGGCGCGGGCGGTGCGTAGTTGTTCGGTGAATACGACGCAGAGCTCGGTGAGGGCGGCGAGGGCGACGGCGGATTTTTGCGGGTGCGTGGCGTGGCGGCGAAGGCGTGCGGTGAGCGAGTATGCGGTGCGCACGAAGACCTCACGGTGGGCGAGGTAGGCTTGGAAGCGGAGGGTGGCGGCCAGGAAGGATGGGGTGCCGGTAAGCTCACGGGCAGGATGCCCGTGCCACGCGGTGTTTCGGATCACGGGCGGGACGCCCGTGCCACTTCGGAGGGCGAGCGATGCGGCGAGGCGGGTGAGTTGGCGGGCGGCGCGGGCGTGGGGGGCGGGCCCGTCGCGGCGGCCGGCGACGAGGAGCCAGCTTTGGTTGATTTCCCAGCGGGAGTTGCCGCAGAAGGCCAGGGGGTCGGTGGCGAGCAGGCGGCGGGCCACGCCGCGAGCGGCGGCGAGCGTGAAGGTGGGCTCAATGCGTTTTAGGCCGGCGGCGAGGAGGTTGGCGGGGTCGGTGGGCGTGTCGGGCGAGAGCCAGAGGGTGGCGGCGGCGGCGGAGAGCAGGGTGTTGGTGGGGAGAGCGAGGCGGTAGGGCTCCCAACTGGTGACGAGGTAGCCGGCGGCGTGGGTGGCTTGGGCGCGTTGCCACCAGGCGGCGAGGTTTTGCAGGCGGTCGGTCCAGACGGGGGCGGATTCGTGGCGGAAGGCGCCGTTCATGGGGCAGGCCCAGTGGGAATGGGAAACCTGTGGGCTGAGACCTGAAACCTGAGATTTGGCGAGGAGGGCGGGGAGATCGCAGGGGGCGAAGTTATGGAGCTCGACGCGGGGGTGGCGCGTGAAGGGGTGGTAATACCAGTCGTAGAGACTGAGGCCCGGGGGGAGGAGGGGGACGCAGGCGGGGAGAAGGGCGAGCATGTCGGCCCAGAGACCGAGGCGGAGGCCGTGGTGTGCGGCGGCGGCGTGGAGGCGGGTGACGTGGCGGGCGAAGTGGGCGGCGAGGCCGATCTCGGCGACTTCGGCGCGGGAAAGCGGGTGTTTGCCGAGGCGAAAACTTTCGTCGAGACCGCAGTGGATCTCGCCGGCGGTGCAGAGGGGGGCGAGGTCGGTGAAGAGGCGGGAAACGAGTTCGGGGACGCGCGGGTGCAGCGGGCAGATTTGGCCGGTGGAGAGGGCGGCACCGGTGGCAGGGTCGCGGAGCTCGTTGAGGTCGCGCCACTCGGGGGTTTTGATGAGGTATTGGGTGTGGCCGAGGAGGTTGGCGATGGGGACGACCTGGATGCCGTGAGCGGTGGCGGTGGCTACGAGTTGGCGGAGTTGTTCCCAGGTGTAGGCGTCGGCGCGGGCGACGCCGGGGAGGGAGGGGTAATCGACGGAGTCTTCGAGATGGAGGTAGAGGCGTTGGTAGCCCCACTCGGCGTGGAGGGGGAGGAGGGCGAGGAGGTGGTCGAGGCGCTCGACTTGGCGAGCGAGGTCCCACTGGAAGGCGCGGAGCATGGCACGATGCGAAATGACCAATGACCAATGGCCAATGACCAATGTGAGAACGGAGGCACGAAAAAGCCCGACTCGCGCTTGGCGGGTCGGGCCGGTGAGGCGAAACGGCTCCGCCGTTCCGCTACGAGCTAAGCGGGGGCTTACTTGCGCTTGGAGGCGATGAGTTGCTCGAGTTTGACGATGTCGGCGCTGAAGAGGCGGATGCCTTCGGCGGTCTTTTCGGTGGCGAGGGCGTCTTCGTTCATCGCGAAGCGGAAGGATTTTTCGTCGAAGCTGACCTTTTGGAGATCGGCGGACGCGGCGGCGGAGGCGTCGAGTTTTTTGGCCACGGGCTCCTCGCTGGCGGCGAGTTCGGCGAGGAGGGTGGGGGCGATGGTGAGGAGATCGCAGCCGGCGAGTTCGAGGACTTCGCCTTTGTTGCGGAAGGAGGCGCCCATGACCTCGGTCTTGTAGCCGAATTTTTTGTAGTAGGTGTAGATCTGGGTGACGGAGATGACGCCGGGATCTTTGGCGCCGGCGAAGTCGCCGGCGGGGTTCTTGGCTTTGTGCCAGTCGAGGATGCGGCCGACGAAGGGCGAGATGAGGGTGATCTTGGCCTCGGCGCAGGCGACGGCTTGGGCGAAACTAAAGAGGAGGGTGAGGTTACAGTGGATGCCTTCCTGCTCGAGGATCTCGGCGGCTTTGATGCCTTCCCAGGTGGAGGCGATCTTGATGAGGACGCGGTCGCGGGAGATGCTGGCTTTTTCGTAGAGGGCGATGATCTCGCGGGCCTTGGCGAGGGTGCCGGTGGTGTCGAAGGAGAGGCGGGCGTCCACTTCGGAGGAAACGCGGCCGGGGACGAGTTTGAGGATTTCGAGGCCGAAAACGACGAGCAGGCGGTCGATGACCTGGTCGAGGCGGGCGGTGGGGCCGGCGTCGGCGATGGCCTGATCGAGGAGCGCCGCGTATTCGGGCATGGCGGCGGCCTTCAGAATGAGGGACGGGTTGGTGGTGGCGTCGCGCGGGGCGAAGGCCTTCATGCTTTGGAAGTCGCCGGTATCGGCGACGACGACGGTGATGGCTTTGAGTTGGTCGAGTTGGGTGGGCATGGTAGAGAAAGTTTAAGGTGAAAGATTAAGATGAAGGGGGCAATGCCGGATTGTCGAGGGGGCGGAGCGGCCGGGCTGGACGGAGCCGATCAGACAAGGGCGGCGTCGTGCGGGTGTCACGCCTCGGGGGCGGGTGTGTTCGGCAAATTATTTCTCAACCAGATGAGCGCGGTTGATTCGTCGGTGAAGGCGCCATCGAGCTGGGCTTCGAAGGCGCCATCGAGCAGGCGTTTGAACTCTGGGCCGGGGCGAAGGCCGGCGGCGATGAGGTGGCGGCCGAGGAGGAGGGGGCGCGGGGCGGCGGCGGCGAGGGAGAGGGCGGCGGCACGGCTCACCAGATCGTCGATTAGGGTGAGGGTGGCGGGTGAATGAAGAGGCGGGCGACCGTTGCTGTCGGCGCGCATGACGGCGGCGAGGTCGGTGACGGTGGCGGGATGGAGGCGGCGGGCGAGGCGGCGCAGGGCGTTGGCACTCAGGCCATCGGGGCCGCCGTGGTGGTGGACCATGTGGTTGGCGACGAGCGGGGTAATGGCCGGGGCGTGATCGTGGGGGGCGCCTATGGCGCGCAGGAAGGTCTCGGCCGGGGCGACCCCGGCGGGTTCGTGGCCGGGGCTGACCCAGCGCAGGGTGGGTGGCGTGCCTTTTGGTTCCTGTCGGGTGCAGGCGGGTTTGCCGACGTCGTGTAGCAGCGTGGCCAGCATGAGAAAACGACGGCGGGGGGCGGCAGAGTTTTGCCACTCGGGGTCTTTGGCGAGCGCGTCGCAGCAGTGCGCGGTGTGCGTTAACACGTCGCCTTCAGGATGCCATTCGGGGTCTTGGGGACAGCCATCCAAGGCGGCGAGTTCGGGGAAGTGGGCGAGCCAGCCGGTGTCTTTGAGGACGGCGAGGCCGCGGGAGGGTCGGGCGGATTTTTCGGCCCATTTGGCCCATTCGTGCCAGATACGTTCGACGGGGAGTTCGTGGAAGCTGGGCGCGATGCTTTGGCAGAGTTTGGCGGTGGCGGGTTCGAGGGTGAGATCGAAGCGACCGGCGAGTTGCATGGCGCGGAGCACGCGCAGGGGATCTTCGACGAAGGCCGGGCTGGTGTGACGGAGGCGGCGGGCGCGCAGGTCGGCCTCGCCGCCGAAAGGGTCGATGAGGAGGCGGGCAAAAGGGTCCCAGGCGAGGGCGTTGATGGTGAAGTCGCGCCGGGCGGCGGCATCGGCGTCGCTCAGGGAGGGGTCGGGCTCGACGGCGAAACCTCGATGGCCCGAGCCGGTCTTGGATTCCCGTCGCGGCAGGGAGACATCGTATTCGGTGCCGGAGGGGAGGCGGAGTTTGATGACGCCAAAGCTGCGCCCGACGACGTCGGTGGCTCCGAAGGGGGCGAGAATGCGATGAAGGGTGGCGAAGTCGGTGTCGCCGATTTCCAAATCGATGTCCTTCGCCTCTAGGCCGAGCAGCCAATCGCGCACGGCACCGCCGACGATTCTGGGGCGGCCGGAACGGCGTAACGCATCCAGCACAGGTTGAAGCTCTGCAGGCAGGTGCATAAAAAGGGCGTTACTGAGTTTCCTTATGAAACGCTTCTTTGGCGACCAGCGCCCAACCGGTGAGGAAAGCGAGACCGCCGATCGGCGTTATGGGGCCGAGGGCGCGTGGGCCACCAAGCGCGAGCCAATACAGCGAACCTGCAAATAAAAGGCAGCCGACCAGCCAGAAAAATATGATCCAACGAAATCGTTTGGCGCGATTTGGGCATGCGGCCGACCATGCGAGCAGGCCCAGGCAGGCGACGGCGTGAGCCAGGTGATACTGCGTGGCGGTCTCCCATGCGGACAGCATGCCGGACTCGATCAAGCCGGGCTTAAGTGCATGCGCACCAGAGGCGCCAAGCATGACGGCGATGGCTCCATTTATTCCGATTCCGAAGAGGATCGAGGGCTTCATTTTAAGGGACGATTGTAACGATGTTCTGAGAACAACTGACCTGAACGCGGGATGGGGATAGGTGAATACGGACTTGCTTTTTACCTTTGGACCGTTCTTCTGCGGCCCATCGCATCTTGCGATAATCAACCAAACCACAACCAAAACTACCATGATCAAGAAATCCATCCTTGCTCTCGCCGCGCTCGCCGCTGGCGTTTCCGCTCAGGCTCAGAACGCCCTGTCCGTCACCGTGGACGTGACCTTTGTGTCCGACTACGTGTTCCGTGGCGTGCACCTCGACAACTCCTCCATCCAGCCTTCCGTCGAAATCAGTTACGGTGACTTCTACGTCGGTATCTGGCACTCCAACAGCATCGGCAGTGCCAAGTTCGTCAACAGCGAGACCGACCTTTATCTGGGTTACGGCTTCGCCATTAACGACACCCTCTCGCTCGACGTCGGTGTGACCCAATACACCTACTCTGGCGCCTCCGACACGACCGAGTTCTACGCTGGTATTTCCGCCGACGTTCTTCTCTCGCCCAGCGTGTATTACTACCACGACACTGTTCTCGAGATCTCCAGCTACATCGGTTCCATCGGCCACAGCCTCCCGGTTGACGCCATCAATGCGTCGCTGGATTTCTCCGCTTCGTTGGGCTACATCCAGGTCCCCGGCAGCGGCAACGACTACACCTACGGTTCCGTGGGTGTCTCCGTTCCCTTCGCGTTGAGCGAGACCGCCACCCTGACCGCTGGCATTGAATACATCCACAACGACACCGACCTCCTTGGAACCAACAACGACCGCGCTTACGGTTTCGTCGGCTCCGTCGGCATCTCGATCGGCTTCTAATTTCGCGTTGCGAAACTAGTCCGAACTCGAAGATCCAAATCACTCAAGACCCGTCCTCGCTTCACGCGAGGGCGGGTTTTTTATTTTAGCCCCTAAATCGACAGTTGACAGGCATCCGCGTGCCCTATGCCTTCCACCTCTTTTCTCATGAAAACGTATCTCGCCAAACCAGAGACCGTCCAAGCCAAGTGGCATCTCATCGATGCCGAGGGCGAGGTGCTCGGCCGTATCGCAGTCAAAGCCGCAACCCTGATTCGCGGCCGTCATAAAGCTTCCTACACGCCGTCCGTTGACACGGGCGACTTCGTGGTGGTCATCAACGCCGAGAAGGCGGTTCTGACCGGCAAGAAGGAAGATCAAAACAAATACATGTTCTTCTCCGGCTTCGTCGGCGGCGAGAGCTACCGCTCCATGCAGCAGCAGCGCGTGCGCAACCCCGAGTTCATCATCGAGCACGCGGTCAAGGGCATGCTGCCCAAGAACCGCATCGCCCGCCAGATGCTCACCAAGCTGCGCGTGTTTGCCGGTCCGAACCACACCCACGAGGCGCAGAATCCGGTCAAGATTTCCGTCCGCTAAGCACCACCACCCATGAGCGCTGAAACCACCATCTTTACCGCCACCGGTCGTCGCAAGACCTCCACCGCGCGCATCCGCATCACCGAAGGCACCGGCAAGCTCGTCGCCAACGGTCGCGAGTTTGACGACTACTTCTCCCACGAGAACTTCTCCAAAGCCGCCCTTCGTCCGCTGCTCACCGTCGAGCTGCGCGACAAGATCGACGTGACCGCCAATGTCGCCGGCGGCGGCGTCTCCGGCCAGGCCGGCGCGGTTGCCCACGGCATCGCCCGCGCTCTCCAGAAGCTCAATCCCGAGCT
>CAZOGV010000109.1:2307-10131 GCA_964579225.1 uncultured Akkermansia sp. | reverse complement strand
TTGCATGGGTTCACCACAGAGACACGGAGGCACAGAGGCCTCACAGAGGGAGGAAAGGAGGGTATTCTCTGTGAGGCCTCTGTGTCTTGGTGTCTCTGTGGTTCTCCTTCTTGAGCGGGTTTTGATTTAGCCCGCATATTTCACCAGTGCTCTGGCGAAATATGCGCCCTATCGGGCCGACTTCGTCGGGGCTATCCGGCATCATCATCCGTTACGCCTCTCGCCACGCCCCGTCCGCTACGCGTCTTGCCCCGCGCCGCCATTTCTGCGGCTCTGCACGCAACATGCCTTCCCCCGTCACCCTCTCCGACCTCGTCGCCTTCTGCGATCAAGCCACCCGCCGCACCGCCTGGAAGGACCACCCCAACGCCTTCAACGGCCTCCAACTCGAAAACGACGGCCGCGTCACCAAGATCGGCGCCGCCGTGGACGCCGGCCGCATCCCCTTCGAGCGCGCCGCCGCCGAGCGCGTCGATTTCCTCATCGTCCACCACGGCCTCTACTGGACCGCCCCGCAGCCGCTCACCGGCGCGCACTACGCCCGCTTCTCGACCGCCATGCGCGCCAACCTCGCCGTTTACGGCTGCCACCTCCCGCTCGACGGCCACCCCGAGCTGGGCAACAACGCCCTGCTCGCCCGCCAGCTCGGCCTCGCGCCCGACCAGACCTTTCTCACCCCGCCCGGCAGCGAACCCGTCGCCTGGACCGCGCCCTTCGCCGGCACTCGCGACGCCCTCGCCGCCGACCTGCGCCGTCACTACGCCCGCGTCGTCGCCATCGAGCACGGGTCGAGCGCGCCCAAGCGCATCGCCTTCTGCAGCGGCAGCGGCAACAGCGCCGTGCCCGAGCTGCCCGCGCTCGGCGTGGACACCCTCGTGACCGGCGAACTCCGCGAAGAGTGGTATAATTTCGCCGAGGAGCACGGGCTCAACCTGTATTGCTGCGGCCACTACGCCACCGAGGTCCACGGCATCCGCGCCCTCGCCGAAGCCGCCTCCGCGCGCTTCGGCCTGCCCTGGACTTTCATCGCCACCGACAACCCGCTTTAAATCCGGATTCGGTGATTCAGCGCCTCATTCTAATGCGCGTTCAAGTTGAGCCTCTGCGGGTAGGGACGGACCGCTGGGCCGTCCGCTCCGTTGGGCTCATCTTGAACGCGAAGTAGAATAATGTGGCCCGCTTCGTGAGAAGCGGGAGCTTGGTGACCGCCATATCCTTTTGTCCCGCCTCTCACGAAGCGGGCCACGTCCAATCGCGGTTTTCGGGTTAACCCCAGGCCCCCCTCTGACCCGAAAAGATACGCGCGGCGGCGCGGGTATCCGGCGAGGATCATTGCGTCTGCGCATATCTTCTTCCTTATCGGCACACATGCCATGCGGCGGGTCTTGCCCCATCAATTGCCCGCGGATTCATCGCGAGATCCCCACGACATGGCGACCTTGTCATTTAGTTTATTCGGCAACCGAGCCTGCTACGCGACCTTTGAGGATATAACCGGAATTTCGATATACAACAAATCCGGCCCAAGCACCCTAACCCTCGCCATGCCCAAACATCGCCTTTTCACGACCCCGTTTTCGAACGTGTATCCGCTCTACGTGGCGAAGGCCGAGCGTAAGAAACGCACGCAGGGCGAGGTGGATCGCGTCATCTGCGGCGTGCGCATCGAGGAAATCGACGATCCGCTGATGAAAGAAATCCGCTACCTCGACAAACTCGTGGACGACCTCGCCAAGGGTCGGTCGCTGGAAAAAATCCTGCCGGATTAAGTCCGCCCCTGCGGGGAAAATAGGCGCACGCAGGAGCCGTGTCCGGTTTCGCCTGTCTCGGGCGTTGTATTCCAATGAACAAACCCATTCCCAAAAAACACGATTTGCCTCTGGTTCAACAAGGACGCCGAAAGAAGCCGCGCGCTTCTACGCGGCGACTTTTCCCGACAGCAACGTGAGCGCCGTGCGACACGCGCCGAGCGATCACCCCATGGGCAAGGCCGGCGACGTCATCACCGCCGAGGCCATGTCAGGCCAGCAGCCAAGCTGCTAGAGGCCATAACATCGACCGCCCCTTTTCGCGCAGCGAAACCGCACCTTCCAAGCCGCGCTCATTGAGTCGCGGCATTAGCCGCCATCCCATCCCTGCCTCGCCCCGCCCATCCCCGTTATCCGCACTCAAATTTTCGGTTCCTAAAACCCCCGAACCTCCCTCTCCTGTCCTCACACGACATGGATTTCCCCCTCGATAGCCGCTCCTTTCCCGACGACTCCCCCGCCTCGTCCATCGACTTCCGCGCCGAGCTCAACGACGAGCAATTCAACGCCGTCACCGCCGAGCCCGGCCCGCTCCTCGTCCTCGCCGGCGCCGGCTCCGGCAAGACCCGCACCCTCACCTACCGCGTCGCCTACCTCCTCTCCCAAGGCGTGCGCCCCGGCGAGATCCTCCTCCTCACCTTCACCAACAAGGCCGCCAAGGAAATGCTCGCCCGCGTCGAACAACTCACCGGCGTCGAGCCGCGCAGCTTCTGGGGCGGCACCTTCCACTCCCTCGGCGCCCGCATCCTCCGCATGTATGGCGACGCCGTCGGGGTGCCGAAAAACTCCACCATCCTCGACTCCGACGACGCCGAATCCCTGCTCAAGACCACCGTCGAGGCCGAGGACAAACTCTTCTTCAAAAACAAAACCCACCCGCGCCCCGGCCCCCTCCACAACGTCCTCTCCCTCGCGCGCAACACCCGCCTCTCCCTCGCCGAAACCGTCTCGCGCAACTTCCCCCAATACCAGGATATCGCCCACCGTTTCCCCGCCTTCGCCGCCGCTTACCAAGCCCGCAAGCGCGAGCAAAACGTGCTCGATTACGACGACCTCCTCGAACTCTGGCTCGAACTCCTCATCAAGGCCCCCGACATCGCCGCCTACTTCGTCGGCCGCTTCCGCCACGTCCTCGTGGACGAGTATCAGGACACCAATACGCTCCAGTCCGAGATCGTGGACCGCATGGGCGCGCACCACCGCATCATGGCCGTCGGCGACGACGCCCAGTGCATCTACTCCTGGCGCGGCGCGAACTTCGAAAACATCATGACCTTCCCCGATCGCCACGAGGGCACGGTCATCCACCGCATCGAGACCAACTACCGCTCCACCCCGCAGATCCTCGCCCTCGCCAACGGCGTGCTCGAAGCCCAGCCCAAGGGCCGCCACTTCGAGAAAAAACTCATCGCCCACCGCGCCAACTCGCAAAAACCCTACGTCGTCCAGGCCATGGACGACCGCGAACAGGCCGACTTCATCGTCAAACGCATCCGCTCCCTCATCGAGGACGACGGCGTCTCCCCCTCCGAGATCGCCGTGCTCTACCGCTCCCACTTCATCGCGATGGAGATCCAGCTCACCCTCGCCCGCGCCGCCATCCCCTACACCATCACCAGCGGCGTGAAGTTTTTCGAGCGCCAGCACGTGCGCGACCTCATCGGCCTCATCCAGTTCGTCTATAATCCCGCCAACACCCTCGCCTGGGAACGCATCGCCTGCCTCCTCGAAAAAGTCGGCGAGAAGGGCGCCGCCAAGATCCACGCCGCCGCCCTCGAACACGCCAAGTTTCTCCAGGCCGATTTCATCGACGCCCTCGCCACCGACGATGTGAAGGCCAAGGTCCCCGCCGCCGCCAAGGACGACTGGCCCCACTTCTGCGCCTCCCTCCGCGAGGTCGCCCACGCCATGCGCGACGAGACTCCCGCCCGCGCCATCGAACTCGCCATCGACGGTTGGTATGGCGACTACATGAAGGGCCAATACGCCGACTACACCGACCGCCTCGAAGAGCTCAAAGGCCTCGTCGGCTTCGCCCAACGCTACGAGGAGATGCAGGAGTTGCTCGCCCAGATCGTCCTGCTCAACGGCGAGACCAGCGACAAGGAGGTCGCCCCCTCGCAGGACGCGATCAAACTCACCACCGTGCACCAGTCAAAGGGCCTCGAATACGGCGTCGTCTTCGTCATCGGCCTCGCCGACGGCATGTTCCCCGGCCGCCGCTCCATCGAAGACGGAGACGTCGAGGAAGAGCGCCGCCTCTTCTACGTCGCGGTCACGCGCGCCAAAAACGAACTCTACCTCTGCTACCCCAAGCTCGCCTCCCGCCCCGGCCCCGGCGGCATGATGCTCACCCCGAGCCGCTTCATCACCGAGCTTCCCTCCAGCCTCTACGAACCCCTGCGCCTAAAACGCCAGTTCGGCTGGTAGGGCGGGACCGCCGCAGCCTTAAGGTAGGGCGGGATCGCTGGGCCCGCCGCAAAGAGCCTTAAGGTAGGGCGGGACCGCTGGGCCCGCCGCAAAGAGCGCCGCTTGCCAGACGGCCGCCCTCCCTCACCCCACATCTCCCGGCGAATTCCAATTCGCCAGCACACGCGCATCCGCCGGCCCCGCCGCCTCCGTCATCCACCCCTCTCGCACGCCCTGCTCGACCAAGGCCTGCAACGACAGTCGCCCCGCCGCCATCGCCGCCTCAAACGCCGCGCACGCCGCCCTCGGATACACCGCGCAAAGCGGCTCCCACCCATGCGCCCCGCGCCACGCCGCGCCGCATTGCGGTGTGCTCGCCGCCACCAGCGCCCGCAACGTCGCCGCCGTCATGCGCGGCAAATCCACCGCCAACACCAACACCCGCTCGCACCGCGCCCGCGCCACCGCCGCCGCGATGCCAAACAGCGGCCCGCCCTCGCCGTCATCCACGACGCGCACCACCTCGGCGCCGACCACGTCGGCGTAATCCAACCCCGCCCGCACCGACAACATCAGCTCCGCCGCGCCCGCCGCCCGCAGCGTCGCCACCTGATGCGCGATCAACGACACGCCCGATTCCGGATGCGCCAGCAGCGCCTTGTCCCGCCCCATGCGCGACGAACGTCCGCCCGCGAGCAACACCGCGCTAAACTCCGAAAGACAAGTGTCACCCGGCTTCATGCGCATCAGCCCACCCGCAGCACCCCGTCGCTCAAAATTTTCGCCCGCAGCCCGCCCCTCCCCTTCAACGCCGCCTCCGCCCCCGGCGCGAACGCCCGGTCCATCCAGTAACACGGACTGCACTCCGCCGAGCCGAGAAAGCGCACGCCCTGCACCTCGAATTCCACGCCGATCAGCGCATTCAAATCCACCCCGCGCGTGATCACGTTGCGCCGAAACGCCGACGGCTCGCGGTCGCACACGTCGAGCGCCACGCAAAGCTCGTCGTAAATCTCGCCCGCGAAAAACGTCACCTGCCCCTTGTAGTCCGGCTTGAAGTCGAAGAACCGGTCCCCGCGCAGACCGCGCCCCGCCACGCACTCCACCTCCGGCACCGCCAACATCGGATGCTCGTCCGCCGGCTTGCCGTGGTGCCCAAAGTAGTTGTGCCCCGGCGAAAGATAGAGGTGCTCGATGCGGATCATGGTCGGAAAAACGATATCGGCGGCTCTATCTTATCAGCCCTTTGTTATCAGAATTTTGACCACAGATTACACAGATATGCACAGATAAGATACGGGCCACGATGAGTGTTTCAGTATCTGTGTTCATCTGTGATATCTGTGGTTAAAATCTAAATAATTTCAGCCGTTGCTATCAGCCCCCGTTAAGGTGCCGCACGCCCTCGCGAATCGCCGGCACCAGACACGGCAGACATTCGCCGATCGCGCGCGGATTGCCCGGCAGATTCACGATCAAAGTCCGTCCCCGCGTGCCCGCCGTCGCCCGCGAAAGAATCGCCGTCGGCACCTTGGCGAAACTCATCGCCCGCATCGCCTCGCCGAAGCCCGGCAGCTCCCGCTCCAACACATCGCGCGTCGCCTCGGGCGTCACGTCGCGCGGCGCCGGCCCCGTGCCGCCCGTCGTCACCACCACGTCGCAGCCTTCCACGTCGCACAGTTCGCGCAGCGTCGCCGCAATGGCCTCGCGTTCGTCCGCCAACACCCGCGCCAAAAACTCGTGCCCTTCGCCCAGCGCCTCGCGCAAAACCCGCTCGATCTCCGGACCGCTGCGGTCGGCGTAAACTCCGGCGCTGGCCCGGTCGCTCAGCGTCACTCGCGCGATCTTCACGACTTCTCCTTCTTCGTCACCCGCACCGCGCCGAGCACCATGGTTTTGTCCACCGCCTTCATCATGTCGTAAAGCGTGAGCCCGGCCAACGTCACCGCCACCAGCGCTTCCATCTCCACTCCGGTCCGCGCCGTCGTCCGCGCCGTCGCGGAAATTTGGATACGATCCGCCTTCACCGCGAAATCCACCGCCACCGAGTCCAGCGGCAACCCGTGGCACAACGGAATCAACTCGTCCGTGCGCTTCGCCGCCAAAATGCCCGCCAGCCGCGCCGCCCCCAGCACGTCGCCCTTCGGCAGCGCCTGCGCCTTCAGCAACCGAATCGTCGCCTTCTCGCACACCAGCTCCCCCTCCGCCACCGCCACCCGCACCTGCGCGGGCTTGTGCCCCACATCTACCATCCGCGCCGCGCCCGAGGCGTCGAGATGACTGAACCCCGCGGAGTTTTTTTTAGTTTTGGCAGGCATCAGAGTTTGAAAAATTTGATTAGATTCGTGTTCCGATGTAGGGGCTTCGCTTGCGAAGTCCGGTTCGAATTTCGATTCCCACCCGACGCCCTCACGGACGTCGCAGGCGACGCCCCTTCACAGGAACCCACGCTCACGTATTCAAACAGCATTTCCATTCGGGAGGGAGTGGCCACGAGCCTCATTGATCAAAAGTGTGGTGCCCGGCCCGGCGCATTTTCATCAACTCTTCTTGTGTCATCATGCTTTCAAACGTGCCGGCATACTTCACGAGTTGCGCCATATCATTTCGCCGAATGTAATCTCTCACCGCCGTCAGGATGGCTTCGCGCTTCGTCGCCGCCTTCGTGAACCGCATTAAATCTTTCAGCTCCTTGGCGGGAATATCAGCCGTCGTCTTCATGCTAGTTAGATTGGTGTTTTTCGATCTTCGGACAAGCCGCCGAATATTCCTCAAACCAGCAGCCCCTCCGCCGCCCGTTCCGGCGCGCCCGCCGTCGGCACCCGCACCAGCGCATGCGTTCTTGCCAGCCCGGTGAGGTCGCTCGAATCCGCCCACGGCAGCGGCGCGTAACCGTTTTCCGTCCGCTCCGCCGGCCACCAGGTCTCGCGCGGATTCGTCCGCAACGCCGCTCCCGGCGTCAGCGTCAACCGCGACACCCCCGCCGGCTCCGCCCCGGCCAAGCGCGCCAACACCCGCGCCACGAAAAGATGAAAACACACGAAATGCGAAAGCGGATTCCCCGGCAGCCCTATCGCCACCTGACCGCCGCGCGTCGAAATGAGCAACGGTTTCCCCGGCCGCGAGGCCACCTGATCGACCAGAGGCGCAAACCCGTTCTCCGCGAACAGCCGCCGCACATGGTCATGCTCCCCGCCCGACGATCCGCCCGACACCAGCACCACATCCGGCCCGCCGGCCAACAACCCGGCAAACGCCTCCGCCGTTTCCCCATACCCCTCCCCCGCCCTCGCGTGCCCGCACCGCTCCGCGCCCGCCTCGGCCAACAACACCGCGACCAGCGTCGAATTGCTGTCGCGAATTTGCCCCGCCTGCGCCGCCGCTTCCGGCGCGATCAACTCGCCGCCCGTCACCAGATGCGCGACACGCGCCCGTCGCGACACCCGCGGCGCCACCCGACCGACCGACGCCAACAAAGCCAGCGCCCCCGCCCCCAATCGCGTCCCATCCATCAACAGCGTGTCTCCCGCCCGCGCCTGCGATCCACGCCGACGTATCCACCCTGCCGAGGGCGCGGCTCGCAGCATGATCGCCCCCCCGTCCGCCG
>CAZOGV010000109.1:0-2207 GCA_964579225.1 uncultured Akkermansia sp. | reverse complement strand
CGTATCCACCCTGCCGAGGGCGCGGCTCGCAGCATGATCGCCCCCCCGTCCGCCGTGCGCCCCACGTCCTCCCACATCACGAGTCCCAATTCCCCCGACGGCACCGCCGAGCCCGTAAACAATTTCAACGCCTCGCCCAACCCGGGAGCCGCCGGAGCGAGCACGCCCATCGGAATCTCCCCCGCCACCCGCAAAGTCGCCCCGACCGCCGACGACGCCGCGACCACATAACCGTCGATCGCCGCGCGATCAAAAGCCGGCTGATCCTCCGGAGCCGTGATCATCTCCCGCAACACCCGCCCCCGCGCCTCGGCCAACGCCACCCGCTCCGCCGGCAACGCACCCGCCACCGCCGCGTCGATTCTCCCCCAAGCCTCCGTGACAGTGATCATTGTTCGATATTCGCGTCCCTTCGCGTCCATTCGCGGTTTAAAAAATCCCCGTCTTCCAAATCGGCACGTCCTGTTTCAGCCGGTCCATGAATCCCGCCAGCAACGCGAACGCCTCCGCGCGGTGCTTCGCCGTCACACGCACATAAATCGCCGCCTCCCCCACCGGCACCCGGCCGATGCGATGCACCACCCGCACTCCCGCCACCGGAAACTTCACCGCCAACTCCGCCAAGATGCGCGCGATCTCCCGCTCCGCCATCGGTTGATACGCCTCGTAAACCAGCCCGCCTATCACCGACCCCGCCTCCTCCCCGCGCACCAATCCGCGAAACTCCGCCACCGCGCCAACCCCCGCGTGCTCCGCCGCCGCCTCCTCCGTCCGCCCGATGGTTTCGGGGCCTACGTGGATAAAAACCGAGGGACTCGCGCGACCGTGTTCAGACATCTCGCGGAGCATGATAAATAGGCACCAAGTAGCACTCGCGAAAATCCAGCCCGTCCAATTCCAGCTCCGCGCACAGTTCCCAAAACACCACCGTCTCTCCCCCGCCCAACCACGTGCCGGGGACCTCGGCGGGCACCGTGAACTCCAGCGTGTGCGGCTCGTGCGGTCGCAGCTCCACCGGCCCGGTCAGGCTCAACCGCGCCGACCACAGCTGCCGCCGCGTTCGGTTCACTCGACCGCGCCCGCCCGCCCGCGTCCGCACCAGCTTCTCCTCCAACGCCCGCAGCGTGAAATGCCCTCCCTCCCCCCTCATCCGCTTGGTCGGCGCGTTCCACTCCAACTTAACCACTCCGCCCGGACGCAGAGGAAAGGTCGAATACCGCACCGACGAGGCCCCGAACTTGGCCGCGCGCCACCACGCCTTCGCGCTCAGAAAAATCATCCAGACCACGCCGACTCCAAACGCCCCTATGATCACCCGAAAAATCAACGGTGTCTCCCCGTTGAAAAAAATCCCCGCCGGCACCGCGAAAAACAGCGCCAAAAACCCCGTCCAAAACGTGCGACGCAACGCGCCCGCCCACGGCGCCGCCCGGCTCCACTCGCGATCCCACGGATAGTCCGCCAACGCCGGCTCGCCCGGCTTCGCGCGCCGAATCCGCTCGGCCCGGCGCTCCTCCAGCCAGTCCGCGCAGGCCCGCGCGGCGATGGCCAGTCCGGCCACGACAAAAATGCCCCCCACCATCGCGAAAACCGGGAGCGGCACCCGCACGCCGCTCAAATCAAAGGGAACCACACGCAACGCCCCCAACGTGATCCAACCGCCCAACACCGCGCACCCGCCTCCCCAAAACAACCCGCCCCCCACGCCCACCCCGAAACTGCGCAACCGCGAACGGTCGTCCGCCTCCCGCCATAGCGGCAGGCCGGGCGCGGGTTCTACGCGAAGCGGAAGCGGACCGGTCATGGCGCGGAGTTCGTCACGTCCTTCACCATGTATTCACCCGCCCGATACCGGCGGGATCAGCGCCACCTCGTCGCCGGGCTGAAAAACCGCGTCCGCCGCCGCGAACTCCCCGTTGCGCGCCAGCCGAGTGACGACCCGCAGCGGCGCGAGCCCCGGACGCCGCGCCAGCACTTCCGCCCAAAGCGCGTCCGCGCCCAAAGGCGCGGCAAGCTCGACCGTCTCGATGGCGACGCCCGCGAGCTGGCGGGCCTGGGCGAAATAAAGCAGGGTCATTGGGATGGTTTTCGAACGGTCGTTTTTTCGTGGTGCGCGTAGCTCGCGTAGACCACCGCCACGATCAAGGTAAACCCCGCCGGATAAAACAAGGCGTCCGTGCCCACGAAACGAAACAACACCCCGCCGA
>CAZOGV010000108.1:0-10135 GCA_964579225.1 uncultured Akkermansia sp. | reverse complement strand
CCCGCCTTCATCCGAAAAAATCCCCCCCCCGCCCGCCCAGTTTACCCCGACTCGTCGGGGCTCAGTGCCCGCCGTCCAACTCGCCCGGCTTCACCATGCCCGCGAACAGCTTCTTGTCCGCCGCCTTCATGTAGGCCTCGCTCGCCGCGATGCTGCCGTCCTTCACCCGCGCGAGCAGACTCTGGTCCATCGCTATCATGCCGTCGGCGCGGCCATTCTCGATGATCTGGCGGATGTTCGCTATCTGACCGCTGCGTATCGTGTTCGGCAGCGCCTCGTGCTGGAGCAAAATCTCGTGCACCGCGCAGCGACCTTTCGGGATGCGCTTGCACAACAGCTGGGAAACCACGCCGGACAGACAACCCGCCAGCATCACCCGCACCTGGTTCTGCTCGTCCGCCGGAAACGCGTTGATGATGCGGTCGATCGTCTTCGGCGCGTTGTTCGTGTGCAGCGTGCCGAAGACCAGCATGCCCATCGAGGCGCAGCCCAGCGCCAGCTTGATCGTCTCCAGCTCGCGCATCTCGCCCAGCAGCAGAATGTCGGGGTCGTGCCGCATCGCCCCCTTCAACGCGTCGTCGAAGCTCCGCGTGTGCTCGCCCACCTCGCGATGCACGATCGTGCTCAACTTGTTTTTATGCACGAACTCGATCGGGTCCTCGATCGTGATGATGTGCCGCGCCGAATTCGTGTTAATGTAGTCGATCATCGCCGCCAGCGTAGTGGATTTTCCACTACCCGTCGGCCCCGTCACCAGCACGAGACCCTCGTTGAGATGGCAGAATTTCTTCAACGCCTCCGGCAACGCGAGCTCCTCGAAGGAAAGAATCCGCGAGGGAATCTGGCGAAACACCGCCGCCTGCCCCCAGTGGTTGCAAAGAAAGTTTCCGCGAAAACGCGCCAGCCCCGGAATCTCGTAGGCCAGATCAAGATCGCCCTTTTCCAAAAAATCCGCCCAGCGCGCCGGCGCGCAAATCTCCTTCAGATAGGCCTCCATCTGCGCGGCCGTGACCGGCTCGCCGGCGAGAGGAATCAAGACCCCTGAAAGCCGCCCCTTCGGCGGCAGACCCACGGTAAGATGAAGATCGGAGCCCCCGCGTTCCAGCAGGGTGCGAAGCAATGAATCGATGGCGGGCATAGCGGTGGATACGGGATAGGACGGGCTCAGCCGTAGAAATTCAGTCGAGGTGGAGCGTGTTGACCCCAACACGCTGGTTCGGAGCGGCTTCGCCGCAACGCGTTGGGGTCAACGCGTTCCACCTTCCGATCATCCAGCGACAGAGGGAAATTCGGTTCGATTGCATAGCGGTGGATACGGGATAGGATGGGCTCAGGTGATGCGGGCGCGAAGCACGCGGTTGGAAATATTCTCCCGCGCGGTCTCGGCGGAGATGCGCCCCTCGGTGTAGAGACTCATCACGCTCGCTTCCATCAGGCACATGCCATCGCGCTGCCCGGTCTCGAGCACGTTGCGCAGGCCGCTCGTCTTGCCGTCGCGGATCAGCGCGGACACCGCCATGTTGCCGACCAGAATCTCGCACGCCATCACCAGCCCGCCCTCCGCACCCGGCAGCAGGCGCTGGCAAATCACGCCGCGCAGACTCTCCGCCACGCTGGCGCGAATCTGCGCCTGCTGCGAGGGCGGAAAGACGTCCAGCACCCGGTTCATCGTCGTGGCCGCGTCGCTCGTGTGCATCGTGCCGATGACCAGATGGCCCGTCTCCGAGGCGCTGATCGCCATCTCGATCGTCTCCAGATCGCGCAGCTCGCCGATCACGATCACGTCCGGGTCCTCGCGCAACGCCCCCTTCAACGCCGTCGCAAAAGACTTCGTGTGCGGCCCCACCTCGCGCTGCGTGATGTTGCAGCCTTTCGAGAACTGCACGACCTCGATCGGGTCCTCCACCGTGATGATGTGGTCCTGCCGCTGCTCGTTCAGCTCCGCCACCAAGGCCGCCAGCGTGGTCGTCTTGCCCGCGCCCACCGGCCCGGTCACGAGGATCAACCCGTTGTGATACGTGAGCATCTTCCGAATCGCGTCGATGTTGCGCAGCCCCAGCGAATCCAGCTTGGGAATCTCCGCCGCCACCATGCGATACGCCCCGGCCGCGCCCTCCTTGTGAAACATCAGGTTCACGCGGTAACGATTCGCCGCGTCCAGCGCCAACGCGTAGTCGAGATCCTTGCGCTCCAAAAACGTCTCCCGCTGATGCGCCACCAGCAACGCGGTGTTCAGCCGCAAGGCATCCGCCTCGCCCAACACGTGCTCGGACAGCGCCGTCAACGCGCGCTGCTTGCGCACGAAGGGCTTCGCGCCGGCGGAAAGATGCAGATCGCTCACCCCGTTGCGCGCGCAGGCCTTGAGCAGATTTTTTAACGCCTCGCTCAGCTCCGCGTCCGACAACGACGCCACTCGAGCAAAAGGAAACTCTAGCTTGGTCTTCTTCGGCAAACCCGCCGCCGGCCCCGCCACCGCCGCCGCCGGACGGATCACCACCGGCTCCGCAGCAGCCTCGACCGCGCGCACGAAGGGCGTGGTCGTTCTCGTCGTCTCGAACGGATCATCCGCCGGCGCCGCGGCGTTTTCCTTCGAATGAGCCAAACCCGCGATGCGCTCCAGCGCCTCGACCATCGCTTCCGACACGTGCCCGGAATCCAGCAACTCCTGCGCGAAATCCAACAAGTCCGCGTCCTCGCCCACCTTCATGTGAACCGCCCACGCCGCCTTCACATCAAACAAGCCCTGATCGATACCGAGCCGCGCCAACCAGATGATCGAGGTTTTCATCACCGCGCAGTCCGACGAACCCGCCGCCTGGTGTAAAATAATTTAAACACCCATTTGCCCTTCGCCTACAAGACCGTCCGCCCGACGTTGCGTTCCCCGCTTTCCCGGCCCTTCTTGGCGA
The DNA here is from genome assembly GCA_964579225.1 of uncultured Akkermansia sp. Taxonomy (GTDB): domain Bacteria; phylum Verrucomicrobiota; class Verrucomicrobiia; order Opitutales; family Opitutaceae; genus IMCC26134_A. Next base: position 7,226 of record CAZOGV010000108.1, on the reverse strand, counting down.
CCCTTTTTCGTGACGTCACCCGCTCCCACCACGCCCCCTCTCCCGCGAACGAAGCACACCGGCGTGTGCCCGCCCGCGCGCGGCGCCGTGCTCGCCGAACTCCTCCGCCGCCACCCCGCCCCCGTCTGGCTCGTCATCGCCGACACCCTCATATAGCGCTTGAGAGCGCATCCCTGCCTGCGGCCTAAAGAACGTATGAGGCTGAAACAGTTTTGAAAGTTACAAGCCCTGTGGCGCAGCCTTGAAAGCGAACTGGAACACGTGGCAGAGGCTTTCTTGCCCGTGCCACGGTTGGATCACTTCTTCAGCGCGGCACAGAACTCGGCCAGACGCACCACGCCCTTGGCGATGATCTCATCGCTCGTGGCGTAGCTGAGACGCAAGAAACCCTCGGCGCCGAAAGCCGATCCGTGCACGGCGGCGACCTTTTTTTCGTCGAGCAGGCGCGTGCAAAATTCTTCCGAGCTCAGCCCGAACGAAGAGATGTTCGGGAAGAGATAAAACGCGCCCTCGGCGAGCAGACAGGTCACGCCCGGGATCTTGTTGAGCTCGGCGTGCAGGAACTTCCGGCGACGGTCGAAGGCGACGAGCATGGCGTCGAGCGCGAGCTGGGTTTTGTCGCGCTCCTTGAGCGCGGCGAGCGCGCCCCACTGCGCGAAAGTGGTGGCGTTGCTCGTCTGCTGGCTTTGCAGCTCGGCGATGGCCTTGGCGATGGGCGCGGGCGCGACCGTGGTGCCGAGGCGCCAACCGGTCATCGCGAAAGTCTTGGCGAAACCGGAGACGATGATCGTGCGCGCCGCGGCCTCGGGTGAGAAGGTCGCAGGCGAGACGTGCTTCGCGCCGTCATAGGTGAGGTGCTCGTAGATCTCGTCGGAGAGGATGTAGAGGTTGTGCTTCAGCGCCACGGCCACGATGGCCTCCATCTCGGCGCGGGTGTAGATGGCACCGGTCGGGTTGGAGGGCGAGTTGAGGATCAACAGCCGGGTCTTCGGCGTGATGGCGGCCTCGAGCTGGGCGGGCGTTAGCTTGAAACCGGTCGTGTCGTCGGCGAGCACGAGCTTCGGCACCGCGCCGGCGAGCTTCACCATCTCGGGATAGCTCACCCAGAAGGGCGCGGGAATGATGACCTCGTCGCCAGGCGAACAGGTCGCGAGAATGGAGAGGTAGCAGGAGAACTTGCCGCCGGGCGAAACGATAACCTGCGAGGGGGCTACCTTGAGGCCGTAGTCCGCCAGATACTTATCGACGATGGCCTGGCGCAGCGGCTCGATGCCAGGCGTAGGCGCATACTTGGTCTTACCTGCCCTCAAGGCGGCGATGCAGGCCTCCTTGATGTGCTCGGGCGTGTCGAAATCAGGCTCGCCGGCGGCAAAGCCACAGACGTCCTCGCCAGCGGCGGCGAGAGCCTTAGCCTTGGCGTCAACGGCGAGCGTCGGCGAAGGCGAGATGTTACGGGCCCAGACGGAGAGAGAAGCGGGGGCGGAACTCATGGGAGGATTTGAAAAAGGCAGCGGGTTGGAAACGTTTGGCGAACACAGGGCAAAAAGAATCCGCGGGGAGGAACCGTGAGGCGCCTCGAACCGCGGATGAGCCCGGCGAATGATATCGCGGGCGTGACTTACTTTTTACCTTTTTTCTCAGGCAAGGACTCGACGGCGGCGCGGAGGATCTCGCCGATACTGACCTTCTGCTTCTTGGCGGTCTTCACGAGGGCGGACTTATCGCCGGCGGGCAGACGCACCGATATCTGCTTACGCTCCTCGGTCTCGGACTCGAACTTGGAAAGATTAAACTCGGCAAGGGCGTGACGAACGACCTCGGAAGTAGAGGAGAGCCCGAGACGCTTGCGCTGGACCTCGATCTTGGAGAGGAGCGAAACCGGAAGGTCGAAAGTCAGAGGCGAGGGGGCGGGAGCGGATTTTTTGGCCATGAGGGTGATCGGTTGAAGGATGAAGACTGGTAAGGGAAAGCGTTCACGTATCCACGCCGTAACGACGCGGGCAACGCTAAATCTTGAAGACTTCTCAAAGCGCTCGCAAACGCGCTGCGGGGTTGAGATTGACCCTCCCTGGCGTCGGCAGATTTTTTCATCTCTTTAAACACGCGACAGTGCCCGTGACTCGCCTCGCGAAATGCTTCATCACGGAACACCTCACAACGCCCGCAGTCCCCCACCCCGCCACCATGGCAACCGTAGTCATCTCCAACCTCGAAAAGGTTTACACCGAAAAATCCGGTCCCGGCATAAAAGTCGTTCACGGCATCAATCTCGAAATCAGAGACCAGGAATTCATGGTTCTCGTCGGCCCCTCGGGCTGCGGCAAATCCACCACCCTGCGCATGATCGCCGGCCTCGAGGAAATCTCGGGCGGCACCATCTCCATCGATGGCAAGATCGTGAACCACATCCTCCCCAAGGACCGCGACATCGCTATGGTTTTCCAAAATTACGCGCTCTACCCGCACATGACCGTGTATGACAACATGGCCTTCGGTCTGAAGCTGCGCAAATTCCCCAAGGCCGAGATCGACCTCCGCGTGCGCGAGGCCTCCGCCATGCTCGGTCTCGACCAGTATCTCGCCCGCAAACCCAAGGCCCTCTCCGGCGGCCAGCGCCAGCGCGTCGCCGTCGGCCGCGCCATCGTGCGCAAGCCCAAGGTGTTCCTCTTCGACGAGCCGCTCTCCAATCTCGACGCCAAGATGCGCGTCTCCACCCGCACCGAGATTTCCAAGCTCCACGACAAGCTCGATGCCACCATGGTTTACGTCACCCACGACCAGGTCGAAGCCATGACCATGGGCGACCGCATCTGCGTGATGAAGGACGGCCGCATCATGCAGGTCGCCACCCCGCTCGAGCTCTACAACAAACCGGAAAACGTCTTCGTCGCCGGCTTCATCGGCAGCCCGCCGATGAACTTTTTCAAAGGCCGTCTGCAAAAGGGCTCCGGTAACCTGCTCGAATTCGTCGAAACCAACGACAAGGGCACGCCCATCCGCGTAACCCTCGACGAACGCCTCTCCGCCAAGGGCACCGCCTACGCCGGCAAGGACATCATCTTCGGCATCCGCCCCGAAGACGTGCAGGATACGCTGACCATCGCCACCACCACCACCACCGCCGCCGCCCACACCATCGAGGTTAGGGTCGAGGTCTCGGAGCCCATGGGCGCGGAGACTTATCTCTACCTCACCACGGGCGCGACCAACTTCATCGCCCGCGTGCGCCCCACCGACCGCTTCGAGGTCGATCAGATCATCAGGGTCACGATCAAGGTGGACGCCGCCCATCTCTTCGACGCCGAGACCGAGCAGGTCATCAAGTAATACCATCGGTTCGCGATCAAGCTGAGCCCCATGCTCCCGATTCTCACGAATCGGGCCACGCCGCAAACGTAGCTCGTTTCGTGAGAAACGAGACTCCGCTTCCGTCGTAAGGGCGCGCCTTGTGTGCGCCCGTTCCGAAGACTCTGTTCGGCTGCAGTTTCACACGCACCCGGACCGCCCTCAGGCCTACTCCGAAAGCCGCGTAAGATCGGCGGGCGGCGACATCTCCGAGGCCAGATTCCCGGGAGCGAAAATCTGGGTGCTGAAATCCAAGCCGAGCGCGGCGGCGGTCGCGGTGAAACGCGTCTTGTTGCGCGTGGTCTCGTCGCGCAGCTCCACGGATTTCACCAGATAGCGGTCGCCGATGCGCGTGAGACTGACGACGCGAAACGATTTCAAGGCGCGACCATTCTCGCCGATATGCTCCGCCTGCACCAGCGCGTGGTAGTTGGAATCCAAATACACGCGAATGCCCGCCAGATCGGGGCGGTGCTTCGCCAGCGACTCCGGTGGATAAAGCAAAAACGTGTCCACCGGCCGCTCGTAGAGACGCGATTTGCCCTCATAGACAAACTCCGGCCAATACAAGAAAGGCATCTGCAGATCGAAAGCCGAGAGATCCGAACCCGCGAGCGGAACGAAGAGCGACGCCTCGTCCACCGCGATCATCGCCGCGCCATCCGGCGCGGGCCATTGCCAAGCGGCGGGGCTCGGACCGCCCTGCACCAGAATGCGCCGCGCCGAATCGCCGGGCGGCAGCAGGTTAAGGCGGGAGACGGGACCGGCGGCATTGCGCGAACCCCAAAGTTGACCCGGGATACGCTGTCCCTTGCCGCGTCGCGGCAAGACGCGCAACTCGAACTCCAGGTAGTAATCGCCATCGGGACCGGCCGCGCGCATCGAGCGCAATATCTCCGCGCCCTCGGCCTGGTCGGGCGTGCCGATTTGCAGGTAGCGCGGCGGCGGACGATTGAGACGCGACTGCGCCGCCAAAGGCGCGGACACCGCCGCAAGCAGCGTCACGAGGCCAACGAAAAGGCAGACGGCGCGAACCGTCTGCCTCGGGAAAATGGAGCGGTGGGAAACCACGCTCAAAGGGACCGGCGCTTATTGGGCGGGTTCCGCTTCGATGGCACCGTCGATGACGGGCGCTTCGATGAGCGCCTCTTCAACGGGAATCACGACAGGCAACTCGGCAGGAGCCTCGATCATGGGCAGAGCCCCGCCGGCGGCCTTATCAGTATGGCGGGCGATCTGCGCTAGATAGAGACAGAAACAGATGACAAAGAAGGCGATGGTGCCGTTGCGGGTGACGGTCGCGAGCACGTTGCTGGTATCGGGGCCGAAGGCCGCTTCCGAGGCGCCGCCGCCGAGCGCGGCGCCGAGGCTGCCGTCGGACTTCGACTTCTGCATGAGCACGACCAGCACCAGGAAGATCGAGAGCGGAACGAGCACAATATACAGGAGAGCGATGACGAAGGACATGGGTAGAGAGTCGTAAAAGGGTCGAAGGCACCAAATCCCGGCCGCTTTGTCAACGGCGCGCACCAGACAATTCCAGCGATTGCGCGGCGGCAGGGAGCTTTTTTGCTGCGTAGGGGCGCTAGGTGGTTTGTGTGCCGTGCCTACGAAAAACCCGCCAGAATTGTCGCGCCCCATGCTTACCTGCCGAAAAACCTACGCCGATGTGCCCTTTGCCCACCGACAACACCACCATGACGGGCATTGCGCGCTTATTCATGGCCACAACTGGACCTTTCACCTCACCTTTCGCTGCACCGAGCCTGACGAGAACGGCTTTGTCATCGATTTCGGGAAGCTGAAGTTCCTGAAGGCTTGGATCGATACCCACCTGGACCACGCTTGCGTCTTTAATTTCAGCGATCCCCTGCGCGAGCGCATCGTGGCCGGCGCTCCTGAAGCGTGGAAAATCTATTTGGTGCCCAGCGTATCCTGCGAGGGCCTGGCGCGGCACCTATTCGGGGTCTGGGATGGTCTCGTGCGCGAGCATACCGCCGGCCGGGTTTTTCTCTCCGCGCTGGAAGTGGTGGAAGACGCGAAAAACTCCGCCACCTACGCGCCAACGGGACGTGCTGAACGTTCGGGCTAGGCGCTACCATCTTTAGCCCACAGCCTGCGGACGCAGCCGATGGGCCGGTGCGCGTGGGTAGGACACGGCGCGAGCAGATTCAGCGCGAACAGAAAGGACGCGCGCACCAGGCGACGCAGTCAGACCAAGCCGCTTGTCGCGGATCGAGTCCGTCGTCGGCGTGGTCAAGGGCGTTTCCATGCGCGGAGAAGGTCGTCGCGGTCCACCAGGCTGCGTTCGCCGAGCCACAGTCCCCACATCGCGGCGGCGAAGGCGGGGTCGTGAATACGACTGAGCTCACGTTCGCCGAAACGGGTGACGAGCGTGCCATCCGGCCACCAATCGAGGGTGATACGGTCTCCGCCGGAAACGCCGGCGGTGATCGGTGCCTCGAAGGCGCGCACGGAGTCTTGCAGGCGCGTCCACTCCTCCGGCGTAGCCCGATCGCGCATCGCTTTGGCGATCTCGTCCTTCAGGCGTTCGGGGCCGACCGACAGGGCGAAGACCAGCTCGACCCGGCGCAGCCCGGCATGCGTGAACACATCACCACGCAAGGGCGGCTCGGCGTAGTGGTAAATAGAATACACTTTCACCAGGTAAGCGCGCCGCACTGATTGCCCGGTCGGTGACAACGCGGGCTTCGGCTCCGGCGATTCCGCGAACAATCCGTCGGGCAGCGCGGCGGCCCACCACCCTAGCACCGCGCAAACGATCCAGCATGTGCGCGTCGGGTTCATCCAAGAAAACGACGGCGATAGCCTTCCGGTATGGTGCGCAGATCGACGCGCAGCAGGCAGTAGAGCGCGTCCTGAAACGTGGGCTCCACGTGGTAGGCGAGAAACTTCGCCCCGAGCGAACAGTAGTAACGCATGAGCGGCGGGATGCCGCGCTCGCCGTGCTCCAGCGCGTCTACCAGCGGACCGAGCGCCTCGATGGGCGCGTCGGCGTAGGCCTCAGCCGCGAGCGAATAATAGCGCGTGGTCGGCTGGAATGCGTGGCGCGCGCTCACCAGCGTGCGCAGCTCCGGCGCATCGGCGTGGGCTCGGGCGAGGTAGTCGGTGAGCAGGGCGCGCGTCGCTGGATGATGTTGGTTGGAGATGGTGACCGAGCCGAAAAAAGTCGGGCAACCGCGCGTGGTTGCCGCCGCGCCGAGTCCACGCCAGAGCAGGGCGAGGGCGCGATTGTCTCGTTGATAATCGGGCAACACGAACGAACGGCTCAGCTCAATGGCGGGCCCCAGTTTCTCGTAGAAGGACGGATCAATTTTGAACACATGATCGAGGTAGAGGCCGTTCGGGCCATACCGCGCGAGGATGTCGCGCGTGAAACCGAGCCGATACGCGCCCATGAGCCGACGTTCGTGGCGATGCCAGAGCACGAGGTGCTCATAGTAGTCGTCCTCGGGCGAGATATCGCAATCGTGACCCGATCCCTGACCGGCGGCGCGGAAGGTGATCTCGCGGGCGCGGCCGAGTTCACGCAAAAGCAGCGGCGCGCGGGCACCGCGCACGAGCAGCACGTCGATCTCTTGGTCCGGCGAACGAAGCAACCGGTGCTCCTCGTTCAACGCGTCGATCTCGGCGGCGAGTTCATCGACCGGCACGGGCGCACACACGGCGGGAGGTCCGGCGTGGGCGTGGTCACGACTCGCGGTTGCGGGACGCGGCGCGTCGGCATCGGCTCGCAGGTAACAGCGTGCGCGCAGGCGGGCGCCGACGGTGGCGGGCGGCGACTTCATGAGCCGCGCGACCTCGCCGGGCGGTAGCGTTGCGGCGAGGCGGACCTCCAGCCGCCGCGTGGTCGGGCGCAC
>CAZOGV010000107.1:0-10136 GCA_964579225.1 uncultured Akkermansia sp. | reverse complement strand
CGATGGTGAAGAGCGACTCCATCATCATCTCCAGCACCATGGGCACGGAGAGCAGGAGCACGGCGCGATTCAGCGGCAGAGAAGTGTAGTCATGGGTCTCGCCGCGCAGGGCCTGGCGCACGCCGGCCCAGAACGACTGCGGGGGCGGCGTCGGCGCGGGGGCGTCGGCGGAGGGAGGCGCGGCTTCGGACATGGACGGAGGAGGCAACGCGGGCGCGGCGCGCGGATCAAGCGTCGGCCTCGACGCGTTCGAGCAGGTGGGCGAGGTGGAGTTGCTCGGGGCCGACTTCGGCGAGGCGCAGGGCGTGGCGGAAGCTTTCGGCCGCGCCGGCGTGGTCGCGCAGGCGCCAGCGGAGTTCGGCGGTGACGGCGTGCACGAGGTAGTGGGAGCGGAGTTTTTCGGCCTGGGGCAGGGCGGCGACGGCATCGAGTCCGGCTTGGGGGCCGTGAAGATGGGCGAGGGCGACGGCGCGATTGAGCGCGACGATGGGCGATGGTTTTAGGCGCAGCAGGTCGTCGTAGTGGGCGAGGATGCGTTGCCAGTCGGTGGAGGCGGCGTCGGGGGCGAGGCAATGGCAGGCGGCGATGCCGGCCTGGGCGTGGTATTCGGTGATCTCGTCGCCTTGGGCGGCGGTGATGAGGTGGCGGAGGGCGCGGTCGATGAGGGCGTGGTCCCACTTGGCGCGATCCTGGGCGTCGAGGCGGAGCGGTTCGCCGTGGCGGTCGAGCCGGGCAGGGAAGCGGGCGGCGTTGAAGAGCATGAGCGCGAGCAGGGCGTGGGCGCGCGGGGTGTCGCCGGCGGGGTGGGCGACGAGCAGGCCGGCTAGGCGGATGGCTTCGCGGCTGAGGTCTTCGCGCAGGAGTTGGTCGCCGGAGGAGGCTTTGTAGCCCTCGTTGAAAAGCAGATAGATGGTGGCGAGGGCGGCGTCGAGGCGGGCGGCGAGCTCGAGGCCGGAGGGCAGTTCAAAATCGGCGTCGGCGTCGCGGAGGCGTTGTTTGGTGCGGGTGAGTTGTTTTTCGACGGCGGCCTCGGTGCCGAGAAAGGCGCGGGCTATCTCGCCGGTGGAGAAGCCGCCGAGGACCTTGAGGGCGAGGATGACCTGGGCGTCGTGGGCGACGGCGGGATGGCAGCAGAGGAAGAGCAGGCGCAGGGCGTCGTCGGTGAAGGCGTGGGGCTCGTCGAAATCGGCGCGGGCGACGGCGGAGGGGGAGGTGGCGGCGGCGGGCGAATGCGGATGCGAATGTGAGTCGGATGCGGTTTGTTCGAGGTAGGTGACGATGGCGGCTTCTTTGGCGGCGGACATGCCGCGATGGCGGAGGGCGTCGAGGGCGAGGTTGTGCGCGACGCGGCCGATCCAGGCGGAGGGGTTGGGCGGGATGCCGCCCATGGCCCAGGTGCGCAGGGCGCGGAGCATGGCTTCCTGCACGACGTCTTCGACGAGTGCGAGGTGTTGCGCGCCGAGGCGGCGCAGGAGCGAGCCGTGCAGGCGGCCGGCCTCGTGGCGGAAAAAATGTTCCACCAACTCGGGCGCGGTCGCGTGCGCGGGGGGAGGCGGGGTGGGCGAGGGCTGGTCGGGCACGGAGGCGGGCGAAGGGCGCGGATCAGGCTGGGCCGGTGGTGACGCCGAGGTGGCAGGTTTCGGCGACGGGGCGCACCTCGATGACGAGTCCGTGTTCGAGACCGGGGTGGGTGCGGGCGATGCGGGTGGCCTCGTCGAGGTCGGCGACCATGAGCATGACGTAGCCGCCGACGGCTTCCTTGGCTTCGGAGAAGGGGCCGTCGGTGACGCGCGAGCCGGCGGGACCGGAGACGACGCGGCTTTCGAGTTCGAGGGGGCGTCCATCCACGGCCTGACCGGAGTTGCGCAGGCCTTCATACCAGGCGTTCCAGCGGGCGACGAGTTGCTGGCGTTCGTCGGCGGTGAGGTGCTCGTGGGTCTCGGGGCCGGTGTTGCGGAAGAGCAGGAGGTGGGGAGTGCGGGCGGGCGTGTTCATGATGAAGGAGGCGGTGGGTGTTGTGTGGAACGGGAGTTCTCTTGTTTGTTTGCGGTGTCGGCTTCGGCGCAGAGACCGTCGATGCGGGCGTGGACGCCCATGATGGCGTCGGCGAGATCGGCGCGGAGCGTGTCGAGTTTGTCGCGAAGTCGGGGCGCGGCGGAGGGCGCGGATGGTTTGGGTCGGACGCTCATGCGGAGACGAGGACCTTGAAGCCGCCGCAGCTCATGCGGGTGCAGTCGAAGGGCATTTTTTTCGGGTCGGAGCAGGATTCGGCGATGCGCGGGTCTTTCATGACCTTGGCGTTCACGCGGTCGCGGTGGGCGCGGGATTTGTAGGTGATCCAAGCGAAGACGATGGTCTCGCCGCGCTTGGGTTTCACGACGGCGGGGAAGGGCGTGCCGAATGGGACGTCGAGGTCGTCGGCGACACATTCGCGGTAATCAAGCGCGCCGTGTTCGCGCCAGACTTTCGCCGCGACGAGCGCCATGCGGCGATAGGCGGGCAGGTTTTTCTTGGGCACGGGAAGAACAAAACCATCGACGTAGGCGGGCATGATGTTGGGAAGGGTTTGAGGGTTGGCGGGGCCGGTCGTTCAGTTGCCGGCGTAGCTCCAACGAACGGGCCGGCGCGTTTCGGACAGGGTTTTTTTCAAGCTGCTCCGATGCGGGCAAAAAAAAGACCGCGGCGGCGGGCCGTGGTCGGGAGGAGGATCGGTTTTTACCGTTTTGTGGCCGGTCTATCGGGTGCCGGTTTGGTCGCGGGGGGCTTTGGCGGAATCCGTCGTCTGCATGCGCGAGGTCGCGGACGAGTCGGCGCTGTTTGCGTTCTGAAAGGGAGATTGCGTGCGCGCGGAGGTGGCCGGGAGGGCGCGGCGGGCGGCGCGCCAGCTGTCGCGGTGTTTGCGAATCCAATCAAGCAAGGCGCGCTCGAAACCGATGTCGCAACCGAGTCGCTCGGACTCGATCCACTTGTGTTTCAGGATCTCTTCCCTCTCGGCGAGGAACTCTTGGTAGAGGGTCGATTGCTTCACGAAGTCGCGGGCACCGTCGGCGTCTTGCGGTTTGTGAGCGGGTGTCATAGTGCAGGATGCGGCGACGCTTGTCGTGTTTGCCGAGATTCTGTAAAAAGTAGGGCGGTCCCCCGTGTGTCAATGCTCGCGCCTGCGTTCTCGCTCATGGGTGTAACAGAAAGTGATGTCAGCTTGCCCCCGATGGTCTTTATCGGTGACACGTTTCGGGGAGACGAGCCCTGGGCGCAGGGACGCGCTCGTCCACCTTTTTTGCCATCACTTCATATTATACCCCACGCATTCATGAAAAACGCTTGTGGCACATCGCCAAAAACGGATTGCGAGGGCGTCGCGTGAGACTCACGGTGCGCTCTCTTTGGTCTGTCTCGTCGCTTGTTCGACGCGACGGGTTCTCATCACCTACAAATCATCACCTTTATCACGATGGCACTCACCGTTGGCACCCAAGCCCCTGATTTCACCCTCAAGTCCAAGAACGCGGACGGCCTCGTCGATGTGACGCTTTCCGCCAATTTCGGCAAAAAGCAGACTGTGCTGCTGTTTTTCCCGCTCGCCTTCACCGGCGTCTGCACCGCCGAGATGTGCGATATCACCGCCGGCCTCTCCGCCTACGCCGACCTCGGCGCCGAGGTCATCGCGATCAGCGTGGACAGCCCCTTCGCGCAGGAAGCCTGGGCCCAGCAGAACAAGATAAACCTCACCATCGTTTCGGACCTCAACAAGACCGTCACCAAGGCCTACGATGTTCTTTTCCCCGGTCTCGCCGGCATCGGCGACACCTCGGCCCGCGCCGCGTTTGTGATCGGTCAGGACGGCGTCATCAAATACTCCGAACAAACCCCGACGCCCAAGGACCTGCCAAACTTCGAGGCGGTCAAGGCCGCGCTCGCCAAGTAAGCGCTCCCAAATCCCATCGCCCGCGCCTCGCCCGCGCGGGCGATTTCGTATGCGACGACCATTAGATTTTCTACGACCACGATGAGCCTCCCGAATCCCTTCAATACCCTTCAAAAATTCTCCGCCAACGGTGCCGAGCATTCCTTCTATTCGCTGCCCGCCCTCGAGCAGGCCGGCTACAAGGTCTCGCGCCTGCCGGTCTCCATTCGCCTCGTGCTGGAATCCCTCCTGCGCAACTGCGACGGAAAGCGCGTGGCCGAGCCCGCCGTGCGCGATCTCGCCGGCTGGCAGGCCAAGGCGCCCCGCACCGAGGAGATTCCCTTCGTGGTCGCCCGCATTGTGCTCCAGGACTTCACCGGCGTGCCACTCCTCGTGGACCTCGCCGCCATGCGCTCGGCCGTCACCAAACTCGGCAAGAACCCGAAGATCATCGAGCCTCTCGTGCCCGTCGATCTGGTGGTCGATCACTCCGTGCAGGTGGACTTCGCCGGCTCGGCCGACGCCCTCGCCAAGAACCTCGAACTCGAGTTCACCCGCAATCGCGAGCGCTACCAGTTCCTGAAGTGGGGCATGCAGGCCTTCGACACCTTCAAGGTCGTGCCCCCCGGCATCGGCATCGTCCACCAGGTCAACCTCGAGTATCTCGCCAAGGGCGTGCTCAAGGACGGCAACAGTATTTACTATCCGGATACGCTCGTCGGCACCGACTCGCACACCACGATGATCAACGGCATTGGCATCGTGGGCTGGGGCGTCGGCGGCATCGAGGCCGAGGCCGGCATGCTCGGCCAGCCCGTGTATTTCCTCACCCCCGACGTCGTCGGCGTGCACCTCACCGGCGCGCTGCGCGAAGGCGTCACCGCGACCGATCTCGCGCTCACCATCACCCAGATGCTGCGCAAGGCGAAGGTCGTCGGCAAATTCGTCGAGTTCTACGGCCCCGGCGCCGCCGCTTTGCCCGTCGTGGACCGAGCCACCATCGCCAACATGGCCCCCGAATACGGCGCGACCATGGGCTTCTTCCCTATCGACGCCGAGTCCTCCGCCTACCTGCGCGCCACCGGCCGCAACGAGGCCGACGTCTCGCTCTACGAGGCCTACTACAAGGCGCAGAATCTCTGGGGCATCCCGCAGCGCGGCGACATCGACTACTCGACCGAGGTCGAGCTCGACCTCTCCACCGTCGTGCCCTCCGTCGCCGGCCCGAAGCGCCCGCAGGACCGCATCGAACTCGACGCGCTCAAGCAGGAGTTCATCACCGCCTTCTCGCGCCCTGTTAACGAAAACGGCTTTGGCAAAAAGATGGACGAGTTCCTCTCCGTCTCTGCCGAGGTTCGCGGCACCAAGCTCGGCCACGGCAGTGTGCTCATCGCCGCCATCACCAGCTGCACCAACACCTCCAACCCGAGCGTCATGCTCGCCGCCGGCCTGCTCGCGAAGAAGGCCGTCGAGAAGGGCCTCAAGGTCAACCCGCTGGTCAAGTCCTCCCTCGCCCCCGGCTCCCGCGTCGTCACCGATTACCTCGAGAAAACCGGCCTCGCGCCCTATCTCGATCAGCTCGGTTTCCAAACCGTCGGCTACGGTTGCACCACCTGTATCGGCAACTCCGGTCCGCTCGATCCTGAGATCGAAAGCGCCGTCGTTTCCAACGACCTCGTCGCCGCCTCCGTGCTCTCGGGCAACCGCAACTTCGAGGCCCGCGTCCACCAGAACATCAAGAGCAACTTCCTGATGTCGCCCCCGCTCGTCGTTGCCTTCGCGCTCGCTGGCCGCATGGACGTCAACCTCGCCAACGAGCCCATCGGCAACGGCAGCGACGGACAGCCCGTGTTCCTCAAGGACATCTGGCCCTCCCTCAAGGAAGTGCGCGACCAACTCCAGGCCGCGCTCAAGCCCGAGGTCTTCCGCAAGCTCTACACCGATTTCGCCGCGCAGAACCCGAAGTGGAACGAGATCCCGTCCACCGCGGGCAACGTTTACGAATTCGACGCCGCCTCCACCTACATCCAAGAGCCGCCCTTCTTCACCGACTTCTCCCTCACGCCCGGCGCGATCAAGCCCATCACCGGCGCGAAGGCCCTCGGCATCTTCGGCGACTCCGTCACCACCGACCACATCTCGCCCGCCGGCGCGATCAAGAAGACCTCGCCCGCCGGCCGTTTCCTCACCGAGAACGGCGTCGATTTCGTGGACTTCAACTCCTACGGCAGCCGCCGCGGCAACGACCGCATCATGACCCGCGGCACCTTCGCCAACGTCCGCATCAAGAACCTCATGCTCGGCGGCGAAGAGGGTGGTAACACCATCTATCAGCCCACCGGCGAGAAGCTCGCGATCTACGACGCGGCCGAGAAGCACATCGCCGCCGGCACGCCGCTCATCATCCTGGCCGGCCAGGAATACGGCACCGGTTCCTCCCGCGACTGGGCCGCCAAGGGCACCAACCTGCTCGGCGTGAAGGTCGTGGTCGCGCAGAGCTTCGAGCGCATCCACCGCTCCAACCTCGTCGGCATGGGCGTGCTCCCGCTCCAGTTCAAGGAAGGCACGACCGCCCAGACCTTGAAGCTCGATGGCACCGAGACCTACGACGTCGTCGGCCTCGACGCCTCCATCAAGCCCCAGCAGGACCTCGTGTTGAAAATCACCCGACAGAACGGCGCGGTGGAGGACGTCACGGTGCGCTGCCGCATCGATACGCCCATCGAGATCGACTACTACCAGCACGGCGGAATCCTGCCCTACGTGCTTCGCCAGATCGTTTCCCAAAACTGAGGGTTCGACCCTGCGTAGATTCCTTCCTCCCGGACGGCGGGCGCCGACTTGCGCCCGACGTCCGGGGGGACACCTTTTAAGCAGCTACGCGACATACCCTTCAGCCATGACCGATCTTCCCGCGCCCACTTTTCTCGTCGATACCGCCTGCGATCCCGTGTTGATCCGGATCGAAGGCCGAGCCTCGTTTCAAAACAGCGCCAGCCTGCGCGATTTCGTCGCCGAGCTGCGCCGCCAAGACCGCACGCGCTTCGTCATCGATTTTCAAAACTGCACCAGCATGGACAGCACCTTCCTCGGCGTGCTGGCCGGCGCCGCGCTCGAACTACGCAAGGCCGGTCCCGATGCCAGCATCGTGCTCTGCCGCGTAGGCGAGCGTAACTTGGAGCTCATTCAAAACCTCGGCCTGCATCGCCTGCTCACGCTCGACACCGGCGATGCCTGCCTTGCCAACAGCGGCCGCGTGACCGGCGTGGCGCTCGCTCCGCAGGGCAAGATGAATGAACTCGAAAACGCGCGCCACGTGCTCGCCGCGCACGAAAACCTCGTCGTCGCCGACGAGTCCAACCGCACCAAGTTTCAGGACGTGTTGGCCTTCCTCAAGGGCCGCGTTGATCAGGGCTGAGGGGGGCTCTGATGTAGGGCGGGGTCGCCGCACCCCGCCGTCATTCGCAAACCGTGCATCATACCGCACCGCGGCGGGGTGCGGCGACCCCGCCCTACAATTTTCCCGTCGGCCCCTTGGAGCGCACCCATCCGCAAAACCCGTTTGCCACGCCGCCACGCGTGCAGTCCATTGACTCTCCCATGAGTTCCGCCACAGCCGCCCTGCCCGTCGCCCCCGAGTCCCTGCCCAACGCCGCCGGTCGTTTCGGCGCTTTCGGTGGCTGCTACGTGCCCGAGACGCTCATGACCGCGCTCAAGGAAATCTCCGAAGTCTATGAAACCGCGCGCCGCGATCCCGCCTACAACGAGGAGCTGAACCGCCACCTCAAGGAGTTCGCCGGCCGCCCCACCGAACTCTACTTCGCCGAGCGCCTCACCGAGCACTGCGGCGGCGCGAAGATCTATTTCAAACGCGAGGACCTGCTCCACACCGGCGCGCACAAAATCAACAACGCCATCGGCCAGGTCCTGCTCGCCAAGCGCATGGGCAAGCCCCGCATCATCGCCGAAACCGGCGCCGGCCAGCACGGCGTCGCCACCGCCGCCGTGTGCGCGAAGTTCGGACTCGAGTGCCGCGTTTACATGGGCGCGGTGGACATGGAGCGCCAGGCGCTGAACGTCTTCCGCATGCGCCTCATGGGCGCCGAGGTCGTCGGCGTCGAAGCCGGCCAGAAAACCCTCAAAGACGCGGTCAACGAGGCCATGCGCGACTGGGTGACCAACGTGCGCAACACCCACTACATCCTCGGCTCCGCGCTCGGCGCGCATCCGTATCCGATGATGGTGCGCGATTTTCACCGCGTGATCGGCAAGGAGGCTCGCGCCCAACTGCTCGCGCGCGAAGGCCGCCTGCCCGACGAAGTCGTCGCCTGCGTCGGCGGCGGCTCGAACGCGATGGGTGTGTTCTTCGATTTTCTCAAAGACGAGTCCGTGCGCCTCGTCGGCGTCGAAGCCGGCGGCCACGGCATCACGCAAGGCGAGCACGCCGCGCGTTTCGAAGGCGGCAAGCTCGGCGTGCTTCAAGGCTGCAAGACCTACATCCTGCAAAACGCCGACGGCCAGATCGAGTTGACCCACTCCGTGTCGGCCGGACTCGACTACGCCGCCATCGGCCCCGAGCACGCCTACTACCGCGACACCGGCCGCATCCGCTACGCCTACGCGAAGGACGACGAAGTCATGGAGACCTTCCAACTTTGCTCGCGTTTGGAAGGCATCATCCCCGCGCTCGAAAGCACCCACGCGATCGTCGAGGGCGTGAAGCGCGCCAAACAAATGCGCAAAGATGAGATACTCCTCATCAACTTGAGCGGACGAGGAGACAAGGACGTCGCGCAGGTCGCAAAGCTGCTCGGCGTTCAGCTGTTCTGAACGCCGAGCAGCAAATCCTAAATCCTAAGCGGCTAAATCCTAAACCGGACCACGCGAATGAAGCGGGATGACTTGTGTGAGCGCACGGAGCGGTTTGCCCAAGATGCTCGGCGCTGGATTCGGTCGGCGCCGCGCACGGAGTCTAATCGCGAGGATTTAAAGCAATTTAAAGCAACTGGTCCGCGCCTCCGGCTCGGTCGCCGCCAACCAGATCGAGGCGGACAACGCGTTGGGGGATCGCGACCAGCTCATGAAATTTCGCATCTGCCGAAAAGAGGCGCGTGAGTCGGGTTTGTGGCTGCGTCTCATGGATGCAGGTTCGGATGCAGGGATACAGGCGGAGCGCGACCGGCTCGCTGACGAAAGCCTCCAGCTCATGCGCATCTATTCGGTCATCATTCGCAAACTTGGCGGCGAATAGATCATTTTAGGATTTAGCCGCTTAGGATTTAGGATCTTTCATCGTCAGATGAACAGCATGACTGGTTTTGGGCGTGGTTCGGCGGCTCTGGGTGCGGCCACGGTTTCCGTGCGCGTCACTTCGGTGAATCGCAAGGCCTTCGATTTGAAAGTCTCGCTACCCGAGGCGTGGAGCGAGATCGAGTCCGCCATTGCCGACGAGGTGCGCAAGGTCGCCTCGCGCGGCGCGATCCAGCTGCGCGTGGAACTCGCCGCATCGAGCGGCGCGGGCGAAGCCGACTTCGACGAGGTCGCTGCCGCCGCCTGGCTGGAGCGCCTGCGTAAATTCGCCGCCGCCCAAGGCCACGCGCTCGAACCCGACGCGCAGACGGTCGCCGCCATCGCGGGACAATTTCGCCGACGCATGGAGCCGCCCGCCGCCGCCGAGGCGCAACCCGCGGTGCTCACCGCCGTGCGCGAGGCGCTGGAAGGCTTCGCCGCCATGCGCGCTACCGAGGGCGCCACCTTGCTCAAGGATTTTGAGGCGCGCCTCGCCTTGCTCGCGACCCACATCGAGGCCGTCGCCGCGCGCGCGCCCGAGGTGGTGAAGTCCGCGCGCGAGGCCTTGCTCAAGCGCCTGCGTGAAGCCGGGTTCGAACTGCGCGTGGACGACGAACGCGTGCTCAAGGAGCTCGCGCTCTTCGCCGACCGCTGCGACATCGCGGAGGAGCTGACCCGTTTTCGCAGCCACCACGCGCAGCTCAAAAAACTACTCGGCGGAAAAGGCGAGATCGGCCGCAAGGCCGAGTTCATTCTTCAGGAAATGGGCCGTGAGGTGAATACCACCGGCGCCAAGGCCAACGACTACGAGATCGCCCGCCTCGTCATCGAGCTGAAGAACGAACTCGAACGCATCAAAGAGCAGATCGCCAACGTGGAGTGAACCAAGTGTAGGGCGGGGTCGCCGCACCCCGCCGCGTTGCCTCACCGGGTGTAAGTATGG
>CAZOGV010000106.1:8464-10265 GCA_964579225.1 uncultured Akkermansia sp. | reverse complement strand
TAACGCCAACCTGGTTTGGATCGTGGTGGTGTTTCTCGCGACGGTGGGGGCGACGGTCGGGATGATGCCGCCTTCGCGGTATCCAGAATTGGCCTACGTGTTCGCGGCGCCGGCGGTGTTCTGGGCGTTGCGCGCGCCGGGTTGGCGGATGTTTTTGTGGACGGTGATCGGAGCGCAAATGGTGACGTGGACGATCGTTCTCGGGTGGTTGAGCAACGTGACCTGGGTGGGGACGATTTTGTTGGGCGCGTTTGTGGGGGCGTGGGTGGGGAGTTGGTTTGCGGCGGTGCGTTGGGTGGGGCCGCGCATGCTCGGGCGGCCGTGGGCGCATCGGGTGTTGGCGGTGCTGGGGCTAGCGGGCGCGTGGGTGCTGATCGAGTGGACGCGCACGTGGTTGTTGAGCGGGTTTCCGTGGCTGACGCTTTCGGCGACGCAGTGGCAGCGCTTGAGCGTGCTGCAGCCGGCGGCTTATGCAGGGGCGTGGAGTGTGTCTTTCGTGCTGATCGCGGTGAACGTGGCGTTCGCGGCTTACGCGCACAAACTGCTGACGGCGGGGGCAGGCGGGGCGCGCACGCGTTGTCCGGAATTTATCGCGGCGATGGTGCTGTTGCTGGGGTGTCTGATGTTGACGGTGCGGGAGACGTTTAACCGGGCGCAGTTTCATGCGCATTGGGCGAACGTGGCCATCGTGCAGCCGGCGATTCCGCAGACGGTGAAGTGGGAGCCGAGCGAAGCGCGCGGGATTTTGCAGGTGCTGGAACGGGAGACGCTGATCGCGGCGTTGGGGCGGCCGGACGTGTTGATCTGGCCGGAGGCGACGACGCCGCTGGCGGTGATGGGCGATCCGGGCATGCGCGAGTGGACGGAGGATTTGGTGCGGCGGGCGCGGGCGCCGTTGATGATGGGATCCATCGGTCATGAGAATTTGGATACACCGGAGACGCTCTGGTGGAATGGCGTGTTTGTGGTCGAGCCCTCCTTCGCCAAGGCTTCGGAGGGCAGGCCCGGCGAGGCGGAGGCGGGCGGCGGGTTGGGCGAAGCGTTTTATGCGAAGCGGCATCTGGTCCCGTTTGGCGAATACGTGCCGTTGCGCGCGGTGCTCGGGTGGCTGGAGAAGGTGGTGCCGGTGGGCGGGGATTTTACGCCGGGGGAGGGCGCGGGTTTGTTGACCTTGCGGACGAAGGTGGGCGAGGCGGAGCGGGAGACGCGGCTGGGGGCGTTGATCTGCTACGAGGATATTTTTCCGGCGCTGGCGCGGGAGAGCGTGCGGGCGGGGGCGGAGGTGTTGGTGGTAAACACGAACAACGGCTGGTTTGGCGAAGGCGCGGCAGCTTATCAGCACGCGGCGCATTCGGTGCTGCGCGCGGTGGAGACGCGGCGGCCGGTGTTGCGCGCGGGGAATTCGGGCTGGAGCGGTTGGATCGACGAGTGCGGGGCGATCCGCGCGGTGTTGACCAAGGCGAAGGGGCCGGATGGCAAGGCGATGGTGCGCACCGAGCCGGCAGGGCGGGGCGAGGATGCGGGCACGGTGTATTTTCGCGGGAGCGCGACCTTGAACGTGACGCGCGACACGCGGTTTATCGGGGTGCAGACGCTTTATGTGCGCTGGGGCGACTGGTTCGTCGGCGTGAGCGCTCTGCTGGCGCTGGGCACGTGGGCGCGCTTGCGGAATCCGTATGTGCCGCCGCCGGATCGGAAGGGTTTGCTGAAGCCGTTTAAGTTGAGCTGAGGGTGGTGAGAAGGCGACGCGGGCGGCGGGCCCAGCGGTCCCGCCCTACCATCACGGGCAAGATGCCCGTGC
>CAZOGV010000106.1:0-8364 GCA_964579225.1 uncultured Akkermansia sp. | reverse complement strand
GCAAGATGCCCGTGCCACGTTTCGGAGGCGGCGGGCCCAGCGGTCCCGCCCTACCATCACGGGCAAGATGCCCGTGCCACGTTTCGGAGGCGGCGGGCCCAGCGGTCCCGCCCTACCTGGCGGCGGCCATTTTTTCGCGGTCCTGCTCGGTTTTTAGGCGGAGCTGGCCGCAGGCGGCGTCGATGTCGTGGCCTTTTTCGCGGCGCAGAGTAACGGGCACGCGGGCTTCGCGGAGCACGTCGGCGAAGCGTTCCATGCGGTTGCCGGAGGGGCGTTTCCAGGGCAGGCCCTCGACTGTGTTGTAGGGGATGAGATTCACGTGCGCGTGGAGATCGGCGGCGATGTCGCGCAGGGCGGCGGCTTGGTCGAGGGAGTCGTTCACGTCCTCGATGAGGATGAATTCGAGCGTGACCATGCGGCCGTGTTTTTCGGTGAAGGTGTGGATGGCCGGGATGAGTTTCGCCAGCGGGTAGGCCTTGTTGACTGGCATGATTTTTTCGCGGACCTCGTCGGTCGCGCCGTGCAGCGAGATGGCGAGGCGGAAGCCGAGGGGTTCGTCGGCGAGCTGGAGGATTTTTGGAACGAGGCCGCTGGTCGAGAGGGTGATGCGGCGGGCGCCAAAACCGAGTCCCCAGTCGGCGTTGACGATGGTGAGGGCGCGCATGACGGCGTCGTAGTTGGCGAGGGGTTCGCCCATGCCCATGACGACGATGTTGTCGAAGGTGGCGAGGCCCGCGTGGGCGCGTGGATCGTGGGCGTCTTCACGGTAGCAGACCTGGAGGAGCTGCGAGACGATCTCGCCGGCATCGAGGTCGCGCTTCAAGCCGGCGAGGCCGGAGGCGCAGAATTTGCAGGCCATGGCGCAGCCGACCTGGGTGGAGATGCAGATGGTCTTGCGCGAGGCGTCGAGGCCGACGCCTTCCTGCGGCGCGCGGATGATGACGGTCTCGATGAGCTGGCGGTCGCCGAGTTCGAAGAGGAGTTTGTCGGTGATGTCGCGCGATTGTTTGTCGAAGAGCAGATTGATGGGCTGGAGTTCGAAGGTGTCGGCCAGCCAGGCGCGCAGGGATTTTGAGAGGTTGGTCATCTCGTCCCAGGTGCGGGCGCGTTTTTTGTAAACCCATTCGAGGATTTGCTTGGCGCGGAAAGCCGGTTCGCCGCGCTCTTGGAGGCGGGCGGTGAGGGTGTCGAGGGTCTCGCCGGTGAGGGCGGGCTTGGCGGGCGTGAACTTCATGCTTGGAGAACAGGCTCGCACGCGCCGGAGTGTTGGCAACATCGCGTCGTCGCGTTCCGTTTATCGATCCATGGGTATTCTTCACCGCCACATTTTTGCCAGCATCGCCGGAGCGAGCGCGGCGGCGGTCGGCTTGTTCACCTTCGTGTTGATCGCGGGGCAGGCCTTGCGCGATCTGCTCGGCTATGTGGCGGCGGGGCAGTTGCAGTTGGAGAGCGCGCTCAAGTTGATCTGGTTGCTGCTGCCTTACGTGGCGCTCAACGCGTTACCCATCGGGCTGCTCACGGCGGTGCTGTTGGTGCTGGGGCGCATGTCGAGCCAGCAGGAAATCACTGCGATGCGCGCGGCGGGACTCGGGCTCGGGTATATTTGCCGGCCGGTGTGGTTGATCGCGGGCGCGGCGGTTTTGCTTTCGTTGTATCTGAGTTTTCATGCGGTGCCGCAGGCGCGCACCGCTTACCGGGAGACTTTGGTCGAGGCGGTGCGGCAGAATCCGTTGAGTTTCATCGTGCCGCGCACTTTCGTGAGGGATTTCCCGGGCTACGTGGTTTACGTCGGCGAGCGCGACGGTCCGGAGATGAAAGACGTATGGGTGTGGGTGCTCGACCGGCAGCAGAGGGTTACGGAAATGGCCCGAGGCGAATCCGCGTTTGTGTCATACCGAGATTCGGATAACCGCCTCGTGGTTACCTTGCGTGGTTCGAGCGTGGAGAGGAGAGACCCAAAATTTCCGGAGGACTTTTCCAAGCCACAATTTATCGGAAACGCGGGCGAAATCCCCTTCGAGTTTAGTTTGGATGGTGCTTTTGGCAGCAAGAGCACGGTGCGCAGAGCGAAGTGGATGACGCTTGATGAACTCTTGGCGCGGCGCGCCGAGTTGCGAGCGCTCGGTGCGGAGGCGAACAAGGCGGAGCAGGCCGAGTTTACCCGCGTGACGGTCACGCTAAGTGACAAGGCGGCGAAGAGCTTTTCGGTGCTGGCGCTGGTGATGGTGGCGGTGCCTTTGGGCATCAAGGTCTCGCGCAAAGAGACTTCGGCCAATCTCGGCGTCGCGGTGCTGCTGGTGCTGGGATTTTATTTTTTCACCACGCTGACGAGCATGTTGGAGCGGCATCCGACGCTGCGGCCTGAAATATGGGTGTGGCTGACGCCGGCGGGCTATGCGGTGGCGGGCGTGTGGCTGTTTAGGCGCGTGGGCCGGACATGAACAAGCCACGCGGCGCGAGGCCGCGTGGCGGATGAGCTAATCGTGGCACAGGCATTCTTGCCTGTGGGTTTGAGCGCCTGCATACGATCCGAGCACAGGCAGGAATGCCTGTGCCACTTTGAGCGCATGCGTTATGTGAAAGCCTCAGGCCAGCGAGCGGTTGAGCGCGCTGACGATGGCGCGGATGGAGGCGAGCTCGATGTTGGTATCGACGCCGGCGCCGAAGAGGCTGCGGCCATCGGCGAGCTTGAGTTGGATGTAGCTCACGGCCTTGGCCTCGGCACCGCTGCCGAGCGAGTGTTCGCTGTAGCTTTGCACGTCGCAGGCGGGCAGGCGGCCGGTGGCGGCGAGGCCGCGCATGAAGGCGTCGATGGGGCCGTTACCCTGGCCTTTCACGGGGACGGGTTCGCCGCGCAGGACGAGGTCGGCTTCGCAGGTCACCTGCGCGCCGCGCTCGACGGTGCGGAAGTCGTGCAGGCCGACGGGCGCGCCGGCCTGATCGAGGTATTCGCGCTCGAAGGCGGCGAGAATCTCGGCGGGGGTGAGCTCGGTGCCGTGTTTGTCGGCGAGGTCGTTGACCACCTTGCCGATCTCCTTGTGCATGAGTTTGGGCAGGGTGTAGCCGAACTCGGTTTCGAGGATGTAGGCGACGCCGCCTTTGCCCGACTGCGAGTTGATGCGGATGATGGCCTTGTAGGTGCGGCCGATGTCGGCGGGATCGACGGGGATGTAGATGACATCCCACGGGCGGCCGGGTTTTTGGTAGGGCCACGACTTCTTGATCGCGTCCTGATGCGAGCCGCTGAAGGCGGTGAACACGAGGTCGCCGGCGTAGGGTTGGCGCGGCGGCACGTCCATGCGCGTGCAGCGTTCGTAAACCTCGCGGATGTGCGTGAGGTTGGAGAAATCCAGCCCGGTCTCGATGCCGTGGGTGTGGAGGTTCAGCGCGACGGTGACGATGTCGAGGTTGCCGGTGCGTTCGCCGTTGCCGAAGAGCGTGCCCTCGACGCGATCGGCGCCGGCGAGCAGACCGAGTTCGGTGGCGGCGATGCCGGTGCCGCGGTCGTTATGGGTGTGCAGCGAAATGATGCTCAGCTCGCGGCGCGTGAGGTGGCGGCACATCCACTCGATCTGGTCGGCGTGGACGTTGGGCGTGGCGTATTCGACCGTGGCGGGGAGGTTGAGGATGATCTTGTTGTCGGCGCTCGGCTGCCAGACGTCGGTCACGGCCTCGCAAATCTCCAAGGCGAAATCCAGCTCGGTGCTGGTGAAGCTTTCCGGCGAGTATTCCAGGCGGATGCGCGAGCCGTCGGCGACGAGCGGGCCCATGTGTTGTTTCAGCCACGAAACGCCGCGCACGGCGATGGTCTTGATGTCTTCGCGCGTGGCGCCGAAGACGTATTCGCGCTGCTTGGGCGAGGTGGAGTTGTAGAGATGGAAGATGATGTTCTTCGCGCCGCGCAGGGCCTCGAGCGAACGCACGATCAAGTCCTCGCGGCATTGGCAGAGGATCTGGAGAGAGACGTCTTCGGGGACGCGTTTCTCCTCGATCAGGCGGCGGCAGAAATCGAACTCGATCTGGGAGGCGGACGGGAAACCGATCTCGATTTCCTTAAACCCGATGGCGACGAGCAGCGCGAAGTATTCGAGTTTTTCCTCGACGCTCATGGGTTGGGCGAGGGCCTGGTTGCCATCTCGCAGGTCAACCGAGCACCAGTGCGGTGCGTGGGTGTGGACGCGGTTGGGCCACTGGCGGTCGGGCAGGGAGACGGGAGGGAAGGGCGTGTATTTGCCGGTGGGAGAAAAGGACATGGGAGCGAAAAACGGACGATGATTGACGGAAAGGGAGAGAGAAGGGGAGTCGGGAAACCTCTGGCGCGAGCCGGAAAAGCGGCGGGCGGGGAGGGGAGTCAGGCGGGAATTGGACGCACAATCAACCGCTCGCGCGGTCTCGCGGATCGTGCGTCTAGCTAAGTCGTAGGGCCTGGGCGATGCGTGGCATCAGTCGTCACGAAGCGGCGTTACCCGCCGCGAGTCAAGGCGCGTGGTAACCGCTCAGCGAGCGGGGCGTCTTGAGTTTCGTGGATGCACTCCTCTCACTTTACCCATGCCCCCTGACGACCTCGACGAATCACCGCCCGACGTCGAAGGCTGGCTGGCTCGCGTTCGCGAAGGCGATCAGCAGGCCGCGCGTCTGCTCGTCGATCATCTCTACCCGCGGGTCATCCGCATCGTCCGCGCGCGCTTGCCGCGGCGCGGGGGCGAAGAGGACCTCGCCCAGGAAATCTTTCTAAAAATGTTCACGCGTCTCGAACAATACCAAGGCCAGGTGCCGCTCGCCCATTGGGTGTCGCGCATCGCGGTGACGACGTGCATCGACGCGTTGCGCGCGCAGAGGCGCAGGCCCGAGTTGCGTTGGGCAGATCTCTCCGAGGGCGAAGCCGACGCGCTCGACGCCGTGCTGACGCGCGAGGACGCGGCCGACACGGCGGACGCGCTGGCTTCGCACGAGCTCCTGCACAAGTTGCTCGACCAGCTTACGCCGCCCGACCGCATGGTTCTTCAACTGCTCGACCTGGAGCAAAAGACCCTTGTCGAGATCCGCGAAATCACCGGCTGGAATCTCACCCTCATCAAAGTCCGCGCCTTCCGCGCTCGGAGAAAATTGCAAAAACTCTTCCAACGTCTTAGCCAACAGGAGCGCTCATGAATCCCACCAACCACACGCCTTTGTCCCGTCTCGTCGCCGCCGCGCGCCGCGCGCCGCAGGACTCCGCCGATGCCTCCGCGCCGGCCGGCTTCTCCACGCGAGTCGTGGCGCGCGCCGAGCTGGGCGCTAGCTCGCCGGGCTTCGGGGTCGGCCTGGAGCGCCTCGCCGCGCGCATGCTCGGCCTCGCGGCGGTGTTTGCGGTCGCGACCGTGTTGTGGACCGGTCTTCCCGGCGCGGGCGAGGTTCGCGCGGCGTCGGCCGCCGACGCGGATCTCGATCCGGTCGGAGTTATCATGGAGGCCGTGCAATCATGAGCCGCACGCTGAAATTTATTCTGCTCTGCGGAGGCATTTTCCTGTGTGGCGTCGTGGTCGGCGGATTTGGCGCGCGCAGCTTTTGGGAGCCGCCGCACCCGCCCCAGAGTTTTGGTCCGCGCACGCTGGAGCGGATGACCAACGAACTTTCGCTCACTCTCGAGCAGCGTGCGGTCGTCGAGCCGGTGATCATGCATGCGGCCGACGCGCTGCGCCGTCTGCGCCGCGAGAGTTGGAAGCAAAGCGGCGCCGTCCTCGAAGTGATGGATGAAGGCGTGTCCGCCGTGCTCACGCCGGAGCAGCGGATTCGTTTCGCCGAGTTGAAGACCGCGCAACGCGCGCGCATGCGGGCCGCGATGGAGGAGCGCCAGCGTCGTCGCGCCGATGGCGAAGGGCCTCGACGCGAAAACGGCGAGCGGCCGCCGCCGCATTCTCCGCGGCCTGAAGATTCTCGTTGAACACGGCGTAAGCGCTACCCACGTTGCGGGCGGCCAGGCGCCATGCATGGGCAGGCGCGTGAACCCCGCCAGGGCCGGAAGGCAGCAACGGTGACGACGTCCTCCCAGTGCCGTGGAGTGCCTGGCCACTTAACTTTCACCCGATTCGTTTTCGGGTTTGCGCTTCGCCTCACGTCGCGTGGTTTTCTGACGCTTTCCCCGTGACGCAAGCCGCCTACCAAGTCATCGCCCGCAAGTGGCGCCCCCAGACCTTCGAGGATGTCGTCGGTCAGGACCACGTGGTTCGCACCCTGCGCAACGCCATCGCCCGCGGTCGCATCGCCCACGCCTACTTGTTCGTAGGCCCGCGCGGCACCGGCAAGACCTCCACCGCGCGCATTTTCGCCAAGGCGCTCAACTGCACCGGCGGCCCGAACGCGGATTTTGATCCGGCTGATCCGGCCTGTCTTTCCATAGCGGCTGGCAGCCATCTTGACGTCATCGAGATAGACGGCGCGTCCAACAACGGCGTGGACCAGGTGCGCGACCTGCGCGAGACGGTGCAATACACGCCCGCCCAGGGGCGTTTCAAAATCTATATCATCGACGAGGTTCACATGCTCTCGGCCGCCGCGTTCAACGCGCTGCTCAAGACCCTCGAGGAGCCGCCCGCGCACGTGAAGTTCGTCTTCGCGACGACCGATCCGCAAAAGGTTTTGCCGACCATCGTCTCGCGTTGCCAGCGCTTCGACCTGAAGCCCATCCCGGCGCCGCTCATCGTGGAGCGGCTCAAGCGCATCGCGGTCGCGGAGAAGATCGACGTCACCGACGACGCGCTCGCCTGCATCGCCCGCATGGCCGACGGCGGCATGCGCGACGCGCAGTCGATTTTCGACCAGATGATTTCTTTCTGCGGAGAGCAGATCGCCGAGCCCGACGTGCTCGACGTCTACGGTCTCGTCGCGGGCGAAAAACTCGCCGCGCTCGCCGCCGCGCTCGCCGCCGGCGATCACGCGGAGATCATCCGCCTCGTGGACGAATGCGACGCGGCCGGTCGCGACCTCGCGCGTTTGCTCGCCGATTTGCAGGGCCACATTCGCGAGACGCTGCTCGCCTCCATCGCCGGCGGCGGCAAATCCTCCGCGCTCGGCGGCGTGCCGCTCACCACCGAACAACTCACGCGCATGCTCGACGTGCTTCGCCAAGGCGAGGACAGCGTGAAGCTAGGCCTCTCCGACAAGATCAACCTCGAGGTTACTTTGCTCAAGGCGGTGGACGCTTCCCGCGCCCGCGCCATCGACTCGTTGCTGAAGGAATTGGTCGCGCTGTCCGCCGAACTGCCCGCCTCCACCGGCGTGGCGGACGAAAAAAAAAAGTCCTGATCGATCGGTTGGATGACGTCGTGACCGCCTACGTGGCGGGCTCGGCGGCGAGCGCTCCCGCGCCGCGCGGGTTGCCGCTTTCGGTGCA
Source organism: uncultured Akkermansia sp. (assembly GCA_964579225.1). GTDB lineage: Bacteria > Verrucomicrobiota > Verrucomicrobiia > Opitutales > Opitutaceae > IMCC26134_A. The sequence continues at coordinate 992 of CAZOGV010000106.1, read as the reverse complement.
GGCTCCCTCGCGTCACTCCGCCGTGGTCGCGGGCACGCGTCCGTCGTCCGCCGCCGACGTGGTCGGCGGCTCCTCCGATGATTGGGACGAGGCGGCCCCGCCCGTGTCGCCGCCTACGGGTGGAGGCGACGACGACGGTCCGCCGTTGGAGGAACTGGAAGCGCAGATGCATGGCGATGTCGCCGCGCAGGCTTCGGCGGAGTCGCCCCGCAGCGCGCGGCGTGCGTCGCGGTCCGCCGCTGACGAAGAGGATGACGCTCGCGGTTCGTCCGCCGCCCTGCCCGAGCTCGACGATCTGGTCGCCCGCCTGCCGACGGATGTTCGCGAAACATTGGATGAACTTTTTCGCGCGCGCTTTGTCTTGGTGAAGAAGCTTCCCGCCCGGGTATTCTCGCCCGCCGTGAAAACCAAGTAAGGGCCCGTCAGAAAATTATTGTCGCAATCTGACTCGATCTTTTGGCCGGGGGCGGTGTTGCGCGCTCAGTTACAGCCGCTCGCGGATGCTCCCTCGCGCTCGCCTTGCCCTCGACCAAAATCTCAGCGTCGTCTTGCGACACTTATTTCCTGACAGACCCTAAGCTCCATCATCGTTCGTCCCATCATCGTTCGTCCCGTCTGCGTTTGCCATGGCGCGGCGGCGGGTGCTCGATAGCCCTGCGTCTTCACCAAACCGTCACCTCGTGCATAGTTCATTTTTCGGAAAACTAACCAAGGCCGGCGCGCTTTGCGGCATAGTGTGGGCGGGTGCATTCACCGCTCCGGCGTTCGCCTCCATCGAACGGATGGAGGTGACCTACGAGTATGTCGCCAAGCTCGCGGCCGCGCGCGCGGCCGCGTCCTACAAGGAGCCGGATCGCGAGTTGCCGCCGCGCCTGGCCGCGCTGAACTACGACCAGAATCGCGACATTCGTTTCAAGCCCGACCAGGCCTTGTGGCGCAACGAGGGGCTGGCGTTTCATCTGCATCTTTTTCACCGCACCTCGGCGGCGCGC
>CAZOGV010000105.1:0-10298 GCA_964579225.1 uncultured Akkermansia sp. | reverse complement strand
GAGTTTACCCGCCGGGGAGGCGGGTTCGCCTGCCGGGGAGGCGGGCGACAGGGTGACGACGCCGTCGAGACTTTCGTCTCGGGCGTCGAGCCACTCGTCGAGGATACGGGCTTGGAGCAACGTAGCCGGGAAGCCGGTTAGGGCGAATCCCGCATCGGGTTTGCGCGCCATGAACCAGCGGCGCACGAGGGCGACGATGGTTTCGGCGGGGACGGGTGTCCCACGCTGCTGCGCGAGCTCGGCGGATTGGCCGAGAGGCGAGCGGCGACAAATCTCCTGGCTTACCAATGTGCCGGGAGAGACGTGCTCAATGTGCAAAGAACGAAGGTGGTTTGACCAAATCTCAGGGAGACCGGTCTCCTCGCCGAGGACCAACAGCTTTGAGGAGCGGTTGGTCGCAATGAGGAAAGGATTGGAAGACGAATCAGACACGCGGCGACCTGTAAAGCCGTATTTTCGCGGCCGACGATTTTATTTCTTGAGCAACCAGGCCGCCATGCCGATGGCGAAGATAATGCCAAGCACGGTCCAGAGCTTGCCGACGGTCTGCATGTCGGCGGCATCGTTGAGCGCGGAGGCGACGTTGCCACTGCGAGCGCGGATACGGCCCTTCTTGAGGAAGCCGTCGTAGTGACGCTGGAGCAGGAAGGTCTCGACCTGCTTCATGGTGTCGAGGATGACGCCGACGGTGATGAGCATACCGGTGCCGCCGAAGAAAATCGCGATGCGCTGCGGCACGTTGAGATGGTGCATGAGCAAGTCGGGGAACACGGCGATGAGCGTCAGCGCCATGGCACCGGCGAGGGTCAGCCGGGTCATCACGAAGTCGAGGAAGCGGGAGGTCGGTTCGCCGGGGCGAACGCCGGGGATGTAACCGCCGTATTTCTTCAGGTCGTCGGCGATCTGGATCGGCTTAAACATCACGGATACCCAGAAATAACTGAAGAACAGGATCAGGAAGGCCATGATCGCGTAGTAGGTCCAGTGACCGCGCAGCAGGTTGTTCGCGAAATCGACGAGGAAGGGCCAGTTGAAGGCCGCGCCCATCTGGGAGAAGATCTGCTGAGGGAAGAGCAAGATGGCGCTGGCGAAGATGACGGGCATGACGCCGGAGTAGTTGACCTTCAGGGGGAGGAAGGAGTTCTGACCGCCCATGACTTTGTTGCCGACCACGCGCTTGGCATACTGGACCGGGATCTTGCGCTGGGCCTGCACGAGGGCGATGAGGCCCATGGTGACGAGGAGGAACAGGGCGAGCATGACGATGAGCTGGGGCGCTCCGAGACCGGCCACGCCGACGGCGGGATTGATCAGGGTCCAGAGGCTGGCGGCCGCGCCGGGAAGATCGGCCAAAATGCCGACGGTGATGAGAAGCGAAATACCGTTGCCGATGCCGCGGGCGGTAATTTGTTCGCCCAGCCACATGATCACCATGGTGCCGGCGGTGAGGAAAAGGACCGAGGTGATGAGGAAGGTCGTGTGGTTGGCGATGACGATGGCGCCGAACTCGTTGACGTCATAGCCTTGGAAAAGGCGCTGCGGATTTTCGAGCGTGAGGATGAGAAGAACACCTTGGACCAAGCAGATCGCGACGGTGGCGTAGCGGGTGTATTGGGTGAGCTTCTGGCGACCGACGTCGCCCTCTTGCTGCAAGCGGCTGAGCGCGGGCACCACGGCGCTCATGAGCTGGAAGATAATCGACGCGCTGATGTAGGGCATGATGCCGAGCGCGAAGACCGCGCCCTTGAGGAGCGCGCCGCCGGTGAACATGTTGTAGAGTCCCACCACCGCGCCGCCGGCGCCGCCGACGTTGGCGGCGAAGAAGTCCTGGAGGGGCTTCGGGTCGAGGCCGGGCAGCGGAATATGCGCGCCGACTCGGGCCACGAAGAGGAGCGCGAGGGTGTAGAAGATGCGGGAACGAAGCTCGGGAATCTTCAGGGAGTTGGTGAAGGCGGAAATCACTTTAAGAAAGGGCGGAGAATACGAAAAACGGAAAAAGGGCGGGGGCGCTTTGCTGCGCTCACCCGCCCATGGAAGGCGTCATGTCACGCGGTCGTGACCGAATCGCGACATGGACGTGGCGCGCGGATTAGGCGGCGATGATCGCCTGGCCGCCGGCGGCCTCGATCTTGGCCTTGGCGGACTCGGAGAACTTCGTGGCGGTGACCTTGAGGGCGCGGGTGATTTCACCGTTGCCGAGGACCTTGAGCGTGGCGGAGCCGCCGCGAACAAGACCGGCCGAGGCCAGGGTCTCGACATTCACTTCGGTGACCGAGGCGTCGAGGTTGGCGAGATCGGCGACGTTGATGATCGGATACTCGATGTGGAAATTGGCCGCGTTGAAGCCGCGATGGGGCAGCTTACGATAGAGGGGCATCTGGCCGCCTTCGAAGCCGGGGCGGATGGAGCCGCCGGAGCGGGCGGTCTGGCCCTTGCCACCGCGACCGGAGGTCTTGCCGTGGCCGCCGCCGCGACCGCAGCCGACGCGTTTGCGACGATGGGTAGCGCCTTCGATGTTCTTAAGTTCGTGAAGTTTCATGAGAATGGTTCCTGGGTTGGGTGCGCCCCGCGTAGTGGATAATCAACTACGCGGGACTCGGATTTTAATGGCGCGGAAGCGACGCTCAGGCCCGGAGGGCGGCGTAATCTTCGGCGGTCTTGAGCTGGAGCAGCGCGGCGACGGTGGCGTTCACCACGGCGATATGGTTCGAGGAACCCATCGACTTGGTGAGGACGTTCTTGACGCCGGCGGCCTCGAGAACGGCGCGCACGGCACCACCGGCGATGAGGCCGGTGCCGGTGATGGCGGGCTTGAGGAGGACTTTGCCGCCGTCGAAGGTGCCGAACACCTCGTGGGGGATGGTGTCGCCCTTGAGCTTGACCGCGAACATGTGTTTGCGGGCGCCTTCGGTGGACTTCTTGATGGCGTCGGGCACCTCGTTGGCGCGACCGTAGCCTACGCCGATCTTGCCGGCGCGGTCGCCGACGACGGCGATGGCAGAAAAGGAGAAGCGACGGCCGCCCTTAACGACCTTGGCGCAGCGATTGATGAAGACGACTTTCTCGAAGAGACCGGAGTCGTCTTGTTGATCGCGGTTGTCGCGACGGGGGCCGCGAGGACCGCGGTTGTTGCCGCCGCCGCGAGGACCGCGGTTGTCGGATGGGCCGCGATTCTCGGAGGGGGCGCCTGCGGGAGGAGTGGGAGTGCTCATTTAGATAGGATAATTTTAGAAGACCAAGCCACCGGCGCGGGCGGCTTCGGCGAAGGCCTTGACCTTGCCGTGATAACGGGCGCCGGAACGGTCGAAGACGACCGACTCGATGCCGGCGGCCTTGGCCTTGGCGGCGAAGGCTTCGCCCAGAGCGGTGGCTCCGGCGAGGTTGGCGGCGAGTTTCTTGGCGCGGAGATCGGCGTCGAGGGTGCCAAGGAAGGCGACCGTGGTGCCGGCCTCGTCGTTGATGGCCTGGGCGTAGATGTGCTTCGTCGAGAATTTCACGGCGAGGCGAGGACGGGCGGAGGTGCCGAACACCTTCTTGCGAATGCGCCAGCGGCGTTTCTGAAGGAGATCTGCTTTGCGAATAGTATTCATGGCTTAAGCGGCCTTGAGATGGGTTATGGTTGGGAAAGGGACGATCGCGATTAGGCGACGGTCTTGCCTTCCTTGCGGCGGACGCGTTCGCCGACGATACGGACACCTTTGCCCTTGTAGGGCTCGGGCGGATAGAAGGAGCGGATCTGGGAGGTGACCATGCCGACGAGCTGCTTGTTGGCGCCCTCGACTTTCACTTTGGTGCCGTCCACGACGGTGATTTTGATGCCCTCGGGGATGTCGAAGAGGATCGGGTGCGAGTAGCCGAGCGCGAGGTCGAGCTGCTTGCCCTTGAGGGCGGCCTTGAAGCCGACGCCCTGGATTTCGAGGTCCTTGACGAAGCCTTCGGCGGCACCCTGAACCATGCCGGCGATGACCGAGCGCGCGGTGCCATACATGGCGCGCGAGAAACGGCTGTCGTCGGTGGGTTTGACGGTGATCTTGGAGTCTTCGACGGTGATGGAGACGACGGGGGCGAAAGTGTGCGACACTTTGCCCTTGGGGCCCTCGACCGAGACTGTGGTATTTTTAATCTCCACCTTAACCTTGGCGGGGATGGTAACGGGAATTTTGCCTACGCGTGACATGTTGGTTGGCTCCTTGGGTTACCAGACGTTAGCGATGTGCTCGCCGCCGAGCTTCTCGCGGCGGGCCTGCTGGTTCGTCTTCAGACCCTTGGAGGTCGAGAGAATGGCGATACCGAGGCCGTTGAGCACGCGGGGGATTTCCTGGTAGCCGACATAGAGACGGCGACCGGGGGTGGAGACGCGGGAGATGTTGGTAAATGCCGGGGTGCTATCGACATACTTCATCTTGACGACGACGGTCTTGTGGCCGTTGGCATCGGTGCCGGTGGTGACGTCGGTGACGTAGCCTTCGTTTTTAAGGATGAGCGCGAGGCTCTCCTTGAGTTTTGAGTGCGGCGCGACGCTCTCGGCCTGGCCGGCGCGCGCGGAGTTGCGCAGACGGGTCAGGAAATCGCTTACTGAATCAGCCATGTTGGGTGGATGTTTGTGGTTTTAACGAGCCTCGCGGGTCATATCCGGCACGTCTTGCGACGCGCTTAACCCCCGTGGGCAAAAGGGAGACTTACCAAGAAGACTTGGTGATGCCGGGAATCTTGCCGTTGAGGGCGAGTTCGCGGAAGGTGATACGGGAAACGCCAAAGCGGCGGATGAACGCGCGCGGGCGGCCGGAGAGGCTGCAGCGGTTGCGAACGCGCACGGGCGAGGAATTCTTGGGCAGCTTCTGGAGAGCCTTGGACGCGGCGAAGAACTCTTCGTTGGTGGCGTCGGGGTTCAGGAGGGCGGCCTTGAGCTCGGCGCGCTTGGCGGCGAACTTGGCGACGAGGTTCTTACGCTTCTCGTTGCGATTGATGGCGGAGGTCTTGGGCATGGCGGAAGGTGGCTGAGGGTTTAGGCGGCGGTTTCGGCGGCGGCCTTGGCGGCGGCGGCTTCGGCGGCGATTTGCTGCTCGGTGCGACGGAAGGGCATGCCGAGGAGCTTGAGGAGCTCGCGGCCCTCTTCGTCGTCAGAAGCGGTAGTCACGATGTTGATGTCGAGACCCATGGTCTTCTTGACGCTCTCGACGTTGATCTCGGGGAAAATGGTGAAGTCATTGATACCGAGGGCGTAGTTGCCTTGGCCATCAAGCTTGGAGTGGACGCCGCGGAAGTCGCGGATGGTGGGGAGGGCGACCGCGATGAGGCGATAGATGAATTCCCACATGGAGTCGCCGCGGAGGGTGACGTGCGCGCCGACGACCTGGTTCTGGCGGAGCTTGAAGTTGGAGATGGCCTTCTTGGACTTCGCGAGGATGGCCTTCTGGCCGGCGATGGAGGAGAGATCGCGCTGGATGTCGGCGATCTGGTTTTTGTCGGCCTCGGCATCGATGCCGGTGTTGAGGCTGATCTTTGTCAGCTTCGGAACCTCGTGCTTGTTCTTGTAGCCGCGCGCCTTGATGAGGGCGGGGACGATTTGCTCGAAGTAATGCTGCTTAAGGAACGGAGTGCGTTTGGTGCTCATTTGGATGGTGTAACCGCCGGATTGCCGACCCGGCGACCTTGAGTGTTGATTTGAGAGTGAGGGATGGAGGGACGAAAAGGGGCGAGGTTACAGAGTGGCACCCCGCCCCTAGCAAGCAGTTATTTGAAGGAGTTTGCTTCGGACTCCTTAGGCGGCCTTGACGGCGCGCTTCTTGGAAGCGTCATAGACGCTCTTTAGCTGAAGGTTCGACGCGTGGATCGAGCCTTCGCGCTCCACGATCTTACCGTTCGGGTTTTCCTGGGACTTCTTGAGGTGGCGCTTGATCATGCCGACGCCTTCAACGCGAACGCGGTGTTTGGCGGGGACGAGCTCAAGGACCTTGCCGGTCTTGCCCTTGTGGGAGCCGGCGATGACGACGACCTCGTCGTTACGTTTGATATGAAACTTGGCGGGCATGTTAGAGAACCTCCGGAGCGAGCGAGATGATCTTCATGAAGTTTTTCGCGCGCAGTTCGCGAGCGACAGGGCCGAAGATGCGGGTGCCCTTGGGATTGCCGTCGGCACCGATGATGACGATGGCGTTGGAGTCGAAGCGAAGGTAGGAACCATCGGCGCGACGCACCGGAGCCTTGGTGCGAACGACGACGGCCTTGACGACCTCGCCTTTCTTCACGGTGGCGTCGGTGACGGAGTCCTTGATGTGGACGGTGATGATGTCGCCGACACCGGCGGTGTCGGTTTGCTGACCCTTTTTACGGATCATGCAGGCCTTGCGGGCACCGGTGTTGTCCGCGACATCGAGGCGGGAGAGGAGTTGGATCATGGTCTGGGTTTCTCCGGCAGGTTAGGCTTTGATGGAGGCGGCGACATCAGCCTCGGAAATGGCGACCACATCAGCGGTCACGGCACGGTTGAGGATGTTGACGATGCGCCAGCGCTTGAGGCGGCTGATGGGGCGGGTCTCCATGATCTCGACCTTGTCGCCGAGGTGGGTTTCGTTCTTTTCGTCGTGAACGTGCACGACGGTCTTGCGGTTAATGACCTTCTTGTAGCGGGGATGCGGCACCTTGAAGGGCACGGTGACCTTGACGGACTTGTCGCCGGAGCGGCTGGTCACGTTGCCAACTAGGGTCTTGCGGGAATTGCGGTCGGGAGTGGACATGGTAGTGATTCCTCGGATACGGCGCGCCTTAGGCGGCGGCCTTCTGGGTCTTGATGGTTTCGAGGCGGGCGATGTCCTTGCGGAGGGAGCGGAGCTCGTGGGTCTTCTCGACTTGGCCGGTCTGCTTGCGCAGGCGGAGTCCGAGGAGTTTTTCGCGGGTCTCGTTGAGCTTTAGGTTAATCTCGGCCGCGGAGAGTTCGCGGATGTCTTTGGCGTTCATTTGGAAGGTTCTCCGGTTTGCGGGTTAAGCTGCGGCCGCGGCTTCGCGGATGATGAAGCGGCACTTGAAGGGCAGCTTGGCGTCGGCGAGGCGGAAGGCCTCTTTGGCGATGGTCTGGGGCACGCCGGCGAGTTCGAAAAGAACGGCGCCTGGCTTGATCTGGGCGATGTAGTATTCAACGCCGCCCTTACCGGAGCCCATTCGGACTTCGGCGGGCTTCTTGGTGACGGGCTTGTGGGGGAAGATGCGAATCCAGAGCTTACCCTTGCGCTTAAGATGGCGCGAGATGGTAACGCGGGCGGCTTCGATCTGGCGGCCGGTCATGGGACCGCGGCTGAGCGATTGAAGGCCGAATTCGCCGAAGGCGAGAGTGTTACCGCGTTTGGCGTTGCCCTTGCGGGAGCCTTTTTGCGTTTTGCGGTATTTGGTGCGGGCGGGAGCGAGAGCCATGATGGTGTTCTCCTAAAATTAGATGGGTGGTGTGAGGACGGTGGAGGACGAGGTCTTAGGCGACGGGCTCGTCTTTCTTGAGGATCCAGCACTTGACGCCGATCTTGCCGTAGAGGGTCTTGGCTTCGAAGAAGCCGTAGTCGATGTTCTCGCGGAGGGTGTGCAGGGGCACGCGGCCCTTGCGCTGCCACTCGCGGCGAGCGATGTCGGAACCGCCGAGGCGGCCGGAGCACTGGATACGGATGCCTTCGGCACCGAGGCTCATGGCGGTCTCGACGGCCTTTTTCATGGCGCGGCGGAAAGCGATGCGGCGCTCGAGCTGGAGGGCGACGTTCTCGGCGACGAGACCGGCCTCGATCTCGGGCTTCTTGATTTCCTGGATGTCGAGGAGGACGTCCTTGCCGGTGAGCTTGGCGAGGTCGGCCTTGATGATCTCGACCTCGGCGCCCTTGCGGCCGATGACGATGCCGGGACGGGCGGTGTAAATCTTGACGCGGACGCGGTTGGACGCGCGCTCGATGAAGATCTTGGGCACGGAAGCGCCCTTGAGTTTCTCCATCAGAGTGTTGCGGATGATCTGGTCCTCGTGGAGGAGCTTGGCGAAGTCTTTTTTAGGTGCATACCAGCGAGATTGCCAGTTGCGACGAACAGCGAGACGGAAGCCGATAGGATTGGTTTTCTGGCCCATGGTGGTAAGTCTTAGTTGGATTGGCCGTCGGAAAGAACGACGGTGATGTGGCTCATCTTCTTGCGGCGGGGAGCGGCGGTGCCGCGAGCGGCGGCCTTGAAGCGCTTCAGGACGGGGCCCTGGTCAACGTAGGCGGTCTTAACGACGAGGCTGTCCGACGAGAGGTTGTTGTTGTTCTCGGCGTTGGCGATGGCGCTCTTGAGCGTCTTGTTGATGAGCTGGGCGGACTTGCGCGGGATGAGCGCAAGGTATTCGGAGGCCTCGGTGGCGGGGCGACCGGTGATGGTGCGAACAACTTCGCGGACCTTTTTAGGGGACATGCGAGCGTTGCGGGTGATAGCGGTGACTTCCATGGGATGAGATTCCTTTTGATAAGGCGACAGCAGCGGAGGAGTGCTCCCCCACCCTGCCCTTTGGTTGTTTATTAATTTCTAGATGAAACGGTTTTGACGGCGACGGTATCGCCGGACTGGAGACTGCGGCCGGAGGCCAGATCGAGGATGAGCGCGGTGGCGGCGCGGGGACGAAGATCAACGAGCAAAAGCTCGCCGAGGGATTCGCCGCCGCGGGTGACCGTGCAAACCATGCCTTCGCGCAGCCCTGCTTCGAAGCCCGCGTCGAGAACGACGAGGTCGGCGCTGGGGAGCGAAGCGATCCGGCTGATTTGCGCCGTGCCGACCGAACGCTCGACCGCGATCGTCGCCCCCGAAACCTGCACCGCGCCGAAAAGGGCGAGGGCGAGGCAAAGAAGACGAGAGAGGGTCGAACGCATGGTCGGAAACGGCGCGAAGCCGGATTACATGTCCTTGCGGGTCATGCCACCGTGCGACTTGAAGACGCGGGTGGGAGCGAACTCGCCGAGCTTGTGGCCGACCATGTTCTCGGTGACGTAAACGGAGACGAAAGCCTTGCCGTTGTGCACGTTGAAGTTGTGGCCGATGAAGTCGGGCGTGATGGTCGAGCGACGCGACCAGGTTTGGATGGGCTTCTTGTTGTTCGTGGCGACGGCCTTCTCGATTTTCTCGAGCAGGTGGTAATCGACAAAGAAGCCTTTTTTGATGGAACGGGCCATGGTGGGTGGGCGGTAGAGTTATTACTTCTTGCCGCGCGGCTTGCGGCCGTTGTGGCGAACGAGGATCTGGCTGTTCGAGGGTTTCGAACGCTTGCGGGTGGGGAAGCCCTTGGCGAGCTGGCCCCAGGGGGAGACGAGGTGCTGGCGACCGCCACCACCCTTGGACTTGCCCTGACCACCGCCGTTGGGGTGATCGACGGGGTTCATGGTCACACCGCGCTGGCGGGGACGTTTGCCGAGCCAACGGTTGCGGCCGGCCTTGCCGAGGGAGCGGTTCATGTGGTCGCCGTTGCCGACTTCACCGATGGTGGCGCGGCACTTGGGGTTGACCAAACGAATCTCACCCGAGGGCATCTTGAGCTGGGCGGCGCCGTTTTCGACGGCGATGAGCTCGATGGAGGTGCCGGCGGTGCGACCCATCTGGGCGCCGCGACCGGGGATGAGCTCCACGCAATGAAGCTTGGTGGAGGGGGGGATGATCGAGAGGGGGAAGTTGTTACCAACGTTGAAATCGTTGGTCGTGGCCTTGTTGGAGGTCACGATCTTGTCGCCCACGTTCATGCCGTTGGCGGCGATGATGTAGCGCTTCTCGCCGGTCTCGTATTGCACGAGGGCGAGACGGGCGGAGCGGTTGGGATCATACTCGATGGCCAGCACGGTGGCGGGCACGTCGAGGATGGCGCGCTTGAAATCGACGATGCGATGGAGGCGCTTGTGGCCGCCGCCGCGACGACGGCTGGTGATGCGGCCGTTGTTGTTGCGGCCGCCGGACTTGGCCTGCGAGTAGGTCAGGGACCGCTCGGGGCGCTTGTCGGAGAGAGTCGCATCCTGATTCAGCACCGTGAAGCGCAGAGAAGGAGTGAGGGGACGGAAGGATTTGAGAGCCATGTTGGGTGGTTCCTTGGTTGGTGGCGGTCGCGCTTAGACGAGCTCGATCTTGTCACCGGCCTTGAGGGTCACGATGGCCTTCTTGAGGACGGAGGTCGTCGTCGGGCGGCCCGAGCGGGTGCGCTTGGGCTTGCCGGCGATGGTCTGGGTGTTCACGCGAACGACGCTGACCTTGAAGGTCTTTTCAACGGCAGCGGCGATCTGGTGTTTGGTGGCCTTCGGGTAAACCTCGAAGGTGTATTG
>CAZOGV010000104.1:0-10300 GCA_964579225.1 uncultured Akkermansia sp. | reverse complement strand
AAGATGCCGGAGAAGAAGATGCGGTTAAAAAAGTAGCGGTCGAACTGCATCACCTCGTCTTCGCGATTATCGAACTGGTTGAGGCGGGTGAATTCCTTCGGGCCCACGTAGAAATGGCCGGCGTGGACGAGCGAAGCTCCGGGCGCGAGGGCGGTGAGGTCGAAGCGCGCGGCGGCGGTGATGCCGGTGTCGGTGCGGGTGCTGCCTTCGAGCGGGGGCAGTTCGACGTTGCGCACGGCCACGGACTGGCCGGCGGCGTCGGGGGTGTAGATGCTGGCGAAGAATTGGTTTTTCACCGAGGCCCAGACGATGGGGCGGGTTTGCTCGAGCACGGCCTTGGGAGGATTGTTGCTGATGCCGAGCCAGTGGAAGAAACCGCCGCCTTGCAGGTCGCCGCGTTCGACGACCTCGGCGTCGTCGCCGTCGTAGGTGGCGACGTTGAGGTAGAGGCCGGCGTCGTTGGCGCTGACGAGCGTGGTGGTGCCGAGCTCGAGCGCGAGGCGCGGGGGCTGGATGGTGGCGTCGGTGAGGTTGCGCACCGTAGTCTCGTGGCGGATACGGTAGGGGTCGCCCTCCGAGTCGGCCCCGGGGAGGGTGTAACGGCGGGTGAATTCGAGGCGGTTCTCGAAGACGGTGCGGTAAACGACCTCGTTGGCGGTGGCGGAGACGAGTTCGTAGCGGTTGTTGGCGCCGAGGCCGGGAAGCTCGGCGATGGCGAGCATGGGGGCGACGCGGCGCTGGTTGAAGATGAAGGCCTGTTCGCTGTTCTGGGTGGCGGGGTATTTTTTGAAGGCGACGTCCTGGATCGCGCCGCCGAAATCGGTGAGGCGCACGGTCACGAATTCGTTCGTGAGCATGGTGGCGGTGGCGTCGGCGCGGTCGTTGGCGAGGGCGGCCAGCATGCTGGCCGGCGCGCCGGTCGGCGCGGAGAGCGCGGGTGCGGGCGCGGCCACGCCCTCGGGGAGAGTTTCTCCGGTTTCGGGCGTGGCGGTGGCCACGGGCGCTGGCGCCTGGCCGCCGACGGGGGCGGGAGCTGGTTGGTTGAGGCCTCCGAGGATCAGCGTCGCGAAGGCGGCGGCGATGAAGAGGATGCCGAGAGTGAGGTTCTTCTTGTCCATTGAGAAAAGGGTCGAGGGAGAGGCGGGAAAAAATCAGGAGGCGCGCGCGCGGGCACCGGTCGGTGCGGGCGTGGGCACGGGGTCGGCGCCGTGCGGGCCCCAGGGGTGGCAGCGCAGGATGCGGCGCGCGGCGAGCGCGGTGCCGCGCAGCGGGCCGTGGGTGACGAGCGCCTCGATGGCGTAGTGCGAGCAGGTGGGCGTGAAGCGACAGCCGCAGCCGGGACCGCCGAGGAAGTGAAGCGCGGGCGAGATGGCCAACTGGTAGCCGCGCACGCCGGCCACGAGCGCACGCGTGGCGAGATCGCGGCGAGGCGCGACGGCGGGAGCGGGGACGTGAACGAGGTCAGGCGGCACTAGGCGGGAAGAGTTTGCGGCAAAGGGTTGAAAATCTCTCCTGCAACGCGGCGTGTTCAAGCCCATTGAGCGAGCGGCGGGCGACGAAGATGAAGTCGTAACCGGGAGGAAACGCGGCCTGGTAGGCGCGAAACCCTTCCCGGAGCCTGCGTTTGGCGCGCGCGCGGGCGATGGCGTTGCCCACGGCAGAGCGCGAGGCGACGAAGCCGGCACGGGCGGGGGCGGGCGGGGCGGCAGGCAATGACTGGTCGGCAACCGGTTCTACAACGGCGTCCGGCGGTGGACGGCGCGGGGCGTGAAAAACCACGAAAGCGCCGCAGTCGAAGCGGCGGCCGGTGGAGCGCACGTGGTCGAAATCCGATTGGCGGCGAAGATGCTGCTCGGGGCGGAAACGCATGAAGGCGTGAGACGTGGGCGTGATGGGCGGCTGAGAGGGCGAGGGGAGGCGTTCGCGAGTTCCGTAAACGGAAAAACCGCGACCTGCAGGGTCGCGGCTACCGGAAAAGGAGGCTCGGCGCGAGGGCCGACGCGGTCGCCTAATTAGACGACGGTGAGGCGTTTGCGGCCCTTGGCGCGGCGAGCGGCAAGGACTTTACGGCCACCGCGGGTGGCTTTACGGGCGCGGAAGCCGATCTTGCGAGCGCGCTTCTTCTTATGTGGGCGGAAGGTGGGTTCCATGGCGTATTAAGGGATTAAAGGTTGACCGAAGTGCGGGACGGCGGGGGCGGTGTCAACAGCGGTTTATTCATTGGCGGAGTTTGAGGCGCGGGCGGGTTTGGTTTCGGCGACAGGAGTGTCGCCGCTCCTTGGGCCCCGCGCTTGCGGGGTGGGGCGGGCGCGGCGAGGGTGCGGCCATGGTTCATCAAGAGACGATCGCGTTGCCGGCGCGAGGCGCAGGCACGCATGAAATAACCGCTCAGATCGCGGAGGTGGTAAAGCGCAGCGGGGTGCGAACGGGGCTGGCGCATGTGTTTTGTCAGCATACTAGCGCGTCGCTCGTTATCATGGAAAACGCCGATCCGAGCGCGCGGCGGGATTTGGAGGGCTGGCTGGATCGGCTGGTGCCGGCGGATGATCCGCATTTTGAGCACACGCTGGAGGGGCCGGATGACATGCCGAGTCACATCAAGATGGCGCTCACGCGCACGAGCGAGACGGTGCCGGTGGGTGACGGCGGCCGGTTGCTGCTCGGCACCTGGCAGGGGATTTTTTTGTGGGAGCATCGCGAGGCCCCGCATGCGCGGCGGGTGGTGGTGACGGTGACGGGGGAGTAAAGGGTGCGGCCGGCGAACGGCTTTTTATTACGCGGAGCGTTTACGCCAGCGGTCTATCAGGTCACATGCAGCCTCAGGCCAGGCGGGGTGGCGGAAGCGGAAGCCGGCGGCTTGTAGTCGTGCGGGCACTACGCGGCGGCTTTTGAGGAGAAGCTCCGTCTCCGTGCGGCGAAAAAACGCGCCGAGCTCGAGCAGCCAGGCGGGCGCGGGGATGGCGAGGCGGCTGCCGAGGGCGGCGTGGATGGCGGCGATAAAGTCGCGGTTGGGCAGGGGACCGGGCGCGGCGAGATTGACCGGGCCGTCGATCTCGTTGTGGGTGAGCAGAAAATTTACCGCCGCGACGAAGTCGTATTCATGAATCCACGACACGAATTGGTCGCCCGAGCCCTGTCGCCCCATGCCTAGGCGGCAGAGCGTGGCGAAGGCATCGAACACGCCGCCGCGCGCCGCGCCCATGACCATGGCGGCGCGCAGGGCGACACGACGGGTTCGCGGGGTGGGGGCGGCGAAGAGTTCGCGCTCCCAGGCGAGGGCGATGTCCACGCTTCGTTTCCAGAGCGCGGGCACGCCGGGCTCGCTGCCGCCTAGCGGGCCGGTGGCCTCGTCGCGCGGCGGGTCGCCGGGCGCGGCGTGGGCGTAGATCGTGGCGGTCGAGGCGTTGAGCCAGACGCGCGGCGGGTTTTTCGCGGCGGCGATGGCCGCGCCGACCACGCGGGTGGCGTTGGTGCGCGAGTGGAGCATGGCGGCGAGGTTGGCCTCGGTGTAACGGCAATCGACGCTGCGGCCGGCGAGGTTGATGACGGCGTCGGCGTCTTCGAACTCGGCGGCCCACGGACCGAGGGTTCGGCCATCCCATTGGACGGCGCGGGCGGCACCGGCGAGGCCCGCTCGGGTGATATCAGTGGTGGCGCGGGCCGGATCGCGGGTGAGGATGACGCAGGGGTGGTCGGCGCGGGTGAAGGCGCGGATGAGCAGATGGCCGAGGTGGCCGGTGCCGCCGGGGAGGATGATTTTCATGGCGATGGGTGGCGGGGCGGTGCCCGACTGATGTTCGTATTACGAACATCAGTCGGGGGAAGCGGTCGAGGTGGGCGGGGGCTTAGAAGATTTTTTCGCCGCGGACGTTGATGAGCGGGGGCGGGGCAGGGGTGGCGGGGATCTCGCGGGCCTGGCCTTTGCGGCGCATTTTATCGAAGTTGAACATGTTGAAGAAATGCATCGCGCCGAGGACGAGCAGGACGACGCCGAGCTTCGTGCTCACAAACTCGAAGGCCTCCTGCGCGTTGACCGGTTTGACGCCGTAGCGCAGAGCGAAGGCGATGAAGCCGATGTTGATGAGATAAAAACCGACCACGAGGAGGTGGTTCACGGCGTCGGCCATGGCCTCGTTGCCGCGAAAGGCCTGCACGAGAAAGATGCGGCCGTTGCGGTGCAGCGTGCGCGCCACCCAGATGGTGAGCGCGACGGCGATCGCGATGTAGATGAGATAGCAAAGGACGGTGATGTTCATGGTGGTTTTGGCTGTGCTGATTGTTATTTCAGTAATAACAGAAATTAAGGGGCGTGGAGGATGAGGAGACGGAGCGGAGGAGGCGGGTGCTGCCTGAAAATGCCGGCTGGAAGCCGGCGTTCCCGGGGGAGGGCTACTCGGCGAGTTTGAAGATGGAGTCGCCGAGTTTGGCTAGGCGGCGGAGGTTTTTGGGGGCTAGCTTGGCGGCGCGTTCGCCCCAGGAGTCGGTGAGTTCCATGAACTCGAGCATGGAGGCGAGGCGGTCGTCGAGGCCGGGGAGTTGTTTGGATTCGGAGGCCTTGGCGTCGGCCACGCACTCGCGAAGGAGAGCGAGGGTGGGGTCGAGTTCGCGGCGTTTGCGCTCGCGGATGATGACGCGAAAGAGTTCCCACACGTCGGTGGAGGTGTCGAAGTGGTCGCGTCGGTCGCCAAGGGTCTGGGTGGCGCGGACGAGGCCCCAGGTCTGGAGCTCCTTGAGGCCGATGCTCACGTTGGAGCGGGCGATGGCGAGGGTCTCGGCGATCTCGTCGGCGGGGAGGGCTTTGGGCGAGAGGTAGAGCAGGGCGTGGATCTGCGCGACCGAGCGGTTGATGCCCCAGCGCGTGCCCATCTCTCCCCAGTGGACGATGAACTTTTGGGCGGTGGCTGGCAGATTCATAGTTTCTGTAATTTCTGAAATTACGGGTATGAGTCAAGTCGAGAAGTTGGGGAGAGGTGCTTTTCAGGGGCGGTCCCCGCGGAGTTTGTCGATGACCTCGCGCTCGAAGACCTCGTAAACGAGGGCGCGGCGGTTCATGTAAACGCACTCGATGACTTTGCCGGGACGGTAACGGAAGAGGATACGGTAGGGGCCGACGCGGAGGCGCGAAAAACCGTCCAACTCGTCGCCCAACGCTTTTATGTCGCCGGTTTCGTTTTCCAAGGCCTTGAGGGCTTTTTTGAGTGATCGACGATGCTCCATGCCAAGGGTGGCGATGAACTCGACGATCTGTTTTTCGATGCGGACTCGGTAGCTCATGAAGAGAGTTTACCCGGGTTTCAGTCGTCTATCGCATCGAGGTCGAAATAGGTGCCATTGCCAGCGCGAGCGTCCCGGATCGCCTTCATCGCGTCGGGGTCGGCGAGGACTTCCATGGTCTCGACGAGGGCGGACATCTGCTCGGCACCGAGCACGTAGGCGACGGTTTTGTCGTGGCGGGTGATCGTGGCCATGCGGCCCTTCTCGGCGAGGCTGATGATGCGGGACAGGCCCTGCTGCGCCTCTTTTACGTTGTAAACCGTTTTCATGGAGAAAAGGAATACCTTTGGGCGTGAAAGGGCAAGGCGGGAGTGGCAGCGCGTGGATGGACGGCGGAAACGGATGCAGGCGGGACGCCTGCGCTACTTTTTGGCCGGCAGGCAGGCGCCGCAGCCTTGGGCGAAGAAGTCGTTGCCCTTGTCGTCCACGAGGATGAAGGCGGGGAAGTCCTCGACCTCGATCTTCCAGACGGCCTCCATGCCGAGC
The DNA here is from genome assembly GCA_964579225.1 of uncultured Akkermansia sp. Classification (GTDB taxonomy): domain Bacteria; phylum Verrucomicrobiota; class Verrucomicrobiia; order Opitutales; family Opitutaceae; genus IMCC26134_A. The sequence goes on along the minus strand of CAZOGV010000104.1, from coordinate 4,540 downwards.
TCGGGATACTCGAGCAGCTCGACTTTTTTGATGTTCTCTTTCGCGAGGATGGCGGCCGGGCCGCCGATGCTGCCGAGGTAGAATCCTTTGTGCTTGGCGCAGCTGTCGGTGACCTGCTTGGAGCGGTTGCCTTTGGCGAGCATGACCATGGCGCCGCCGAGGGATTGGAAGAGCTCGACGTAGCTGTCCATGCGGCCGGCGGTGGTGGGGCCGAAGCTGCCGGAGGCGTAGCCGGTGGGGGTCTTGGCGGGGCCGGCGTAATAGACGGGGTGGTTTTTAAAGTAGTCGGGCAGGCCGTGGCCGGCGTCCACGCGCTCTTTGAGTTTGGCGTGGGCGATGTCGCGCGCGACGACGAGCGGGCCGTTGAGGAGAACGCGCGTGGTGGTGGGGTGTTTGGAGAGTTCGGCGAGGATGGCTGGCATCGGCTGGTTGAGGTCGATGCGCACGGACTTGTCGTCGCGGATCTGGCGTTGCTCGGGTTTGAGGAAGCGGCCGGGGTTGGTTTCGAGTTTTTCGAGAAAAATGCCGTCGGCGGTGATCTTGCCCTTCACGTTGCGGTCGGCGGAGCAGGAGACGCCCATGCCGATGGGGAGGGAGGCGCCGTGGCGGGGGAGGCGGATGACGCGCACGTCGAGGGCGAAATATTTGCCGCCGAACTGGGCGCCGATGCCGGTGGCGCGGGCGATCTTGAGGATGCGTTCCTCCCATTCGAGGTCGCGGAAGGCGCGGCCGTGGGCGTCGCCGGTGGTGGGGAGGGCGTCGTAGTATTTCGTGGAGGCGAGCTTGAGGGTCTTCATCGTCATCTCGGCGGAGGTGCCGCCGATGACGAAGGCGAGGTGGTAGGGCGGGCAGGCGGAGGTGCCGAGGTAGCCGAGTTTGTCGGCGACGAATTTTTCGAGGCCGGAGGGGTTGAGCACGGCGCGGGTTTCCTGGAAGAGGAACATCTTGTTGGCCGAGCCGCCGCCCTTGGCGACGAAGAGGAATTTGTATTCACTTCCTGGAGACGCCATGAGGTCGATCTGGGCGGGGAGGTTGGTGCCGGTGTTGACCTCTTTCCACATGTCGAGCGGGGCGTTCTGGGAGTAGCGGAGGTTCTCTTTGGTGTAGGCCTCGTAAACGCCGCGCGAGAGGGCTTCGGCGTCGTTGGTGGCGGGGCCGGTCCAGACTTGCTGGCCTTTTATGGCGAGGATGGCGGCGGTGCCGGTGTCCTGGCAGAAGGGGAGAATGCCGCCGGCGGCGACCTCGGCGTTGCGCAGAAGGGTGAGGGCGACGTAGCGGTCGTTGTCGGAGGCCTCGGGGTCTTCGAGGATGGCGGCGACCTGCGCGAGGTGTTTGGAGCGCAGGAAGAAGTTGGCGTCGTGGAAGGCCTCGCGGGCGAGGTGGGTGATGGCCTCGGGGGCGACCTTCAGGATGGTGTGGCCTTCGAAGGTGGCGGTGGAGACGCCTTCGGTGGAGAGGAGGCGGTATTCGGTGGCGTCGGGGCCGGGTTGAAAGATGTCGGAGTGGTGGAAAGCGGGCGTGGCCATGCGCACACTGTAGTCACAAATGGGGAAAACGAGACGACGAAAAACGATTCGTCGCATGCGAATGGGCAAAATGTGCGGAGGGGGCGGGGCAGGGGCTGACGGTGAATCCGTTTGGCGAGGCGAAGTCGTATATCACGTCGAAGGACGTGCATTTCGCGGCACTGCGTTTGCAGCCGAGGAACTTGGTTTTTCGAGATGTGATTCAGGATCACGTCGCGGCGGTGGCGGCGTTGCAGGGGATGAAGATCAGCGTGGCGGAGGCGGCGAAGCACTACGCGGAGGCGAGTCGGGGGCTGGCGGCGTTTGACGTGTCGCTGGAGCAGGTCGTCTTTGAGTGGATAGAACCGAAAAAGCAGTTGGGCGAAAAATCGATTTTCGAGTTATTGCGAGCGCCGCCGCAGCCGCCGCAGCCGCCGGTGTCGGCGGCGCCGGCGAGTCAGCCCGCGAGTCCCGAGGCGCAGCCGCCGATAAGTTCGGTTTGAGGGCGGCCAGAATCTCGTTTCTTACGAAACGAGCCACGTTGGCGGCATGGTCCCCGATTCGTGAGAATCGGGAGCATGAGGCTCAACTGGATCGCGAATAGGAATCAGACGATTTTTAGTTTCGGCAAATCTTGGCCGTCCACGAGTCCGACGGGTTTGCCTTTGGCGTCCACGACGATGAGGTCGTCGATTTTGTGGGCTTCGAATACGCGCAGGGCGTCCACGCCGAGGGCGTCGGCGGAGATGGTCTTGGGGGCGCGGGTCATGAAGGTGTTGACTGGTTTTTCGAGGAAGCCGGGGCCGGTGAGGGCGCTGCGGCGGAAATCGCCGTCGGTGAGGATGCCGGTGAGTTTGCCGGTCTTGGCGTTTACGAGGGCGATGGAGCCGCTTTTGGCTTTGGTCATGCGCAGGATGGCGTCCTGGAGGGTGACGGTTTCGGGGGCGACGGGGAGGCGGTCACCGGCGCGCATGATGTCGCCGACTTTGAGGAGGAGCACGCGGCCGAGGTTGCCGGCGGGGTGGTAGCGGGCGAAGTCGTCGCGAGTGAGGCCGCGGGCTTCGAGCAAGACCATGGCGAGGGCGTCGCCGAGGGCGAGGGCGGCGGTGGTGCTGGCGGTGGGCGCGAGGGCCAGAGGGCAGGCTTCTTTGGGCGCGACGTAGAGGAGGCGGTGGTCGGCGGCGCGGGCGAGGTCGGAGTCGGGCTTGGCGGTGAAGGCGACGAGGGTGAGACCGAAGCGGCGCAGGCCGGGCAGGAGTTTGAGGATCTCGTCGGTCTGGCCGCTGTTGGAAAGGATGAAGGCGATGTCGCCTTCGGCGACCATGCCGAGGTCGCCGTGCAGGGCTTGGGTGGCGTCGAGGAAGCAGGAGGGGGCGCCGGTGCTGTTGAAGGTGCCGGCGAGTTTATGGGCGATGTGGGCGGACTTGCCGACCCCGGTGAAAATGAGTTTGCGGCCGGCGGCGATGGCGGCGTGCACCGCGCGGGCGACGGCCACGAAATCGGCGTTTAGGGATTCGCGGGTGGCTTCGATGGCATCCTGCTCAATGCGAAGAACCTGGCGTGCGCGGCGGAGGACGAAGGATGATTCGAGGGCCATTTCGGGTTTGTGTCTGCGGGGGAGTCGCGAGACTTGGTCTGCGGGTATTTTCGTTCAACTTCCTTTTGTTCTCCCTGTCTCCGAATCCATGTGTCGTCTCCCCTCTCTCGTGCTTCTTTCCGCTCTCGCCTTGGCCGGGCTGGCGGGTGGTGGCTGCGCGCCGCAGACAAACCTGCCGTTCACGGCGGAGGTGGATGATCCGGATTATCGACGCGGCAAGGAGCTGATGCGCATGGGACGCGAGCCGGACGCGTTGAAACAATTTCTCAAGGTGATCGATCAGCGCGGCGGCGCGGCGGCGGAGTCGCATCTGGACGCGGCGACTCTCTATCATCGGCACATCAAGGATCCGATCTCGGCGATCTACCACTATCGGCGCTATCGCGAGATGCGGCCCAACACGGAGCAGGCGCGGCTGGCGTTGCAGAGCATCGAGGCCTGCATCCGTGATTTCGCGCGCAACCTGCCCGCACGGCCGATGGACAACCAGGTGGAGCGCACGAGGATCATGGACAGCGAGGATCGTCTGCGGCGCGAAAACCTGCAACTCAAGGAGCAACTGGCGGCGGCGCGCGCGGCGATTCTCGACACGACGCGGCAATCTTCGTTGGGTGTGAACGAGCCTTCGCAGGGTGGTTTCGCGATCGATGCTCCCGAGCCGGCGATCGCCGCCGTTCCGCGGGTCGCGGCGCCCGAGCCGGAGTATTCGGCGCCGGTGGCGGTGACTCCGATTCAGCCTATCCCCGTGCCTCCTCCTCCAGTGCGGACGCAGTCGCCTGTGCAAGCGGTGCAGACGCCTCCTCCGGTTTCGACCGCAGGGATGCGTCGGCACATCGTGCAAAAGGGAGATACCTTGCAGTTGATCTCAGTTCGTTACTACGGCACGCGTTCGCGCTTTCGCGATATCTACGCGGCGAATCGCGATGTGATGCCGAACGAGGGCACGCTGCGCATCGGGATGGAGCTGCGCATTCCTCAGTGATAAGGGAGCGTTTGCGCTTTTCGGCTAGGGCCTGTAACTAAATAAGTGTCACAAGTTGGCGCGGAGATTTTGGTCGCCGGCAAGGCGCGCTTGAGGGCGTATCTCTGCGCGGGCTGTAACCGATAGCGCAACACAGCCAGCGGCCTAAAGAACGTGTCAGGTTGTAACAGTTATTTCGTTACAGGCCCTTAGGCGTCAAAATACCCCGACGCTCTGCTTGAGCCTTTTGGTTTCCCGCTCACGAAGCATCGGTTTATTTTGAAGACAGCGTCTAGAGCGGGAACACTGGTCGGCCGAGGCGGCGCGAGGCGATGGCTTCGAATTGCATCGCGACGGCGGGATCGTGCGCGAAGAAAATCAGGAAATCGTGTTTCGGCACCGAGAGGTAGCGACCGGCGCGATGGCCCACGATGTCGGCGGCGGCGAAGCCGTTTTGCAGCAGGCTGATCTCGCCGA
>CAZOGV010000103.1:3507-10381 GCA_964579225.1 uncultured Akkermansia sp. | reverse complement strand
AAGCCATCATTTGCAAATTTACGGTATTTATCGGCACACATAGAGGTAATCATAACATTAGTCATTGACTTAATGAGCTTTACGATCATAAAATATAAGTCCGAGCTACGTAGGCATAGCACTATTTAAAGCAAATCTCAGTCCCGCTAGCGAGAGCAGGGTGATAAAGCTGAGTTATAGCAATTGACGCAGCGGATTGTCGAAGGCCCAATTTTTCAGCGCTCCTTACCGGGAGCGCCGGCACTTGTGCACCGAGACGCATCCGGCCGACTGCTTGTTCTGAGATGCCGGCTGGAAGCCGGCGCTCCCGGTGGGGAAATCTCACTTGTGCCGCACGCATCAGCGAAATCCAGGGGCCTCATATCGCGTTGGGGTCAACGCGATCCACCCGCAGTTTCTTGGTCTTGGGCGACCAAATCCAAGACGAGTTCTGGCCAGCGCGGGCGCACATCCACCGCCAAGCCGTGGGAGAGTTGCACCCGGATGGGTGGCTCGGCCTGGGCCGCCCACTCCCACCACCCCCCCGCCTCGCCCGTGATGTCGATGCCAGGCAACAAAACCCGGCTTCCACTCGCCCACGATGCCCCCCGCCCTCGTCGCCCATACGCTTCCCTGGCTCGAACTCGTCACCGCCCTCGCCCTTCTCGTTGGCCGCCGCTGGCTCGCCGCCGCCTGGCTCCTCGCTCTCGCCCTCTCCGCCATGTTCCTCCTCGCGATCGCCTCCGCCTGGTAGCGCGGCCTCGACATCGCCTGCGGCTGCTTCGGAGGCGGCACCCCCATCGGCCCCGCCGACGTCGCCCTGCGCGCCCTCCTCGTGCTCGTCGCCTCCGCCGCCTTCGCCCACGCCCGCCGCGCCCCTGCAAAATCCCGGCATATCCCTTGCCGCCCTCCCGCTTCTACGCTCTGATTTCGCCGCTACCACGCACCGTCCCATCAACGCACCCACCCACATGAGCACCTCACACACCTGGCAGTTCTACCGCATCGGAGGCTTTGACCAGGTCTCCCTCACCACCGCCGCAGACCTCGAAAATCTCCATACCCTCGACCAGAAACTCTGGGCCGCGCTCTCCTGCCCGGTGCAGGGCCTCGAACTCGACGAGAAAACCCTCGCCCTCCTCGACCTCGACAAAGACGGCCGCATCCGCGTGCCCGAGCTGCTCGCCGCCATCCAGTGGGCCAAGCCCTACTTCAAGGACCTCGCCGTCCTCCTCTCCTCCAAGGACACCCTCCCCCTCAACGTCTTCGCCGACACCACCGAAGGCAAATCCACCGCCGCCTCCGCCCGCCGCATCCTCGCCTCCCTCGGCAAACCCGAGGCCACCGCGATCTCCCTCTCCGACGCCACCGACACCGCCAAACTCTTCGCCGCCACCAAACTCAACGGCGACGGCCTCGTCACCCCCGCCTCCACCGACGACCCCGCCCTCTCCGCCCTCATCGCCGACGTCGTCGGCGTCACCGGCGGCGCGTCCGACCGCTCCGGCGCCCCCGGCATCAACCAGACCCACCTCGACAGCTTCTACGCCGACGCGGCCGCCTTCATCGCCTGGTCCGAGAAGAGCGACAGCCCCGACGTCCTCACCCTCGGCGCATCCACCGCCGCCGCCGCCGCCGCCGTCGCCACCGTGCGCGCCAAGGTGGATGACTACTTCGCCCGCACCCGCCTCGCCGCCTTCGACTCTCGCGCCCTCGGCGCCGTCAACCGCGCCGAAACCGAATACCTCGCCCTCGCCGCCAAGGACCTCACCATCACCTCCGAGGAAATCGCCGACTTCCCCCTCGCCCGCATCGCCGCCGACGCCCCCCTCCCCCTCCTCGCCGGCACCAACCCCGCCTGGGCCGTCCGCCTCGTCGCCCTCCACCGCGACGCCATAAGCCCCGCCCTCGGCGCGACCGTCACCACCCTCACCGAGGCGCAGTGGAACGACCTCAAAGCCAAGGTGGACGCCTACACCGCCCACGCCGCCGCCAAGATCGGCGACGCCGCCGGCGGACTCGGCGTGGAAAAACTCCAGGCCCACCTCGCCGCCGCCGAAACCCTCAAGCCCGCCTTCGCCGCCCTCGTCGCCGCCGACCAGGCCTTGGCCCCCGAGTTCGACGCCATCGTAAACGTCGAGAAGCTCCTGCGCTACACCCGCGACTTCCGCGCCCTCCTGCACAACTACGTCAATTTCCTCGATTTTTATTCGCCCGACCAGCTCGCCGTTTTCCAGGCCGGCACCCTCTACCTCGACACCCGCGCCACCGAGCTCTGCATCGAGGTCACCGGCCCCACCCCGCTCTCCGCGATGAGCAAAATGTTCATCGCCTACTGCAATCTCACCCGCCCCGGTCTCCCGCCCCGCAAAATCGCAGCCTGCTTCACCAACGGCGACAGCGATTACCTCTTCGTCGGCCGCAACGGTCTCTTCTACGACCGCCAGGGCCGCGACTGGGACGCCAACATCTTCGCCATCGCCGACAACCCCATCAGCTTGCGCCAAGCCTTCTTCGCGCCCTACAAAAAGTTCCTCCGCATGATCGAGGAGCAAGTCGCCAAACGCGCCGCCGCCGCCGACGCCGAGAGCAACGCCAAGCTCGCCGCCGCCGCCGACAAAACCGCCAACGCCGCCCCCGCGCCCGCCGGCCCGCCCAAGAAAATGGACATCGGTTCGGTCGCCGCCATAAGCATCGTCGTCACCGGCATCGTCGGCATTCTCACCGGCCTCATCGGCTACATCTTCGGCCTTGTCTGGTGGCAATACCCCCTCGTCGTGCTCGGCATCGCCCTCATGATCTCCGGCCCCTCCATGCTCATCGCCTGGCTCAAACTTCGCCAGCGCACTATCGGCCCCGTGCTCGAGGCCAACGGCTGGGCCATCAACGGCCGCGTCAAGGTCAACATCCCCTTCGGCACCAAACTCACCGGACGCGCCACGTTGCCTAAGGGCAGCAAACTCGACATCAACGATCCCTACGTGGACAAAGCCGCAGCGCGCAAACGCCGTATCGGGATTTTCGCTACACTGTTCGTCCTGCTCGCCGCATCCGCCGCCTTCGCCTGGTATAAGCAGGTCTGGCCCTTCGCCGAAAACCCCGTGCCCGCCGCCGAATCCGCGCCGCCCGAGGCCGCGCCCGAGACCACGGCGAGTTGATCCCCCTCGCCCGCCCGCAAACCGTGCCGCCCGCCGCGCGCACCATCGTTGTGGTCTGCCACCGCCATTTCGGTGCCCTACGCGGGCGCCGAACCGGTGGCCAGCGTGGCTTATGCAGGAGCAGGGCCGCGATCGACACGTCCTTCTCTCCGCCGATCTAACCCCCAACCGGGCGATTCAGTAATGCGGCGGCCGCTCCGTCGCCGCGTCGCTCGCCGCCTGCCCGCCGTCCGCCCCCGCCGTCACGCGATCCCGCACCCGCAACAACTCCGCCTGCACGCGGTCCAGCTGGCGCGACATCTCCAGCATCGCCTTGTCCTGCTGCGTCACGTGGTGCTCCAACCACGCCACTCGCTCCTCTAGTTTTTTAACGCGTTCGTCGGACATTCGGAGCGGTTGCTTTCCTGGGTTTCTTTTTTTCGGTCGCCTCGTTCATCGCCGGGCTCGCCGAGCCTGCGACGTCCGCAGTCTCTTTTTTCAACGCAGCCAATTGCGGCTCGAGCACGCGCGTGTAACAGTCGGGACAAATCGAGTGGCTGAAATCCGTGCCCGTGCGGGTGTTGATGTAGCTCTCGATCTGCTGCCAGTAGTTGCGGTCGTCGCGCACTTTTTTGCAGTAGCCGCAGATCGGCAAAAATTCCTCCAGCTGCCGCACCTGCGTCGCGAAGCGCAGGATGCGCTCGGCCACGCGTAGCCGCATCCAGATTTCCAGTTCGCGCAGCGGCTTGTTCAGGAAATCGTCCACCCCCGCCTCGATCGCCTCGCGCTGATTGTCCGCCGAGGGCTCGCGACTCGTCAGCAAAATGAAATACACATAGTCGCTGCCCAGCCGCGCGCGCACTCGCCGGCAAAGCTCCAGCCCATCCACCCCGGGCATCATCCAATCGCTCACCATCATGCGCACCGGCTCGGTCTCCAACATGCGCAAAGCTTCCTCCCCGTCGGCCGCCGCCACCACCTCGTGGCCCAGTTTGCGCAAGGTGTGCCTTAGCACGGCCAAGGACACCGCATCATCTTCGACGGCCAGCACCTTCATGCGATTAAAAGGGATGTTAACGACACGGCGGAAAACGAAGCGATTAGTTTTAAAAAAGCGAGCGGGCAAGAAGCTGCAAAACTCGCCCGCGCCACATCCTCAGCGCCGCACCCCGAGCGAACGCGTGATGCGCCGCCGCACCCATTCGCCGAGCAGGTCGAGCAAGGTCACCAGCGCGAGGATGAAGATCAGCACCGTCGCCACCTTGTCCCACGCGTAGTATTCGTAGTAGCTCGCCAGCTGCGCGCCCAGCCCGCCCGCGCCCACGTAGCCGATGATCGAGGCCGCGCGCAGGTTGTATTCAAGCATCCACAACACATGGCTCGCGATCAGCGGCTTCGCGTGCGGCCACAAGCCATACTGAAACGCCTGCGCCCGGTTCGCCCCCAGCGCCGAAAGCCCGCGAGCCACCTCGGCGTCCACCGACTCGAACGCGTCGCTGAAAAACTTCCCGAGATACCCGAGTGAATACATAGTCAACGCCACCACGCCCGCCAGCGGATTGGCCCCCACGATCGCCACGCCAAACAAAGCCCACACCAGACTCGGCACCGTGCGGGAAAAATTCATGAACAGGCGCGCCGCCGCCACCATCCACGCCGGCGCGATGGTCCGCGCGCCGAACACCGCCAGCGGCAGCGAAATCAAGGTCGCGAACACCGTCGCCAAAATCGCGATCTGAAAGGTCTCGCCCAGAGCGCGCAGCGTCTCCCGCCACACCGACCAGTCGGGCGGAAAAAAATGGCCCAGGAAACGCGTGAGATTCGCCCACGTGTCGAGATCGCGCCCCGACCCGCGCATCGCCGGCCACGACGCGATCACCGCCAGTGCGAAGGCCGCGATCGTCACCGTGAAGATGTTGATGCGCGGCGGAGGCGGCGGCTCCGCCGGCAGACCGGGCGGCGTCGATGCGGCGGCGGGGAAGCCGGCGGTCGCGACGGGGGTCGCAGGAGTCTTGGTTGCGCGCGGTTTCATCGGCGCACCTCCCGCACCTTCCAATTCGTAGGATCACCCGGATCGAAGCTCAGCGCCAGATCCGCGAAGCGCTCCACCAGCTCCGCGCTGTGCAACACGCACAACACCGTGCGCCCCTGCTCGTGCGCCTCCTGGCGCAACAAACCCAGCACCCGCCCCGTCAGGTAGGCGTCGAGACTCGAGACCGGCTCGTCCGCCAAATAAAGATCCGGCTCCTGCAACAAGGCCCGCGCGATCGCCGTGCGTTGCTGCTCGCCTCCCGAGGTCTGACAACTCCAGCGATGCACATGCTCCGAAAGCCCCAGGTCGCACAGGATGCGATAGGCCGCCTTCCGGTCCTGGCGCGGAAAACCAAAAAGCGTGCGCCAAGCCGAGTGCCGCCCCAAGCGCCCGGCCAGCGTGTTGGTCAACACCGTCGCGTTCGGCACCAGCAGGTTTTGTTGAAACACGATGCCCGTGCAGTGTTGCAACTCCAGCGGCCGGTGATCGCAGCCATCGCGACAACGCACGATCACCTCGCCCTCGGTCGGGTCGAGCAACCCGGCCACTGCCGCGAGAAACGACGATTTGCCCACGCCCGAAGGACCCACCACGGCTACGAACTTGCCGCGCGGCACCGCCAGATCGAGCCCGCGCACCAGCCAGCGCTCGCCGCGCTTCAGCCCGAACCCGCGCACCTCCAGATGGGAGGCGCTCGCGGACGCGGAAATAGTCTCCTCGCGTCGCCCGCTCACTATCCCCGCGCCTTTCGCGCCAGCGCCAGCGCCTCGGCCAGCGACGCCGTGTGCGCCTCGGCCTCCGCCCGCACCAGTTTTGTCGTGAACAAACGATCACGCAGCTCCGTGTTCGCCGGTTCGTTCAAGCCCAACAACGCCTCGCGCAATTTTTGCGTTTCGGCCGCGGCCAGCGTCGCCCGCGCCGCCAGCACATGACTCGGCACCGGCCCCTGACGCTGCAACATGCGCAGCCCCGCGCGACGCTCGGCCGAGAGATGCTTGTCTTCGTCGAGCACGTAGTAAGACACCGCCGCCGCCTCCGCCTCGCCCGCCAGCACGCGCTCGATCGCCGACACGTAGCCCACGCCGTAAAACACGTTGCCCGCCCCGAAAAAGCCCGCCGGATCGGCGTCCTCGCCCAGCAGCCCGCGCTTCTGCAAATCGTGCAAGGGCACCACAAACCCGCTCGTGCTGGTGCGACTGGAAAACGCGACCGGCTTGCCGCGCAAATCCTCGATCGACGCATAAGGCGCGTCCTTTTTCACCACCCAATAGCTGTCGTAGGCCGCCCGTCCGTCGGCAAACTCGCCCGCCAGCAACAAATCCGCCACCCCGCGCGCACGCGCGTTCACCAGATCCGTGGCCGACAAATACCCCAAATCGATCGTCCCGTTGGCAAAACCCTCAAAAATCACCGTCGCGGAAAGGGGGATGATCACCTCCACCGGACGCCCCAGACGCTCGCTCAAATACACCTCCAGCTGCGCCTTCTCCGCGCGCAACACCTCGGGGTTTTTATCCGGCTTCAAGGCCACGATGAGCTTCTCATCCGATTTCACTCCGCACCCGAAGAGCGCGAGGGCGAGCCCCAGCAAACCAATGTAGCGAAGGATTTTACACATAAGGCGAAAACGATATTGAGACACGCTCTCAAATGCAAGTATAACAGCGGGAACAGAGTCCCGCCCTCCAGAAGCGCTGCCTCCCACCCTGGAGGGCGGACCTCCGTG
>CAZOGV010000103.1:0-3407 GCA_964579225.1 uncultured Akkermansia sp. | reverse complement strand
ACCCTGGAGGGCGGACCTCCGTGTCCGCCGAGGTCTGACCCACCCTGGAGGGCGGGCCTCCGTGCCCGCCGAAAACCTCACCCGCTGGCCAACAACTCCCGCAACGCCGCCGCCTCCGTCACCGGGGCCTGGCACGCCAGATCTCGGCACAGATACGCCGTCGGCCTGCCGCCCGCCGCGCTCATCTCCGCCGCCCACGCCGCGCAATCCGGCGTCAGCATATACAGCGGCGCGCTAAACGGCGGCGCCGCATGCACCACGCTCGCCAGCGCGGTGAACGCCGGATCGCGCGGATCGCCCGCCAGCACCACGTGCGCCGGCTCCGCCAACAAATCCGCCACGCCGCACAACAACACCGGCAACGCGTGCGGCGCGCCGCTCCACTGCGCGCGCAGCCCCAGCGCCGTGCGCACCGCGCGCACCCGATACGGCGCGATTACCTCGGCACCCGCCGCCGCCCCGGTCGCCGCCGGCTCGCCCGCCAGCACCGAGAGCCGCACCAGATTCGCCAGCGCCACCGACGACGCCGTCGGCTCCGCGCCGTCGTAGTCGTCCTTCAAACGCAGCACCAACTCCGTGTCCGCCGGCGCGGAGAAATAACCGCCCTCCGCCTCGTCCCAAAAATGCGCGTCCAAGGTCGCCTGCAATTTCTCCGCGAAGCGCAGCCATTGCGGATCGAGCGTCGCCTGATGCAGGTCGAGCAGACCCGCGATCACGCACGCGTAGTCCTCCGCGAACCCGTCTATCGCCGCCGGGCCGTCGCGCCACGCGCGCAACAACACCCCGCGCTTCGCGTCGAACAACTCCGCCTGGATAAATCGCGCGCAGCGCAGCGCCGCCTCCAGATAAAACGGACGCTTGTCCGCCAGGCACGCCGCCGGATGCACCGCCGCGCGCGCCAGCGCGGAGAGCGCCAGCCCGTTCCACGCCGCGATGATCTTGTCGTCCAGATGCGGCCTCGGGCGCGCCGCCCGCACTGCGCGCAAACGATCCAGCGCCGCCGCCAGCCGATCCGCCGCGCCCGCGACATCGTCAAAGCCGAGCGCCGCCGCCGTCTCCGCAAACGGACGCCTCTGCATCAAAATATTCCGTCCGGTGAATTCGCCGTGCGGATCGAGCTCCGCCGGCACGTTGCCCTCCGCCTCGACCCCGAAATGCGCGCACACCAACGCCGCCTCCGCCGGCGGCAGCACCCGGTCGAGCTGCGCGCGCGTCCACACGTAGAACGCGCCCTCCGCGTGTCCTCCGCCGTCCTCCGCCGCGTGGTCGCTGTCGGCGTCCTCCGCCGAGAAAAACCCGCCGCCCGGATGCGACAAGTCGCGTATCAAATAATCGAATACACCGCGCGCCGCCCACGCCAGGCGCTCGTCGCCCGTGGCGCGCGCCGCGTCGAGCAGGTTGCGCGCGATCTGCGCCTGGTCGTAGAGCATTTTCTCGAAGTGCGGCACGAACCACGCGTCGTCCACCGAGTAGCGGTGAAAACCGCCCCCGAGGTGGTCGTGGATGCCGCCTTCGCACATGCGCCGCAGCGTGTGTGCGGCGAGCTTGAGCGCCTCGCGCCCCGTCTCCGTCGCCCCGCCGCCCTGAAGCGCGGCCACCCGCAGCAGGAAGTCGATGTTGCCCGAACGCGGAAACTTCGGCGCCCCGCCGAAGCCGCCCTTTTCCTCGTCGAAACTCTCGTAGAGATGCGTGAACCCGCGCTCAAACGCGTCGCCCGCCGCCTCGTGCAACGGCGATGCCTGCGACATGCCCGGATTCGCCGGCCCCCCGGCATCCGCCACCGAGGCCGCCCGATCGGCGTAGTGGTTTTTCAAGGACGCCAGCACACGCTCCGCCTCGGCCTCGAGGTCCGCGCGTTTCTCTCGCCAGGCCTCGGCGACCGCGCCGAGCAGCGAGGGAAAACTCCGTCGCCCCTGACGCTCGTCGGGCGGGAAGTAGGTGCCGCCGAAAAACGGTTTCAGGTCCGGCGTGATGAATACGTTGAGCGGCCAGCCCCCGTGACCGGTGCGCGCCTGCACATAGGTCATGTAAACGCGATCCACGTCGGGCCGCTCCTCGCGGTCGAGTTTCACCGGGATGAAGTCGCGGTTGAGCTGCGCCGCGATGGCCTCGTTTTCAAAGGACTCGCGCGCCATCACATGGCACCAGTGACAGGTCGAGTAGCCGATGGAGAGCAGAATGGGTTTGTTCTCGGCCCGGGCGCGGGCGAACGCGGCCTCGCCCCATTCGAGCCAGTCCACCGGATTATTGGCGTGCTGGCGGAGGTAAGGCGACTTGGCGGTGGCGAGAGCGTTGGGCATGGCGAAAGGGGAATCGCCGCAAGAAGCGCCCTCCGGCGCAAAAGAAAACCCCACCCCGCGAAAACCCGCTCCCCAGTGGCACAGACACTTGTGCGCCGTCGGCGCATTCCTGTCTGTGTTTGAACTTTTGATCGAAGGTAGGGCGTGACCGCCGGGCGCGCCGTGATCGATGACCGGGAATCTCAACCGAAACCGGCGCGCCCAGCGCACGCAAAGCGCCAATCCGCTCGGCCCCGGAGACATCGCGGGGCAACTTCATCGAGCCAGAACTTCGTCGCGCACGAAATGTAAACGGATCACCGCAGGGGCCTCCATGGTCTCGTCAAAATAACAGGCCACGGCTTCCTTCACGTTGGCGCGGAGTTCGTCGAGCGTGTCGCCTTCGGTATGGATGCCAACTCCCAGCGCAGAGGCGGTGAACCCGCCATCAACCTCATCCTCAAGCACCTCGAAAATGATTTCTTTCATGAGAGTAAGGTGGGTCCAACTTTCGCCCCCGGCAAGTTCGGCTTAAAAGCTCCTGCCAGGTCGGATGTTTTTGCAGAAATCACCCCCGCCGCTGCCGCGTCCGCCGACCTTCCTGCGTGCGCCACAGCGGCACCACGCGGGCCTCGATATAGGCGAAGGCCGCCGCCAGTCCGTCGCGCCGGTAAACCAGCCCGATCTCCGCCTCCACCCGCGTCGGCCGTCCGATGCCAGTCAGGAAGGCGTTGCTCGTCAGGGTGAGAAACGCCTGCGTATCAATTTTCCCGATACGTCGCAACACGTGTTCGCGGGCGAAGAGCCCCAGCACCGCGTCGCCCACCCACGCCAGCTCGCGTTCCGCCGTCGGATCGGTCGGCGGAACGACCGGCGTGAACAAAGGAGCGACAACTTCGGATTGTAAGGACGACACGATACCGCGCATGCCCGCAAACCCCGCGCCCGGGCGCAACTGGGAACAAGGCTGCGGCCAACCCATCAGTGCCGCGCCCGCATGCTCCTCCGCATCGCCGCCAATACCGAGGTCGGACCGCGGCCATGAGCTCCCGGCGACGAACGCATCTCGCCACTTAGGGCCTGTAACTAAATAAGTGTCATAAGTTGGCGCGGAGATTTTGGTCGCCG
>CAZOGV010000102.1:4349-10466 GCA_964579225.1 uncultured Akkermansia sp. | reverse complement strand
ATGAACCATGCAGATTCGCCTCGCCGGCGTGTGTCGCCCACGGGAGGCGCACGAACACATGCGACGCGCCCACTCGCGCCAGCGCTGCCGCCAGCTTCTCGCTGTGCCGACACCACACCAATTCGTCCAACGCACCGTGCATGATCAGAGTCGGCGGCGCGCCCGCGTGCGCCAGCAGCTCCGCGCTGCCTTCGCGATAGAGCGCCTCGCGCCCGCCCTCCGGCGCACCGCCGAGGTATTGCTTCATCAACTTGTCCGAATTTAGCGAATCCCGCTCCGAACGGATCGACCACACGAACTCCAGATTGTGCACGCCGTATAGCGCCACGACCGCGCGCACCCCCGGCAGGGCCTCGCCGTAGGCCGTAGCCGTCGCGATCTGCGCCCCCGCGCTGCGGCCCACCAGGATCAAACGCCCCGCGTCCACCCCCAGGGCCGCCGCATTCGCGCGTATCCAGTTTACCACGACACGCGTATCCTCCCGCTGCGCCGGCCACGGAAACGCCGGCGCCAGGCGATAGTCGAACGAGGCCACCGCCACCCCGCGCACCGCTAGCCAGTGGTTAAACGCCGCCAACTCCGTGCGGTCGCCGCCGTCCCAGCCGCCCCCATGCACCAACACCACGCAGGGCGCGCCGCCCGCCGCTGCAGCCGCGTTTCCCATCCCGACCCGCGCCCGGTAAAAGTCCACCGCCCGCCCATCCGCATCGAAGCGCTCCACCGCGACCCGCTCCGTCTGCATAGGCCGCCGCAACAAACGCCACCACGACCACAGGGCCTTCCCCGCGCTTCGGTCGCCACCCGCGTCCGCAGTCTGGCCAAAAATCCGCACCAACTCCCGCTCAATGCCCGCGCTCATGCGCCACGCCATCCACGCCGGACGCGCAAAACCCGCCGCCGCCAGCAAGCCCACGCCTGCCGCCATCCACCCGACCGCGCCGCCGCACACCGCTCCCGCTCCCGCTACCGCCAGCGCGGCGACGGTCCACACGTGCCCGAGCTCGGTGGCGATCAAGGCCACCAGCCAGGTGCGTTTTCTCCGCGCCGCTCGCACGGAAAATTGCGCCGCCGCCAACAACAACACCGCGACGGCCAACAAGGCCGCGCTCATGCCGAGAACAAGGCCGCGCCTTTGCCCGCGCGCGGCGCCCGCCCCCTCTCCCCGCCGTCCTGGCCGACGCTCACCATTTTTCCGAGCGCATCAGACTCTCCGGCGAGGTCGCCTCGTAGATGAGTTCGTCCCCGCGATAGATTTTTATCCAAATCCCGTGCAATGTCTCGCGGCTGCGACTGTCCCCCGTCGCGGCGGACACGATGTTTCCCCGATATTTCATTTTGAAAACTGACACCGTCTCGGTCCGAAAATCCAGGCGTCCGTAGGCCGGGACCGTTTCGATTTTCGTGCGATGCTTGGCCCGGCGAAATCCCTCCATCTTGTCCTTGTGAACATCATCCTTGGTCGCGAAGAGGATGTATTCCGCGCGCAGCGTATCGAGTTGCACCGAACTGCGGTTGTTCAACATGAAGCTGAAGCCCCACTTCTCCTCCGTGGTCTCGCGGCCGTTTTTCACCGTGCTTCCATTGGTCAGCCGCACATCGGTCAATACCGTCTCGCTGGCGAACTTGCCCCGGCTCATCTGGACCTGAAAGGCCCCCGGCGGCAGGGGCTGCGGCTTGGCCGCCTCCTCCTTCGCCCACTGGCGCAAGGCCTTCTGGTCGGACTCCACCAACCGATCCATCGGCAGGTTAAACGTCTGACCATCGGCGCGGCGGATTTTTACCTGATCGCCCTCCACCGCGATCACGTCCGCTTGGATCGTGCGCCCCTGCGTATCGGTCAGCGTGCGCATCTCCGCCTGCACCACCGAAGCCATTAACAGAAACGCCGGACACACCGCGCGCGCGAAAAATCGTGAAAGGGTCTTCTTCATAAAATTAGCCTTCGCCGTTCTCCCGCCAATCACCTGCGCTGGCAAGCCCCGCGTCCCTCGGTCCTTGCGGCCCCTCTCTTCTTGCGACTTCACCGCGCGGTCACCTTTCCCCTACCATCCCGCTTTCACCCGCCATGTCTTCCCTCAAACCCTATCCCGCCGGCCTCGGCACCAAATCACTCCACGCCGGCCAGACGCCCGACTCCGCCACCGGCTCGCGCGCCGTGCCGCTCTACCAGACCACGAGCTACGTCTTCCGCGACACCGAGCACGCCGCGAACCTTTTCGCCCTCAAGGAACTGGGCAACATCTACACCCGTATCATGAATCCCACTACGGATGTCTTCGAGCAGCGCATCGCCGCGCTCGAGGGCGGCACCGCCGCCGTGGCCCACTCTTCCGGCCAGGCCGCCATCACCGACGCCATCCTCAATATCGCCGGCGCGGGCGACCACATCGTCTCCGTCGCCCAGCTCTACGGCGGCACCTACAATCTCTTCCACCACACCCTGCCCAAGCTCGGCATCGAGATCAGCTTCGTGGACGCCGACGATCCCGAGTCCTTCCGCCGCGCCCTGCGCCCCAACACCAAGGCCTTCTACGGCGAAGGGCTCGGCAATCCCGCGCTCAACATCTTCCCCGTCGAGGAGGTCGCCGCCATCGCCCGCCAGGCCGGCGTGCCCCTCATTCTCGACAACACCTGCCTCTCCCCCATCCTCCACCGCTCCTTCGAGTGGGGCGCGAACATCGTCGTCCACTCCACCACCAAATACCTCGGCGGCCACGGCACCTCCATCGGCGGCATCGTGGTGGACGGCGGCAACTTCGACTGGGGCTCCGGTCGCTTCTCCGGCTTCACCACGCCTGATCCCTCCTACCACGGCCTCGTGCATTGGGACGCCTTCAAGGCCTTCCCGCCCGCCGGCGGGGCCAACGTCGCCTTCGCCCTCAAACTCCGCCTGCAACTCCTGCGCGACGTCGGCGCCTGCATCTCCCCCTTCAACGCCTGGCAGTCCCTCATTGGCATCGAGACCCTGCACCTCCGCATGGAGCGCATCTGCCAAAACGCCCTCGCCGCCGCGCATTTCCTTAAGGACCACCCCAAGGTCGCCTGGGTCAACTACCCCGGCCTGCCCGGCTCCAAATACCACGCCGCGGCCAACAAGTATTTGACCAGCGGATACGGCGGCCTGCTCGGCTTCGGCGTGAAGACCGGCTTCGAAGGCGCGAAAAACACCATCAACGCGCTGCGCCTCTTCAGCCATCTCGCCAACATCGGCGACGCCAAGTCCCTCGCCATCCACCCCGCGAGCACGACCCACAGCCAGCTCACGCCCGAGCAGCAAACGTCCTCCGGCGTGCAGCCCGACTACATCCGCCTGAGTCTCGGCTGCGAAGACTTCGCCGACCTGAAGGCCGACCTCGAGCAAGCGCTCGCGAAGGCCTGACGCCTGGAAACGGCGATAGCCCCGACGATAGATCGTGCAAGATGCTGAAGCAGATGGTGATTGTAATGACCCGAAGGCGCACCCGGCGGGTGCGTTGAGCGGTCGGTGCGATCGGCAGATGATCAGCAGGTTGTGCGAGATGCGTTGCGGCTATCGCCGTTTCTAGGCTGAACTCGCAAAGTGGCACGGGCGTCCCGCCCGTGATTCCGAAACTTCGGATGAGGGCACCCGCCCTCACCCCCGACCGTGCATGCGCCGATACGCGGCGAGCTTCTGCACGTCGCGCCCCGCGAGGGGTGCGCGGATTGAAACCGCACCAATCGCGAGGTAATCGTGGTCGAAGAAAAGCGTCGTGCCCAGCTCGCCGCCCCCTGAATATTTCCGGAGCATGCTCTTCTCCAGCCCGCCCTTTTCCCATCGATGTCCCGCACCTCCACGCTTCGCTCCCTACTCGTTTTAGGGTCTGTCAGGAAATAAGTGTCGCAAGACGACGCTGAGATTTTGGTCGAGGGCAAGGCGAGCGCGAGGGAGCATCCGCGAGCGGCTGTAACTGAGCGCGCAACACCGCCCCCGGCCAAAAGATCGAGTCAGATTGCGACAATAATTTTCTGACGGGCCCTTAATCGGTTTCCTAATCGCCGCCTTCACCGTCGCCGCGCTCGGCGGCATCGCCACCGCAAGCAGCGTAAGCGACTGGTATCCGACGCTCGCGAAACCCGCATGGAACCCTCCCTCCTGGCTCTTCGGCCCGGCCTGGACGCTCCTCTACATCGCCATGTCCGTCGTCGCGTGGCGCATCTGGCGCCTGCCCACCGGAACGGACCGCACCCTCATCCTCCGCGCCTGGTGGTTTCAACTCGCGCTCAACGGCGCGTGGTCCTGGGCCTTTTTCTATTTCCGCACCCCAGCCGCCGGCCTGCTCGTCATCGGGCCGCTCCTCGTAGTTGTCGCCTGGATACAGCCCCGCCTCGCTCGCGCCGACCGTCCCTCCGCCCTGCTCTGGACGCCCTACGTCCTCTGGGTCGCCTTCGCCTCCTGCCTCAACCTCGCCATCTGGCACATGAACTAAACTTCGATTCCACGATTGGACGTGGCCTGCCTCGTGAGAGGCGGGACAAAACGGTGCGGCGGCTCCCAAACTCCCGTTTCTCACGAAACGAGCCACACTGACCGCTCAACCGCGGAATCCGGGTTAAACGGGGCGCGCCTGCGCCGCCTCTGGAGGGCGGGGCAAAGTTCACCCCGATACGTCGGGCCCCCGCCCCTCGACTCTCATCCACCCGCCGGCGCCGCCGCTTCAATCTGCGGCGGCCGCCACGCCAGCCAGCCGACCAGCCCCAGCCCGCCCCACAGCGCCAGCGTGCCCACGATCTCGTGCAGCGCGTCGTAGTGGTCCGGGAAATACCGCGCCGTCGTGGAAATGCTCAGGATGCGCAGCACGTTGACCACGAAACCGGTCACCAGCGCCGCCGGCACCAGCAGGGTCACCGCCCACCACCGCCGCCCCGCGATGCCGCCCGCCAGGATGGCCACCAAAGCGCCCGAGGTGATGAGACCAAACCCGTTGCACTCCGTCGCCACCAGAAAATGCCCCTCCGCCACCGAGAGCACCAATTGCGGATCCGCCGACGTGCCCGCCAGCGTGAGCTGTGGCGCGAGCCGCAGCGCCGCCAGCAACTGCGTCGAGCCCACCGCCGCCAGCTGACGCAGCGGCCAGTCCAGCACCGGAAACGCCACGATGATCACCAACAACGCCCCCACGCCCGCCACCAAGGGCCGAAAATACCGAAAGCTCTCGACGCCGAACAGCGCCTGCAAGCACCCCGCCACCGCCAGCGCGAAGGCCGGCAATACCAACACTGACCACCCCGCCAGCCCCGCCGTCCCGACCAACGCGAACGCCAGCGCCACCAACATGAGCGCCCGGTTGCCCGATTCCCCCGTCACCCGCAGCCTCGGCCAGTATTTCCAAATCACCAACGCCACCGCCGCCACCAGCAGGATAAACGCCTGCCGAATCTGTTCCCGCGCCACCGCCTCCGCCATGATCCAACGCGTCACCGGCCAAAACACCGCCGCCGTCGCCGCCACAAGCACCCAAGCCGATAAAATCGCGCGCCTATCCGCACCCGACGCGGCGGGATCGGGCTTGGATGCGGGGGCTATCGATTCGGACATGCCCCATGCTTTAGCCCCCGAGCGCCCACGCACAAGCGCCGCCGCGCTTTTCCCAACTCTGCCTCAACTCTGCGCCCTTCGCCTTGAGCCCGTCCGTTACCCGTGATTTGAATCCAGCCATCTTTATGTCGAAGCGCCTTCGCCGCCTGCTCATCATCGTAGCCCTCCTCGCGCTGGGCGCGGGTTGCGCGCATCGCTCCGACCCCGCCACGAGCCTCCTCCACCTTGAAACCGCCGCCGCGCCCGAGGTCGAGTTCGTGCTCACCCTGCTGCCCCGCCAGCCCGACCTCTTCCTCTTCAAACCGCCATTCACCCCGCCCGAACGCGTTTACCGCGGCCAGGTTGTTTTCATCACCGCGCGAACAAACCACCCCGCCACCGAAGCCGCACCCTCCGCCGACTCGCGCCTCGCAATGGAGGTCCGCAAACCCGGCCTCCTCCGCCCCGTCGAGCGCAGCTCCGTCGCCGTCGCCGCCGGCACCCCGCTTCGCTTCGGCACCACCGACCGCGATCCGCTCGGCGACTACACCCTGACCCTGCGGCTCATCGACCCCGCCTCC
>CAZOGV010000102.1:0-4339 GCA_964579225.1 uncultured Akkermansia sp. | reverse complement strand
CGGTGATCGGCGTCCCATCCGCCCACACCGCTCCCGGCCGGACCCTCACCCTCAAACACACCCTCCGCGTCGAAGCCTACCGCGCGCCCACCCTCGTGGAGGGTTTCGATGCGCAGCAATGGCTCACCCACTACTACCTGCGCCCTACTCCCGAGCTCGCCCTGCCCGCTCTCCCCGCGCTTCACTTCAAACTACCCGCCGATAAACGCGAGGGCGCCCTGCCGCCCTTGCTCGGCTTCTACGACCGGCTCCTGCGCGACAACCCCTGGCTGCTGCCCGCCTTCTCCGCTCGCCTCGCCGCCGCCCGGCCCGACGAGGCCTACCTGCTCTGCCTGGTGCTTGGTTTTCACTTTCGCCACGCCGACGGCCCCGCCCCCACCGGGCTCGACGCCGAGTCCTGGGCGCGCATCGCCGATTTCCGCACCTACGCCTGGCCCTCTGATCCCGACGCCCCGCTCTCCGAGCTCGCCCAGCTCGACGCGCTCTGGGGGCGCTTCTTCGCCGGCGGCCACTACCAGGATTTGCAAGGCCTGCTCGGCCCGCTCGCCTACCACGCCGACCTCGGCGCGGCCGAGCGCTGGCAAGGCCTACCCCGCCCCGCCTCCGCTCCGCCGCCCGATCTCGCCGAGGCCCCGCCAGAGGTGCGTCGCGACCTCCTGCTCCGCTCCGCCCTCTGGTCGCTCCGCAGCAACGCTCGCCAACACCCCCTCGTCCACGCCTACCTCGAATGGACGCTCGCGGCCGACACCTTGCCCCCTGCCGCCGAAAATTTACTGAAACGCAGCCTCGGCTCCCCCCTCGCCCCCTAACCTTTCCCTGGGCGATCCAACTTTCCCGGCGGCCTTTTCCATCACTCCGCATCGTCCGCCGCCCTCCCTCGCTGCTGCGTCTCCAACGCCGCGCCGCGCGACCATATTTACATTTACATAACAATCACTCGCTTGTAACTGGCCGCCCAAGTTGTAAAAACGGGGTTGAAGTGAAGACGGCCTTCTGAATCCCTGCAGGGCCTCTTTTGCGTCAATAAAATCCTACAACCATGAAAACCACTCCAAGCCTTCTGCTCCTCGGCCTCGCCGTTTGCACCGCAAGCAGCCTCTTTGCTCAGGTCGACCCTCGGATCGAGCGCCACCACCGCTCCCTGAATCGTTTCCACCAATCCGCGCCCGAGGCCGAGCCCGCGCCGGCCAAGTCCGCGCCCACCCGCCCTGCGCCCGCCCAGGCCCCCACCATGGTCGATAACACCAGCGCGCCCCCCAACGCCAAACCCGGCGAGTGCTACACCCGCGTGCTTGTTTCCCCCACCATGAGCACCGTGAACGAGCGCGTCCTCGCCCGTGAGGAGAGCTTCGAGCTCATCGAGATTCCCGCCGTGCTCGAAACCGTCGAAGAGCGTATCATGACCCGCGGCGCTAGCGAGCGTCAGGAAGTCATCCCCGCCACCTACAAGGAGGTCGAGGAGCGCATCCTCAAATCCCCCGCCTACACCCGCGAGATTCCCGTCGCCGCCAAGTTCGAGACCCGCACCGAGCGCGTCCTCGTGAAGCCCGAGCGCAGCTACTGGACGAAAGGCACCGGCGCCCTTCAAAAGTTCGACGGCGAGACCGGCGAGATCATGTGCTACGTCACCGACCCGGCCGTCTATGAGACCGTCTCCCGTCAGGTCGTCGTCGCCCCCGCCTCCTTCCGCACCGAACAAATCCCGGCTGTTTACGAAACCGTGAAGCGCACCGTCATCGACCAACCCGCGCAGATCAAAAAAATCGTAGTCCCCGCCGAATACTCCACCGTGAAGGTGCAGAAGGTAAAGACTCCCGCCCGCACCGAGAAACGCGTCATCCCTGCCGAATACTCCAGCGTCACTCGTCAGGTCGCCCAAGGCCAAAGCCGCCTCGAATGGCGCCGCGTGCTCTGCGAGACCAACGTCTCCCCCGAACTCGTCGCCGCCATCCAGACAAGCCTCAACGGACGTAACTTCAACGTGGGCTCAGTGAACGGCGTTTACGGCAAATCCACCCAGCAGGCCGTTGCCAGCTTCCAAGCAGCCAATAACCTGCCCCAAGGCGGTCTCACCTACGAGACCCTTACCGCCCTTGGCATCCGTAACTAAACAGACGATGCATCGCGGCTAGGTCTGGAACTCAAAATCCACCCCGTCTCCGCTTCCCATCCGCCGCCGACCAGTCTTAGCTGGTCGGCGGCGTTTTTTATGCCCGCTGCCTCCGCCCGCCCGCCGCTGCCGATGCCATCCCGATCTATCCTCGCCCTCGCCCTCGCCCTCGTCCTCGGCCTAGCGCCCTCCGCCCGCGCCGAACTCGTCTGGAAATCCCTCGATTTCGAAGGCCGCCTCGCCCCCGGCGAGATCGACCTCACCACTCGCTTCGAATTCAAAAATACCGGCGCGCAAAAAGTTCGTATCACCGAAATCCGCTCCACCTGCGGCTGCGCCAAAGGCACTCCCGATCTCTCCGTTTACGCTCCCGACCAAAATGGCGTGCTCACCGTTCACTTCGCCGCCCAGGGCGCCGTCGGCCCGCAGCAACGCCACCTCTTCATCACTACCGACGAAGACCGCCGCGAACCCTACGCCCTCACCCTCCGCATCGACATCGCCGAGTGGTTCACCGTCATCCCCCGCATCATGACCTGGGACCGCGCCGCCGCCCCCTCGGCCCAAAGCGCCCGCCTCACCCTCGCCCCCGAGGCCCGGGCCGAGATCGTCCGCGTCGCCAGCGCCACCCCCGGCTTCGAAGCCCGCCTCCTCCCCGACGAAAAACCGCACACCCACCGCATCGAGATCACCCCGACCGACACCACCGCCGCCGCCAGCGCCATCATCAGCGCCACCGTGCGCCTGCCCTCCGGACACGAGGAAACCAAAACCATCCATGTCCGCGTGCGTTAAACCGGCCCGCCCCATAGTCCGCCCCGCCGCCGAGCTCTGCGCGCTCGCCGGTCTCCTCGCGCTCCTCGCCGCCCTCTCCCCCGCCCACTGGCGGCCCGCCGCGGCCGCTCCCGCCGCGGCCGAAAATCGCCCCGCGCACGTCCTCACGCTCGCCGAGATTCGCGCCGCCCCCCGCTACGCGGAAACGCTCTGGCTCGATGCCCGCGCCCCCAGCGATTTCGCCCGCGGCCATGTGCCCGGCGCGCTCCGCTTCACCGAAGCCGAGTGGGAAACCCTCCTGCCCGCCCTCCTCGACCGCTGGGAGCCCGGCGCGCCCATCGTCGTGTATTGCGACTCGCCCGCCTGCGGCACCGCCGCCCGCATCGCCGCCCGCCTCCGCCGCGAACTCGCCGATGAAAACATCCACGCCCTCGAAGGCGGCTGGCCCGCCTGGAACCCCGCGCCATGAAGCCGCCCCTCGCCGCCGCCCTCGCCTGCGTCGCCCGCCTCGGCTTCGCCGCGCTCCTGCTCGCCGCCGCCGCGCCCAAGCTCCTCGACCCCGCCGCCTTCGCCGTCGCCATCGGCCACTACCGCCTCCTCCCCGCGCCCGGCCCTACCCTCGTCGCCCACACTCTTCCCTGGCTCGAACTCGTCATCGCCCTCGCCCTTCTCGTCGGCCGCCGCTGGCTCGCCGCCGCCTGGCTGCTCGCTCTCGCAATGTCCGCCACATTTTTCGCCGCCATCGCCTCCGCCTGGTGGCGCGGCCTCGACATCGCCTGCGGCTGCTTCGGAGGCGACACCCCCATCGGCCCCGCCGACGTCGCCCTGCGCGCCCTCCTCGTGCTCGTCGCCTCCGCCGCCTTCGCCCACGCCCGCCGAATCAGCGATCCTGCTTTTTTATCAAAACCAAGGGACGCCAGCCACCCACTTCCCTGACTCGCGACCAATCAAACAAAGGCCCGGGGTCTTTTTTGCGATCCGGGGCTATTTCGTCGTGGCCCACGATTTTCGTGATGGGATGCCGCGCCACCAGAACTTCCATCAATGCACTTAGCGCGCGGTATTGATCCTCGGTGAAAGCCGCGTCTAAGCCCGAGCGAATCCGCTCGTCGTCGTCGGGATGCGCCGAGGTAAGCTCGATGCCGATCGAGAAGTAGTTTGCTCCCGTGCGTCCATCCCCGTCCGGCATGGTGCTTACACCCGCGTGGTAGGCCATGTCGTTGTCCTCGACCAATTGAATCACCTCGCCGCCTCGCCCGATGATATAGTGCGGGGCGACGCCATAGGTGCGGAAAAGCTGAATATTCAGATCCAGGTCAAAGCGATGCTCCTGAATCGTGTCGGGGGTGACTCCGCGGGCCTTGACCCGATCCTTGGTTTCCTGGGGAAGCAAAGCCTGAAAATCCGGATCAAACCAATTGATCGCGCTGGTGTAGTGAAGGACCACCACGTCTA
>CAZOGV010000101.1:0-10540 GCA_964579225.1 uncultured Akkermansia sp. | reverse complement strand
GACAAGGGATTCGCGGTCGATGGCGAGGGAGAGGGCGCGGCGCACGCGGACGTCGTTTAGGACGGGGCGGGTGGTGTTGATGCGATAAAAGTAGGCGTCGAGAAAGGCGTCGGTGCGGAGTTGGTCGGGGGCTTCGGCGCGCCAGGCTTCGACGCGGCCGGCCGGTAGGGATTCGGTGAGGTGGAGCTGGCCGGCGCGGAAGGCGCGTTCCTCGGCATCGACGCTATCGTAGGCGTGGAAGTGGACGGCGCGGAGTTTTACGGTGGCGGCGTCCCAGTAGGCGGGGTTGGCCTCGGCGACGATGACTTGGCCGCGCCGCCAGTCGCGGAGGACGAAGGGGCCGTTGCCGACGAAGGAGGCGGGATCGGAGGCCCAGCGATTGCCTCGGGCATCGGCCGCGCCGGTGGCGGTCACGGCGTGGAGCGGGACGGGGAACCAGACGGGGTGGGCGAGGAGCGAGAGGAAGTGGGCGGCGGGATATTCGAGGGTGATGCGGAGGACGTGCGTATCCGTTGCGCGGATACCGACATCGGCGAATTCGGCGAGGCGGGATTTGTGATAGGCTTCGGCGTTGAGGACGGGGTAGAGCAGTTCGGCGTTGGGCGCGCCGAGGGCGGGGGAGAGCGCGCGGCGCACGGAGGCGACGAAGTCGGCGGCGGCGAGGGGGCGTCCGTCGGACCACTTGGCGTCGGGGCGGAGGTGGAAGGTGTAGGTGAGGGAGTCGGCGGAGACTTCCCAGTGTTTGGCGGCGCCGGGCACGGGGGCGAGGGTCTTGGGGTCTTCGCCGACGAGGCCTTCGAAGAGGGCGGAGAGGACGTGGATGTCGCCCAAGGAGGAGGCGAGATGGGGGTCGAGGTCGGAGATATCGGGCCCGATGGAGCGGTGGAGGGTCTGGGTGCGGTTGCCCTGGTCAACGAGGGTCTCGCGCGGGGCGCAGGCGGCGAGGGCGAAGGCGGCGAGCAGGGCGGAGAGGGCCGAAAGGAGGCGTGGGAGGCGCGGGAAGGCGCGAAGGGGGAAGCAAGACACGGCGTGGGGAGTATCGATGATTAGCATGGGCGACGGTTCAGGTTTCGGGAATTGAGCGTAGAGGGAGCATCCTGCTCCCTGTTTGGGTTATAGGAGAAGGGGAGCTGGAAGCTCCCGCTACTTTGGGGTGGCGAGGGCTGGGGAGCTGGAAGCTCCCGCTACTTTGGGGTGGCGAGGGCTGGGGAGCTTCCAGCTCCCGCTACTTTGGGGTTGTTGCGGATGTAGCGGCGGATGGCGTGCATCGCGGGCTCATTGCGCACGATGTGATCGTAAGACTCGTGCTGCCAGAGCTGGCCCGTGCGCCCGAGGCGCCGGTTGAGCTGATTGGCCGTGTAGGATTTCCATGAGTGCAGGATGTCGACGAGACCGTGCCCGGTCAGAGGCTTTACCAGCACGTGGACGTGGTTGGGCATGATCACATGTTCGTCCAGAAGGTAACGCTGGCCGTCAAAGAAGCCCAGGGCGTCGTGGACGATTCCGGCGTGATGCGGATCGCGCAGCACGCACGAGCCTCCACCCGCATGGAGGAGCTGTTCGTAGCGGTTCGAAAAGAGTTGGTGATACTCGGCGAGTTGCTCGGCGGAGAGATTTCTGAGATCGTGCCCTTTCCGCCATTGTTCGCGTTGGGTTTGGATTTCTTCGACAACGGCGCGCGGGAGCGCGTCAGCCAGGCGGAAGGTGACGAAATACCAGACGGAGCCTTGCTCCCAGTGCGGTAGATTTCCACCGGTGCGAATGTCTATTTCCGAAAGGGGGTTGAAGTATTCCCACA
The DNA here is from genome assembly GCA_964579225.1 of uncultured Akkermansia sp. GTDB lineage: Bacteria > Verrucomicrobiota > Verrucomicrobiia > Opitutales > Opitutaceae > IMCC26134_A. The sequence continues at coordinate 8,742 of CAZOGV010000101.1, read as the reverse complement.
AGGGAGCGCGCGAAGTCGGGTTTGAGCTGGAGGGGGACGGTGAAGGGGAGCTGGAAGCTCCCTCTACCCGGGGCAGGGAGCTGGAAGCTCCCTCTACTTTGGCGGGGGTCATGTCCCTTTGGCTTTCGAAATCAGCGCGACGGCGTGGGCGGCGATGGCGAGGCCGCGGCCGATGTCGTCGGAGCCTTCGTTGGTGGTGGCTTTGAGGCCGATCTGGTCGAGGGAAACGCCGGCGCTGGCGGCGAGGCGTTGGCGCATTTCCTGGAGACGCGGGTAGATTTTGGGCAGCTCGGCGATGAGGGAGGCGTCGATGTTTACGATCTCGTAGCCTCGGCCGCGTAGGGCGGCGCAGGTGCGTTGAAGCAGGATCTGCGAGTCGATGTTTTTGAAGGCCGGGTCGGTGTTGGGGAAAAAGTGGCCGATGTCGGGCAAGGCGGCCGCGCCGAGCAAGGCGTCGCAGATGGCGTGGGTGAGCGCGTCGGCGTCGGAGTGGCCGTCGAGGCCGACCGGGCACTCGGCGAAATGCACGCCGCCGAGTATCATGGGGCGGCCGGAGGCGGTGCGGTGGATGTCGTAGCCGTGGCCGATTCTGAAATTCATGCTGAATTTAAATCCCAAATCCCAAGCGACCAAATCCCAAAGGCTAAATCCTAAATTCTAAGCGGCTAAATCCTAAAGGAGGCGGCGGATGGGGCGGAGTTTTAGGCGGTGGTTTGGGCGAGGAGGAACTCGGCGTAGGCGAGGTCGGCGGGGGTGGTGAGTTTGGGGTTGGGGTGGGTGTTTTCCAAGAGGGCGACCGGGTGCTTGAGGTATTCCACGGCGGCGGCGTCGTCGGTGATGCGGCGTTTCTTGGCGGCGACTTTCGTGTAGGCTTCGTCGATGAGTTCGCGGGCGAAAACCTGGGGGGTCTCCATCGCCCAGAGGCGGTCGCGGTCGAGGTTCTTGAGGTGGCCGGTGTCGGAGTGTTGTTTGATGGTGTCCGCTACGCGGTGGGCGAGGACAACGGCGTTTTCTTTGCGCACAATTTTGTGCAGGCCGACGAGCTGCTCGGCGCGGACGAGCGGGCGGGCGCAGTCGTGGATGAAAACGTAGGCGATGTCGACGGGCAGGGCGGCGAGGGCGATGCGCACGGAGTCCTGGCGTTCTTTGCCGCCGATGACGAATTGGGCCGGGGTGGGGGCGTAAGCGGAAAGGGCGATGGACTGGGCTTGGTCGCGGGCGACGACGACGTAGTAATCGGCGACGCCGCTTTCGAGAAAGGCGGCGGCGGAGTGGGCGAAGACGGGGCGGCCGGCGAGGGGGGCGAGGATCTTGTCGGCGACGGTGCCTTGCATGCGGCGGCCGCTTCCGGCGGCGAGGAGGATGGCGGCGGTGCGGGACATGGTGGGGGAAAAGTAGTGAGTAGCGGGTAGTGAGTAGCGAGTAGGTTTAGGCGGAGGCGAGGTCGGTGAGGATGGCGCGGGCGGCGGCGGCGGGGTCGGGGGCTTTGAGAATGGGGCGGCCGACGACGATGTAACTGGAGCCGGCGCGGGCGGCTTCGGCGGGGGTGAGAACGCGTTTTTGGTCGTCGCCGCCGGATTCGCCGGCGGGGCGGATGCCCGGGGTTACGAGTTGCACGTCGGAGGGGAGCATGCGGCGCAGCATCTGGACTTCGAGCGGGGAGCAGACGAGGCCCTTCATGCCGGCGGAGGCGGCGAGGGTGCCGAGGCGGGCGACCTGCATCTCGGGGGTGCCGCCGACGCCGATGTTGGCGAGTTCGGTGCCGTCCATGGAGGTGAGCACGGTGACGCCTAGGAGTAGGAGATCGGGCTTGGTGGCTTGTTGGGCTTTGACGGCGTAGCTCATCATTTCGCGACCGCCGCCGGTGTGGATGGTGAGCATGCCGATGGGGAGCGGGGAGAGGGACTCGACGGCTTTGGCGACGGTGTTGGGGATGTCGTGAAGTTTGAGGTCGAGGAAAATGTTAAAACCCTCGTCGGCGACGGCGCGCACATAGTCGGGGCCGTAGGCGGTGAACATCTGGAGGCCGATCTTTACCCAGCGGAGGTGTCCGCGGAGTTGGCGGAGAAGCGGCGCGGCTTCTTCGCGAGTGGGAACGTCGAGGGCGAGGATAAGATCGCAGGACATGGGCGCGGAGTGTCGGTGGGGCGGAGGCGGAGCGGAAGGAAAAACACGAGGCGGGCGACGGTTGTTCGGCTGCGACGATTTCGGGCGTGCGCGGGGCTTGGCGGTGGGTTGAGGTCTCGGGAAATGGAAACGGTATCGATCCCCAGTCCGGCCAAGGTGAATCTCTCGCTCGCGATCACGGGGCGGCGGGCGGACGGGTTTCATGAGTTGGTGTCGGTCGTGGCGCCGCTGGCGTTTGGCGACACTCTGCATGCGCGGCGGGTCGCGGACGGGGCGGGGTTTTCGCTGGCGTGCGACGTGGCTGAGGTGCCGGTGGACGAGTCGAATCTGGTGTTGCGGGCGGCGCGTTTGTTCGCGGCGGCGACGGGGTGGGGCGGCGGGGTGGAGTTTACTTTGGAGAAACGTATCCCGATGGGCGCGGGGCTGGGGGGCGGGAGCAGTAATGCGGTGGCGGCCTTGCGGGCTTTGGAACGGCTGAGCGGGCGCGAGTTGGAGGCGGGGCGGCGGGATGTGCTGGCGGAGGAGCTGGGCTCGGATTGTCCGCTGTTTTGGCGCGAGGGGCCGGTGGTGATGCGCGGGCGCGGCGAGCGGGTGGACGTGTTGCCGGAAAGCGCGGCGGCGCGGTTGCGTGGGCGGCGGCTGGTGGTGTTTAAGCCGGGATTCGGCGTGGCGACGGCGTGGGCGTATCAGGCCCTGGCGGCGACGGCGGGGGCGTATGTGGACGCGGCGGCGGAGGAGGCGCGTTTGGCGGCGTGGATGGCGGACCGCGACGCGAAGGCGGAGGGGCTGCTTTTGAACACGATGGAGCGGCCGGTTTTTGCGAAGTGGATCGCGTTGCCGGCGATGTTGGCGTGGCTGCGCGAGCGGCACGGGTTGGAGGCGCGGATGAGCGGGAGCGGGAGCGCGTGTTTCGCGTTTTTGCTGGAGGGGGCGGACTTTGGGGCGGTGACGCAAACGGTGCGCGAGGGCTGGGGCGAGGACGCGTTCGTGCAAGCCACGGAACTGGCGTGAGTTTTGCGCGTTCGTAACCGCAAAACAGGTTGACCCGCGGTGGCGGGCCCGGCGTCATCGTTTAACTCCATATGTCAGGCGTGAAAATTGCGTCGGGCATGCCCCAAGTGCACCAAACATGTCCGTAGAAAACCGAGGCCGGCGTCCCGAAACCGTGCTGCAAGGAATATCCGCCTCGCAGGGGATCGCCTACGGGCAGATTTTTGTTTATATTCAGAGCGACTTGGAGGTGCCGGAATACGTGGTGGAGAAGTCGCGCTGGCCGGCGGAGATCGCGCGTTTGGAGCGGGCGCTTTTGGAGACGCGCAAGCAGGTGCAGAAGATCATGAGCGAGGTGGAGAAAAACCTCGGTGAGGATGAGGCGCGGATTTTTGACGCGCATCTGCTCGTGCTGGAGGACCAGGCGTTGATCGCGGAAACGCTGCGCGAATTCGAGAAATCGCGCCTCAATATCGAGACGTGTTTTAATCTGGTGGCGCGGCGCTACATCGCCGCGTTCGAGCAGATCGACGACGAGTATCTGCGCGAGCGCGGCGGCGATATCCGCGACGTCGCGCAGCGCGTGCTGGCCAATCTGCTCGGGCACACCGCACAGCGATTGAGCAGGCTGGCGGATAAGCGCATCGTGGTGGCGAACGACATCTCGCCTTCGGATGCGGCGAGTCTAGATCGCTCGGCTGCGCTGGGCATCGTGACCGATTCGGGCAGCAAGACCAGCCACGCGGTGATCGTGGCGCGTTCGATGAAGGTTCCCGCCGTGGTGGGCTTGCGCGATCTCAGTGGGAAGGTGGAGGCGGGCGATAACCTGCTGGTGGACGGTTACGAGGGCGTGGTGATTCTCAATCCGACCGAGAGCACGCTTTTCCGTTACGGGCAGATCCAGCTCCAGAAGCGCACGCAGGAGCAGCGTTTGCTGGAGGCGAACCGCCTGCCGACGGTGACGCTCGACGGCGTCGAGCTTACGTTGCGCGCCAACGTGGAGCAGGCCGAGGAGTCGGCGCTGGTGCGCGAATACCATGCGGACGGCGTGGGGCTGTTTCGCACCGAGTTTCTGTATCTCGGCTCCGACCGCATGCCGACGGAGGAGGAGCAATACGCGACCTATCGCCGGCTGGTGGAGGCGCTCGCGCCGGCGCCGGTGACCATCCGCACGCTTGATCTTGGCGGCGACAAACCCATCGCCTCGCAGGCGCATCTTTTTCCGAAGGAGGACAACCCCTTCCTCGGCTATCGCGCGATCCGGTTCTGCTTGGACAACCCGGACGTATTCAAGGCGCAACTACGCGCCATCCTGCGCGCGAGTGCGCACGGCACGGTGCTGCTGATGTATCCGATGATCAGCGGACGCGACGAGATGCGGCGCGCCAACGCGGTTCTGGAGGAGTGCAAGCTGGAGCTGCTGGCCGAGGGCAAGGCCTTCGATAAAAAGCTCCGCGTGGGCTCCATGATCGAGATACCGAGCGCGGCGATGACGGCGGATCTGCTCGCGCTGGAGTGCGATTTTTTCAGCGTCGGCACGAACGACCTGATCCAGTATCTGCTGGCGATCGACCGGGTGAACGATCGCATCGCGCATCTTTACGAGCCGACGCATCCGGCGGTGTTGCGCACGCTGCGCCACGTGGTGGTCGAGGCGCACCGGGCGAAGATCAAGGTGAGCGTGTGCGGCGAGATGGCGGGCGACCCGATTTATACGGCGCTGCTTTTCGGGCTCGGCGTCGACGAGCTGAGCATGACGCCGCCGATGATCCCGGCCGCGCGCTACATTTTGCGAAACATGAAGCTGACCGATGCGAAGAAACTCGCGCAGGCGGCGATGGCGATGGATTCACCGGCGGCTATTCACGAGATTTGCGCGAAGTTCGCGGAGGAGCGTTTGGGGTTCTGAGGAACGAGTAATCGGAGCAGGCGGGACGCCTGCGCTACTTCCGGCGGGCGAGCATTTGGTCGGCGAGGGCGAGGAGGAAGGTGGTGTCGCCGGGGAGTTCGGCGAGGGCGGCGCGGGCCTTGCTGGTCTCGGCGGCGGCGAGTTCTCGGGCGCGGTCGAGACCGTGGAGCGAGACGTAGGTGGCCTTGCCGGCGCGGGCGTCTTTGCCGGCGGTCTTGCCGAGTTCGGCGGTAGCGACGGTGGCGTCGAGCACATCGTCCACGATCTGAAAGGCGAGGCCGAGGTGGCGGCCGGCGCGGCGCAGGGCGTGGAGCGCGGCGGGAGGGAGTCCGCCGACCAGGCCGCCGCAGACGAGGGACGCCTCGAGCATGGCGGCGGTTTTGTTGAGGTGGATGAACTCTAGGGTGGCGCGGGTGGTTTCGCCGGGGGCGGTTTGTTCGGCGAGGAGGTCCTGCATCTGGCCGCCGACGAGGCGGCGGGCGGAGGCGGCGTCGGCGAGTTCGCGCACGAGGGCGGCGCAGAGCGCGGGCTCGGCGGCGTGGGCGGTGGAGAGGATAACGAAGGCCTCGGTGAGGAGGGCGTCGCCGGCGAGCAGGGCGGTGGCTTCGTCGAAGGCTTTGTGGCAGGTGGGGATGCCGCGGCGGAGGTCGTCGTCGTCCATGCACGGGAGGTCGTCATGGATAAGTGAATACGTGTGCACGCATTCGAGGGCGGCGGCGGCGGGCAGGGCGGCATCGACGCGGTCGGGGCCGCCGAGTTCGGCGGCGGCTAGGGCGAGCACGGGACGCAGGCGTTTGCCGCCGGCGCGGAGGCTGTGGCGCATGGCGGCGTGGATGCGGGCGGGGCCGGGCTCGGCTTCGGCGGGCAGGGCGGGCACGAAGCGGTCAAGGGCGGCGTCGATGCGCGAGGAGAGGGCGTTTAATTTGGTTGAGAAGTCCATCGCGGCGCGAATGGTTTTGGCAGTGAATCACGCTGCAATGTCCCCGCTCGAACCTATTTGCAAACGTCTCCTCGCGGATTCGACCTGGATACTGAAATGTCTGCTCGGCGCGGTGCTGCTGGCCGTGCCGGTTCTGCATTTTTTCGCCTGCGGCTATTTTTATGAGGTGATGAACCGGGTGCGCCGCGGCGAGGAGCCGACATTGCCCGAATGGGAGGACTGGCGCCGCTTGTTTCTGAATGGCGTGGCGACCTTCGTGATATTTTTGGTTTTCACCGTGGCGCCATTGTTTGTCGCGTGGATATTCAGTCGTCCGTTGAGCGTGTTGGGCGCGGGCTGGTTCAGCTATTTGCCGCTGACGCCGGTGTTGTTGCTCAGTTTTCCGGTGACGGCGGCGAGCCTTTATCTTTATCAGAAGCGCGAGGATTATCGTGACGCGTTCCGGCCTTGGGTGCTGTTGCGCATGTTGAAAACGGTGGGCTGGCCGCTGACGGTTCCTACGTTTGCGTTGATCGGGTTTCTTGTCGTCGGGCTGCCTTTGCTGACGTTCACGGTGTTCGTCGGGTTCGCGGTGTTTAGCGCGGTTTATGCGGCGATGTTCCGCGACGCGGAGTCGGCGTTGCGCTCGGCGCGGCGTCCGGTGCGGACCTGACGCGGACGGCGCTCGTCTTTTGCGGTTTTTCCTGTTTTTTAAATTTTCTTCTTTTATGGCCTCCACTCGCTACCCGACCACGCCCGGTTTTTTTGGAATTCTTTTTGGTGTCAGCCTAAGCATCCTTGCCGGCGCGTTGCTGGCGGCGGCGCATTTGGTGGCCAAGCCGGTGGAGGTGATGGCGATCGAGCCGAAGGAGCGGGAGGCGGGAACGATTTATTTTGTGAATGGGGTGAGGGGTGGCGATTGGGAGCGTAAAGTGGCGGTGTTGAATAGCACGGGCGCGTCGGCGCGCTTAAGCGAGGGCGAGTTGAACGGTTGGGCGGAGCGCTTGTTTGAGCAGTATTGGCTTAAGTTGAAATCAGGCGGCACGCCGGAGGCCGAGGCGGAGGCGAAGGCGGAGGCGGAGGCGAAGGCCATTGCGAGCAATTTTAACCTGCGTCTGGTCGGCGAGGAGTTGCAGGTGGGTCTGGTGCTTGATCGCGCTTATGGTCCGGAAGGGAGCAAGTTGGTGGTGCAGGCGCGCGGGGGTTTTGAGCGAAACACGTTTGGTTGGGGATATCGTCCCGAGGTTGCTTACGTGGGCCATTTGCCGGTGCACAAAATCCCGGGTGCGCTGAATGTGGCGCGGAATTTTTTACGTAACTTGGCGCCGGAGCTGGCAAAGGCGGATTCGATCGCGGTGGGTGGCGGCGTATTTGCGGTGCGAATGCCGTGAAGCGGGCGGCGGCAGCGATTTTTTTTGGCGTTTGGGCCATGACTGGGGCGTGTCTCGCCCAGACGACGCATCCGGCGTCGGAGGTGCTTCCGCGCGAGCAGGTGAATCTTTATGGAGAAGGTAGCGGACGACTGGAAGTGATGGCCGCATCGGGGGCGGACGGGCGCAGGTTGGCGGTTTTGGGCGACCAGGCGTGGGCGGTTTGGAGGGATCCGTTTGGTTTGCCGGATCGTTGGCCGGCGGCGATCACGGTGCGTCTGGTGTCTGAGGATCAATGGACGGCAACGGAGCCAGCGTGGCGTGTGGTGGGCGAGGCGGCGGGTATCGTGACGGTGTGGATCAAGGGTGGGGGTGAGCCGGGTGTGGCGCGCGACCGGCTTTGGTTGATGGCGCTGGCGGAGGGGGTGTTGCACCGTCAGGCGTATTTGTTGGGGGTGGCACCGGAACGGCTCTGGACGCCGGATTGGTTGATCGCGGGCGGTGCGGAGGCGGTGCTGACGACGGGGGAACGGGTTTCGTTGCTCGATTCGTGGCGACAGGAGGCGATGCGCGCGGGGCGCATGCCCGGGTTGATGCGGTTGCTGACGTGGAAGGGCGGCTTGCAGGAGCAGGGGGAGTCGGGCGGGCGTGATCTGCGAGTGTTGGCGTCGTTCGCGGCCTGGCAATGGCTGCGCGCGGAGTCGGCGGGCACGGCGGGCTGGCGGCGTTTGGTGGCAGGGGTGATTTCGGGGAATCCACCTCGGCTGGCCTTGAACGCGGCCTACGGGGAGCGGTTTCTTCGCATGCCGGTGAATGAATTGGAGTTCATCTGGCAGATCTCGGCGGCGGGTTTGGCGCGTCTGCAATCGTTGCCGTCGTTTTCCGCCGAGGAGTCGCGGCGTTGGTTGGAGCAAATCGACCGGCTTGTCGTGATCGACGCGGAGGCGGAGTCGGCGGAGGCGACGTTGCGCTTGAGCGAGGTGTGGGCGGAGCGACTGGAGCCGGTGATTACGCGGGCGCGGGCGGAGCGGATGAGATTATTGACGGGAGGTTTTGCGCGGGTGCATCCGTTTTATCGGAATGCGGCGGGTTCGCTCGGACGGGTGTGGCAGGCGCAGGAAGAGGAGAGTGAGCGCGCATGGGTGCGGGCGCGGGAGGAATGGCGCGCGGACAAGGCGACCGGACGCGAATTAGAGCAGGCGAGCGCGGCGTTGTTGGTCGAGGCCGCGAGGTAGACCATTTCCCAAAAAGTTATACAAAAAGTTATGACGAATCCTCTTTTGGGTTCTCGCTGTTTTCGATGGTCAAGCGTGACCACATCAAAAGGGTATCACGCTTGGTCGGCGGGCTCGGCCTAGTGCCGCCCGTATTAATCGTCGCGAAAGTTATGGCATGTAGCCCGCTTCGTGAGAAGCGGGATTCTTGCA
>CAZOGV010000100.1:0-10543 GCA_964579225.1 uncultured Akkermansia sp. | reverse complement strand
AGCCGAAGAAGCGCGCCTGGTTTTCCTCGCCCTTCATGTAGCCGAGGCTGAACACATGGACGAGCAGGCCGACGAGGGCGACGACCGCGAGGAGGAGCTTGGAGAGCGGATCGAGCAGGAAGCCGAGGTGGATGGTGAGCGGCCCGATGGTGAGCCACTCCATCTTGTCGGTGAAGTCGGGCGTGCCGAAGATGAGCTTGCCGGCGAGCAACGCGATGGCGGTGGCGGCGACGAGCGACAGCGCCTTGGCGATGGCGGGCTGCTTGCGGAAGAATACTCCGATCAACACCGCCGAGACGAGCGGGGTGAAGAGGAGGGTGAGGGCGAGCTGGGAGTCGGACATCGGAGCGGAAAGGGAGTGAGGGAGTGAGTGAAAGGGAGTGAGGGACGGCGGGTGGCGGCGGATTAACGGTTGCCGACGTGGTAGCCGATTTTGCGTTTGTTGGCGGGTTCGACGGGCACGGCTAGTTGCTGGATCGCCTCGACGATGGCGGCTAGTTGCTCGTCGTGCACGCCGACGCGGGCGTCGAGCTCGGCGAGTTTCGCGCGGAGGGTCTTGTGATCGACCATCAGGGCGCGGAGCTGGACGAAGGCGCGGACGACGGCGATGCCCATGCGCGTGGCGGCCGGGCTCTTGAGGACGTTGGCGGCTTGGATGGCGCCGTATTCAGTGAAAGCGAAAGGTAAGTTCTTGGCGCTTCGGGACTTGCTCGAACCGGTCGCATTTTGCGACCACATATCCGTAACTCCCTCAGCAGAAAGGGTTACGTTTTTTGCCAAGCGAATCTGGGTGTATTCCTCCCAAGTAATTTGAAACACAAAATCCTCGGGAAATTTATCTGCGTTGCGCTTCATCTGCTCGATGAGCCGCTTGGTCGGCACCTCGTAGATCGCCGCCAGATCCGCGTCCAAGAGCACGCGCTGGCCCCGGAGCACGAGGATTCGGCTCTGGATGCGCTCGGCGGGGACGAGTTCGGCGGTGGCAGGCACGGGGAAAACGGAAAAACGCGCAGGCGGGCGGGCTTAGTTCTTCAGGGCGTTGAGTTCCTCGACCTGGACCGTCTGGCGGCGGCGGAAGAGGGCTACGATGATAGCGAGGCCGACCGCGACCTCGGCGGCGGCGACGGTGAGGATGAAGAACACGAACACGTTGCCATCCATCACGCCGTTGTAGCGCGAGAAGGCGACGAGGGCCACGGTGCTGGCGACGAGCATGAGCTCGAGGCACATGTAGATAACGAGGGTGTTCTTGCGCAGCAGCACGCCGAGGAAGCCGACGGCGAAGAGCACGGCGCTCAGGTAGATGTAGCTGTGCAGGGACGTGCCGAAGGCTTCGGCGAGGGTGGCGGCGAGAGGGAGGCTGGTCATGGCGGGCGTGGCGTGGTGGCGGTGGGCGGGCGCGGCTTACTTGATGTCGTCGAGTCCCTCGAACTTCTTGCTGAGGACGATGACGCCGAGCATGGCGATCAGGAGCAGGAAACCCACGATCTGCACGGGCAGGAGATAAACGGTAAAGAGTTGCTCGGCGTAAGCGCGGAGGTTGTTGCCCACGACCGGCACGGTGGCGGGGTCGGGAGTGGCGATGTAGCCCTTGGTGGCGAAGAGCACGAGGCCGGTGATCAACAGGCCGGCGGCGGCGACGGACGAGGCGATGGTGGCCTTGGTGAACCTCTTCCGGTCACCGCCCTGCATATCGAGGAGCATGACGATGAAGAGGAAGAGCGCGACGACCGCGCCAGCGTAAACCAACACCATCAGCACGGCCAGGAGGAAGGCGTCGAGCAGGACGAAGAGCCCGGCCACGCCGACGAGGCAGAGCAACAGGCACATGGCGGAGGCGACGGCGTTCTTGTTGAACACCACGCCCAGGGCGCAGGCCACGGTGAAGACGGCGAAGAGGTGAAAGAGGAGGTCGGACATTGCTGGAAAGAAAAGTAGCGAGTGGTGTGTAGCGGGTAGCGAGTAGGCGGAAATCGGGTGGCGGGTGCGTTAAATCGGTCTGGGGGGATTGGTATGCTCGCTACTCGCTACTCGATGCTCGCTACTTCAAAAAATCAGTGGTGCCCGCCGTGGGCGGCGGCTTCTTCGGCGGCTTTCTTTTTGTCCCACTTGAAATGCTCGTCGGGGAGGGTGCCGCCGAGTTCGTAGAGGCGCTTTTTGTCGTTCACCATCTCCTCGCGGGTGTATCCGGTCATCGAATACTGGTTTTGCAGCCAGATCGCCTCCTCGGGGCAGACCTCCTGACACATGCCGCAGTAGATGCAGCGGAGCATGTCGATCTTGAACTCTTGCGGACGCTTCTCGACGTGGGCGTGGGGATCTTCGGGGACGATCTCGCCGGGGGTGATGCGGATGGCCTTGGGCGGGCAGACGAATTCGCAGAGCTGGCAGGAGACGCACTTCTCGCGACCGTTGGGATCGTAAACGAGGGTGGGCACGCCGCGGTAGCCCTTCGGAATCTCGGGGCGCACCTCGGGATACTCCAGCGTCTCGGACGGCTGGATCATGCGCTTAAAGGTAGTCGCGAGACCGGCCGCGATGTTGGGCAGGTAGGTGCGCTCGAGGAGGGTGAGCGGTTTGCGTTGAACGGTGACGACGGCCATGGCGGCTAAAGGTTAAGGTGAAAGATTAAGTTTAAGGCCGATCAGCGGGTCTCGATCCACGCGATGATGAGCGCGTAAACGATGAGGTTGGCGATGGAGAGCGGCAGGAGTTTTTTCCAGCCGAGGGTCATCACTTGGTCGTAGCGGAAACGGGGGAGCGTCCAACGCACCCACATGAAGAAGAAGATGAAAAAACCGACCTTGCCGAGGAAGAGGCCGATGCCGAGCAGGCCGGTGAGCAGCGGGCTGCCGGCGATGCCGATGAGGTTGGCGACGTCGGCGAGCGTGACCCAGGGCAAGGGATTCCAGCCGCCGAGGAAGAGCAGACAGAAGATGCCGGAGCCGACGATCATGTGGGCATACTCGGCGACGAAGAAGAGCGACCACTTGAAGGCGCCGTATTCGGTGTGAAAGCCGCCGACGAGGTCGGCCTCGGACTCGGGCATGTCGAAGGGCTGGCGGTTGGTCTCGGCGAAGAGCGCGACGAGGAAGATGAAAGCCGAGACGGGCATGGTCATCGCATACCAGGTGCCGCCCCAGAAACCGGGCTGGCTCTGGGTTTGCACGACGTCGAAGAGGCTGAGCGTGCCTTGGCCACCGGGAGCATTAACCCAGAGGAACACGGGCAGCACGGAGAGCGTCATGGACAGCTCGTAGGAGATGAGCTGGGCGGAGGCGCGCACGCCGCCGAGGAAGGGATACTTCGAGTTGGAGGCCCAGCCGGCGAGGATGAGCGAGTAAACGCCGAGGGAGCCGAGGGCGAAGACGGCGAGCAGGCCGACGTCGAGATTGGTGAGGCCGATGGGGATGAGTTGTCCGGCGGCGTCGATGTAGGCGCCGAAAGGCACGAAGGCCACGGTGGCGAGGGCCGGAATCATCGACGCGATGGGCGCGAGGACGAAGTAGAACTTGTTCACGTGCCCGGGGATCGGGTCTTCCTTGAAGGTGAACTTGCCGCCGTCGGCCGCGAGTTGGAAGAGGCCGAGCTTCTGGATGATCTGGATGCCGGGAATCCAAGTGAGGAAGGGCGCGATGGTGCGGTTGGGACCGGGGCGGCCCTGGATCCACGCGGAGACCTTGCGCTCGGCCATGGAGCAGGCGGCGGCGAGCGGGAAGAGCACGAGAATCACCGCCGTGCCCTGGAGGAGCAGGCGGAGGAGGAGCGGGAGCTCAAAGTAGAAGTCGAACATCGGAAGAGAAAAAATAGATCGGTCGGATCAGTCTGATTGGTCGGATCGGTCGGATCTGAGCGATCAGGCGGCGACGACCGCGGCGGCGGCGGGTTTGTAGTGCAGGGACTCGCCTTCGACGAAGGGGAGGCCGACCCAAGGGGTGGCGTCGAGCAGGAGGCCGGTGTCGGGGATGTTTTTGTAGAGCACCGGGGCGAGCGCGGGCACGGACGCGGCGATGGTCGGCCAGAGACCGTGGACATCGCTCGCGAGCGCGGAACCGTCGGCGGCGACCGCGAGCTTGGCGAGCACCACGAGGTCGTTGCTCGCGCCTTGCGGGCCGGGGACGGCGGCGGCGAATTTCTGGATGCGGAACTGCTGGTTCACGAAGGTGCCGGCCTTCTCGTAGGTGTGCAGGGTCGGGATGACGACCTTGGCGGCGGCGCTGGTGGCGTGGGCGTGGGTGCCGAGATAGATGATCGAGATCTTGGCGAGCTGCGCGGCGGTGAGGCCGGCGGTGGTGAGGTCTTCGTTGTGAACGAGGAGGGTTTTGATTTTGCCTTCGTCGATGTCGGCCGCGAGCGCGGTGAGCTGGGCCGAGGGCAGTTCGGATATGAAGCCGGTGACGAGCGCGCCGCGGACGTTCGGATTACGATCGGCGGAGACGAGGATGCCGTCGCCTTGCGCGGTGCGGGCGACGAGATGGGCCTGCGCGCCCAGCGCGGTGGCGAGTTGTTTGAGGAGGAACTGTTCCTCGACCGAGGCGCGACCGGAGCCGACGATGGCGACGGAGCCGACCGAGGATTTGAAGAGTTCGGCGGAGGCGTTGATCGCGAGGTCGAGGGCGGAGACGGCGCCGTTGACGGTGAGGGCGGTGAGGCGGTCGGGGGCACCGACTTGCTTGTAGGTGAGGCGACCGGAGTCAGACATCCAGGTGTCGTTGACGGCGTCGTTGCGGCGCGGGGTGAGGCGGTAGATGACGCCCTCGCGCGACCAGACCATGGCGTTCACGCCGACGGAGGATTCGATGTCGATGGTGTTGGTTTGCTTGAGGAACCAGACGCGCATCTTGAAGCGGAAGTCGGTGCTGGTGAGCGCGCCGACCGGGCAGATGTCCACCGTGTTGAGGGAGTAGTTGTTCTCGAGTTTCTTGCCGGGGTGGCAGGTGAGGGTCGAGTAGCTGCCGCGATCCACGAAGCCGAGGACGTCATCCTTGGCGATTTCCTTGGAGAAGCGGATGCAGCGGGAGCAGAGGATGCAGCGCTCGTCGTCGAGCGTGACGCGCGAGCCGAGTTGGGTGCGCTTGGGTTTGACGTTTTTCTCCTCGATGAAGCGCGAGTAGCCGCGGCCGTAGCCGGTGGCCTGCTCCTGGAGTTTGCACTCGCCGGCCTGGTCGCAGATGGGGCAGTCGAGCGGATGGTTGATGAGGAGAAACTCCATCACGCCTTCGCGGGCGTCCTTCACCATGGGCGAGGACGTCTTGATGTGCATGCCGGGGGCGACGTTGGTGCCGCAACCGATCTGGGGACGCGGGATCCAGTTGATCTTCTGCTTGCCGGTAGCGGCGTCCATGACGGGCGTCTTGGTGGCGGGATCGACGGCGGGCATGCCCATCTCGACCATGCACATGCGGCAGTTGCCGGCCACCGAGAGCTTCGGGTGGTAGCAATAATGCGGCACGTCTTTCTGGAGCAGCTTGGCGGCCTCGATGACGTTGGTGCCCTTCGGCACGGCAATTTCCACACCGTCGATGTTGACGGTCACGAGGTCGGGTTTGGGAGCGGCGATCATTGCTGAAAGGGAAGAGATTTTGGAAACCGCTAAAGGACGCTAAGTGACGCTAAATAAGGCGGCGGTAGCGGAGGTTGGGTTAGCGGAATTTAGCGAGCTTTAGCGGTTTAAATTTAGACGAGGCTGAGGCGGTCGGCGGGGAGGGATTTCTTGGCTTCGGCGTAGCCCTCGAACTCGTCCTTGAACTTGATGAGGAAGCTCTGGGTGGGCCACGAGCAGGCCTCGCCGAAGGCGCAGATGGTGCGGCCGGGGATCTGGTCGGCGACGCTCTTGAGGAGGGCGGCGTCTTCCTTGCGGGCCTCGCCGTGGACCATGCGGGAGCTGATTTTTTTCATCCAGAGCGAGCCCTCGCGGCAGGGCGTGCATTGGCCGCAGCTCTCGTGCTGGTAGAAGGCGTTGATGTTGGCGAGGGCCTCGACCATGTTGACGGAGTCGTCCATGACGATGACGCCGCCGGAGCCGCCCATGGAGCCGATCATGGCGAGCGAATCGAAGTCCATCGGCACGTCCTCGACGCCCCAGTCGTAGTCCACCATGTCGGCGCCGACCTTGCGCTTGCCCTTGTAGCGTTCGCCGAAGCGGAGAACTTTCGCGGACGAGCCGCCAGGGATGACGGCCTTAAAGGTGCGGCCGGGCAGCGGGCCGCCGCAGACCTCGTTGAGCAGCTGGCCCATGGTGATGGTGCCGGCGGGGAACTCGTAGTAGCCGGGGCGCTGCACGTGGCCGGAGACGCAGAAGATGCGGGTGCCGGTGTTGCCGGGCGTGCCGGTCTTGGCGTAGGCCTCGCCGCCGTGCTCGATGATGGCCTTCACGTGGCAGAGCGTCTCGACGTTGTTGACGATGGTCGGGCACTGGTAGAGCCCGAGGACGGCGGGGAAGTAGGGCGGCTTGATGCGCGGATTGGCGCGCTTGCCTTCGAGCGACTCGATGAGGCCGGTCTCCTCGCCGCAGATGTAGGCGCCGGCGCCGCGGTGGACGTAGATTTCGCAGGAATAACCGGTGCCGAGGATGTTCGGGCCGACGAGGTTTTGGGCGCGGGCCTCGGCGATGGCTTTTTCGAGGATACGGGCGCCCTCGGGCATCTCGCCGCGAATGTAGATGTAGGCCTGCTTCACGTCGTTGGCGAAGCAGGAGATCATGGTGCCCTCGATCAGCTGGTGCGGATCTTGGTGCATGATGTAGCGGTCCTTAAACGTGCCGGGCTCGGACTCGTCGGCGTTGACGATGAGGTAAATGGGCTTGCCGGATTTGCGGTCCACGAGGGACCACTTGAAACCGCAGGGAAAGCCGGCGCCGCCGCGGCCGCGCAGGCCGGATTTTTTGACCTCTTCGCGCAGGTCCTCGGGCTTTTGCGCGACGGCTTTTTTCAACGTCTCGTAGCCACCATGACTGAGATAACACTCGATGTCGTTGGTGTAGCCGGGCTCGTCGATGTGCTTGAAAATAACGCGGGATTGGGCGGGCGCAGGCATCGGAAAATTTAGGATTTAAGATTTAGGATTTAGGATTTTCCGGAAACGGAGTCCTTACTTGCGGGCGGTGGCCTCGGTGCGGATTTGCGCACTGAGTTCCTTGGCCTTGGCGGGCGTGACGTTGGTGTGGAGCGTCTCGTCAATGAGCACGACAGGGGCGGTGCCGCAGGAGGCGAGGCACTCGACGAAATCGACGGTGACTTCGCCGCAGGGCGAGGTGGCACCGAGGGTGGTCTTGAATTCTTCCTTAAAGGTGTCGCAGGTTTTGTAGCCGCCGAGCAGGGCGCAGGAGAGGGTGCGGCAAACCTTGATGTGGCGGCGGCCGATGGGGGCGCGGCGGAACATCGGATAAAAACTGACGACCTCGAGCACGTTGATCGGCTGGAGTTCGAGTTTCTCGGCGATCCACAGGAGGGCCTCCTCGGAGATGTAGCCGGCGTCCTCCTGGACGAGGTGCAGGAGCGGGAGCGTGGCGCTGCGCTTTACCGGGTAGTGCGTAATGACTTCGTCGATACGCTGGAAGGTTTCGGGCTTGAGATTCACGGAGGCGAAAGAAGGAGGAGAAAGGAAAATCCGGACGTTTTTTAGCGGTCGCACTCGCCCATCACGAAGTCGAGGGACCCGAGGATGGAGACGACGTCGGAGACGAGGTTGCCCTGGCAGACCTTGGGCAGGATGGAGAGATTGCAGAAGCTGGGGCTGCGGATCTTCATGCGGTAGGGCACTCCCCCACCCTTGCTGACGATGAAGAAACCGAGCGCGCCCTTCGGCACCTCGGCCTCGAAATAGACTTCACCGGCGGGCATCTGCGGGCCCTCGGTGGTGATCATGAAGTTGTTGATCAACTCCTCCATGCTGGTGAGCACCTTGGCCTTGGGCGGCGAGAAGATGCGCACGGCGTCCTTCGCATACCAGTCGCCCTTGGGGAAGTTTTTGACGATCTGCTTGATGATGCGGATCGACTGGCGCATCTCCTCGCCGCGAACGAGGTAGCGGTCGTAGCAGTCGCCCTTGGTGCCGATGGCGACGTCGAACTCGTAGCGCTCGTAGCCGGAGTAGGGCTTGTCCTTGCGCAGGTCGAGAGCGACGCCGGAGCCGCGCAGATTGGGGCCGGTGAGGCCGTAGGCGATGGCCTCTTCCTTGGTGATCACGCCCACTCCTTGGGTGCGGTCCACGAAGATTTTGTTACGGGTGAGGAGATTCAGGATGTTCTCCAGGATGGGCAGGAACTGGTCAGCGAAGGCGTCCACTTTTTCGATCCAGCCGTCCGGCACGTCGCGGGCGACGCCGCCGATGCGGGTGTAGCTGGTAGTGAAGCGCGCGCCGGTGAGCTCCTCGAAAAGCTTATAAAGTTTTTCGCGCTCGGTGAAGGTGTAGAGGAAGATGGCCCAAGCGCCGACATCGATGCCGTAGGCGCCGAGGCCGAGGAGATGGGCGGAGACGCGCGCCATCTCGGAGGTGAGCACGCGGATGGCCTGGCAACGCTCGGGCACGTCGAGCTTGGCGAGCTTCTCGACCGCGCAGGCGTAGGCGACGTTGTTGGCCAGGGGCGCGAGATAGTCCAAACGATCCGTGTAGGGCACGAACTGATTGTAGGTCATGTTCTCGGCGATCTTCTCGTCACCGCGGTGCAGGTAGCCGAGGACGGGGTCGCAGGAGGTGACGATCTCGCCGTCGAGCTCCAGCTGGAGGCGGAGCACGCCGTGGGTCGAGGGGTGAGACGGCCCCATGGAGAGGGACATCTTCTCGGTCTGAAACTCGGGGGCCTCGACGGCGTTCGCGGTCTTCGCGGCGCTGTCGGGAAAGGCGTAGTCGGTGGGCATGTCGGGAAAGGGTCGAGGAGTCGAAAGGTCGAGGAGTCGAGAGGTCGAGGAGTCGAGACGAGGCGTCAGAGCGTATCCGGTTTTTCCTTACGCTCGTTCCAGGACTCGTCCTTGGCGCGGGGCTCGGCGTCGGTGAGGTTCATCTCGCCGGTGGAGGCGACGAAGGGGCCGCCCATCATGGGGGCCGCGATGACGGGCGTCTTGGTGATGGCGGTGACCTCGATGTCGGGCAACGCGGTCTCGATACCGGCCAGCGGAAAATCCTTCCGCAGGGGGTGGAAGGGATAACCGTCCCACATGAGGATGCGGCGCAGATCGGGGTGCTCCGTGAAACGAATGCCCATGAGGTCGAAGGTCTCGCGCTCGTGCCAGTTGGCGCCGGCCCAGAGAGCGACGACGGAGGGAGCCTCGGGCTCGGTGTCGCTCGCGCAGTCGGCGACGATGCGCACGTAGCCGTGATGCGTGGTGGAGAGCAGATGCCAGACGGTCGAGAAACGCGGGCTAGCCTCGACGTCCCAATCCACGGCGGTGATGTCGCTCAGGAAATCGAAGCCGTGCTCGTCGCGCAGGAACTTCAGCGCGGCGGGCACCTCGGCGATGGGCAGATTGTAGGCGGGATGGTCGCCGGTGGGGCGAACGGTGGTGGCGGGAAACTTGGCCTGCAACGCGGCGAGCAGATCGGTGGTGGGCGCGGTGGCGGCGGGAGCGGCGGTATCAGACATGTTTGCGAGTGGAAGGAGCCGGTTGAGCGAAGGACCTGGGAGGCGTTTAGGCGGTGAGCAGCTCTTTGGTGGTGCCGCCGTGGCGCTGCATTTTGTCCTGCAGCTTGATCAACGCGTCGAGCAGGGCCTCGGGACGGGGCGGGCAGCCGGAGATATAAACGTCCACCGGCACGATGCGGTCCACGCCCTGGAGGGTGGCGTAGCTGCGATACATGCCGCCCGAGGAGGCGCAGGCGCCCATGGCGATGACGAACTTCGGCTCGGCCATCTGGTCGTAGATGCGGCGCAGGTGCGGGGCCATCTTGTAGGTGACGGTGCCGGCGACGATCATGCAGTCGGCCTGTCGGGGGGAAAAGCGGAATACCTCGGAGCCGAAGCGGGCGATATCGAAGCGGCTGGACGCGCTGGCCATGAGCTCGATGGCGCAGCAGGCGAGCCCCATCGGCATGGGCCAGACGGAGTTCGAGCGGAGCCAGTTGATGACGGCATCGACGCGGGTCACCACGATATCGCCTTCGATTTTGGTGTTATAGGTGAGCTCGTTATTGGGCGTTACCATGGTCGTGTTTGGAAGAGTGATCGGTGAGTCGTATGAGGCCGTAAAAAGTGAATGTGAAAGCGCACGGGAAGACCGCGCAAGCAGCATTTCCCGCGCTCAGCGCATATGAACTCACTGAACGTCAAGAATGCAAAAACACGGCAGTCATTTTCACCATTGACCTCGGAGGAGTAGCCCCGCTTTTTGACCGCTCGCCCAACGGCAACGGTCTCGCGATCCGCGTCGGCAAAGCAACCTGGAGAGGTGGCAGAGTGGTCGAATGCGCTCGCTTGGAAAGCGTGTGTAGGGCAACCTACCGAGGGTTCGAATCCCTCCCTCTCCGCCATTTTAAGCCTTAGAAATAAGGCACTTATTAATCGTTGCGAAAGGACTGGCACGGAGCGGCGACGAGGATGCCGCCGCTC
>CAZOGV010000099.1:3353-10544 GCA_964579225.1 uncultured Akkermansia sp. | reverse complement strand
CCTCGCGGCCGGCGGACACTTCGCGGCCGACGCTTTTCTCGACGGTGGTTTCGACAATCTTCGTCTCGGCGGCAACGTGCGTTTCTCCGGCCCCGTGGACATCACAGCCCCCGGCTCCCTGCGCGTTTCCACCTCCGGAATCATCCAGTCCGACGGTGCCGTGCGCCTCGCCGGAGCCCACGTCGCCTTGGGCCAGAATTTCCGCCCACCGGTCGAGCCCGCGCAGACCCCCTTCCTTTTCACCCAAAACATCCCGGGTATAGGGGAACGCGAGTTAAACTTCGTCCCGACCCACGGCACCGGATCGCTAGTGATTGATGCCCGCCACGTGGATATCGGCACGCTCTCCCTCCAAAACTTTGGCCGCGCCGAATTCAACGCCCCCTCGGGTGACATCCGGGGCAACGGCCACCTGAATATCGCGGGCGATCTCGTCTTTTCCGCCGGCCAAATCTACCCGACCAACGCCACGAGCTTCACCGCCAGCGCCTTCGACCACGTGAACGACGGTGGTGCCGCGGCCGGCACCATCACGGTCAACCAAGCCGGCGATCGCCCCGATTTGCCGGCCCCCGCCGCCGGCACGCTTAACCTCTACGCGTCAGAAATCACCCAGAACGGCACCCTGCGCGCGCCCTTCGGTATCATCAACCTCGGCCGCACCGCCGCCCCCTCGCTGCTCAATCCCGTCACCGGCGGGGCCGCGCCCGTAACCGAATCCGTCACACTCAGCGCCGGCTCCATCACCTCCGTCTCCGCTTTCCGCGCCGACGGCTCCGCCGCCACCTTGCCCTTCGGCGTCATCTTAAACGGCGTTTCGTGGATCGATCCCAGAGGCATCGACATCACTCTGGGCGGCCTGCCCGCCAAGTCCGTCAACCTCGCCGGCGCCGACATCGCCACCGAAATCGGCTCCGTGGTGGACACCCGCGGCGGCGGCGATCTTTTTGCCTACCGCTTCGTGCCGGGCGCCGGCGGCACCACCGACATCCTCGCCTTGTCAGGCCGCTTCGCCATCCTTCCCGGGCCCCAGCCTGTCGTCGCACCGTCCGCACCCTTCAACCCCACCCCGACGACATCAAACCTCGGCGGAGACCAAGGCTACATCAACTCGTCGCTCGCCGTCGGCGACCAAGTCTATCTCTCCGGCATCGCAGGCCTGCCCGCCGGCAATTATACCCTCCTGCCCGCCCGCTACGCCCTGTTGCCGGGTGCGTTCCTCGTCACTCCGTCCACCGCCGCGCCCTCCGGCGCGGTTCTGCAAGCCGACGGCTCCTCGCTCGTCGCCGGCTACAGGCTCAACGGGCTGACCGGTGCCACCGCAGCCGGGCGAGTCCTTTCCGCCTTTGAAGTCGCGCCGCGCTCCGTCGTTCTTGAACGCGCCGAGTATCAAATCGCCTCGGCCAACACCTTCATCGCCGACGCTTCCGAAGAGGCCGGGGTGGTGGTTCCGCGCCTACCGATCGATGCCGGCCGGCTCGCCTTTTCCGCCACCCGCGCGCTGGAGATCGGAGGCTCCGGTCTTGCTGGCGCACCTTCGGATGGCCGCGGCAGCCAGGTGGATATTTCCAGCTCGCTCGACATCCTGCTCGGCTCCTCCACCTCCTCCCCTGCCGATGGCGTGCTCCTGCTTGATTCCGCCGTGCTTGGCCAATTCGGCGCCGCCAGCCTGCTGATCGGCGGCTTCCGCACCGCCACCGCCGAGGGCGATTTGGTCACCACCACCGCGCGCAATCTCACCGTGGACAACGTCGGCTCGCCGCTCGTCGGCCCCGATCTCGTCCTCGTTGCCCGCGAGAATCTGGTCCTCGCGGCCGACGCCGAACTGCGCGCTCCCGCCGGCACCGCCTCCACTCCCTCCGCCGATCCGCTGCTGCTGGGCAACGCTACCCTCCCCGGCTCGGGCGACGGCGCACTCCTCCGTGTCGCCTCCGGGCCCTCCGCCCCCATCACGCGCACAGGAATCAGCACCGACAGTCCAGCCAGCCTCGCCATCGGCGAAAATGTCTCGCTCGCCGGCGGCTCCATCGTCGCCGATTCATCCGCCGCCTCCAGCCTCTCCACCACCGCCACTCTGGATGCCGATTCTCTCGCGCTAAACAGTGGTCGCATCAGCCTCGTGCTCTCCGAAGACGGCGACACCTCTACCGCCGGCGGCCTCGTCTTAGCGGGCGTCAGCCTAGACACCATCCTCGCCTCCGCGAGCAACCTTTCCCTGCTCAGCTACACCACGCTCGACCTGTTCGGCTCCGGCCTCGTCGGTTCCGACGCCGTGGAAAGCCTCAGCCTCTCCGCCCCCGCCCTGCGCCACTTCGGTGCCGGCGAAGTGGAATTCCGCGCCGACGAAATCCGCCTGGACAATGCCTCCGGCCGCGCCGCCCCCTCCCCGCTCGCCACCCCGCTCACCGGCGATCTTGTTTTCACCGCCGGCACGGTTCGTCTGGGAGATGGAGTCACCGCCATCGAAGGCTTCGCCGCCACCCGCATCGACGCCGCCTCCGCCCTGCTTTTCTCGGGCGACGGCGGGCTTGATGTCTCCGGCGATCTCGCCCTGCGCACCCCGCTGGTCACCGCCACCACGGGCGCCACCGCCAGCCTCGACGCCTCCGGCGCGCTCACGCTCACCACCTCGCCCGCCTCGGGCCCTGCTCCCGCCGCCCCTGGCCTCGGCGCGCGGCTCGAGTTGTCCGGCGCTAGCGTGGCCCTCGACGGCTCCATTCGCCTGCCCTCCGGCGAAATCGTCGCCACCGCCCGGGACGGCGACCTAAGCATCGGTCTTTCCGCTAGCGCGGCATTGGATGTTTCCGGCACCGCCCAAGCCTTCCGCGAACTTACCCGCTTCACCGACGCCGGCTCCATCACACTCTCGGCCGAACAGGGCGACGTCGTGCTCGCCGCCGGCTCCACGCTCGATGTCTCAGCCGCCGCAGCCGGAGGCCGCGCCGGCTCGCTCGACGTCTCCACGCCGGAGGGCTCCTTCACCGCCGACGGCACCCTCCGCGCGTCCGGGTCTGGCGGGGCCTTCGCGCTCGACACCGCCGCCCTGCCATCCACCGCCGCCCTCGATACACGTCTCGACGCCGCCAGCTTCGCCCTCGCCCGCGACTACCGCGTTCGCACCGGCGATGTCCAGATCGACGGCTCCGCCACCGCCTCGAGTTACGCTCTCTCGGCCGACGCCGGCTCCGTCACCGTCACCGGCGAAATCGACGCCTCCGGCCCGACCGGCGGGGACATTTCCCTCCGCGCGGCGGAAAACCTCACCCTCGCCTCCGGTGCGCTTCTCGACGTCTCCGGGCAAACCTTCTCCTCCGCTGGCAAGGGAGGCTCCGTTACTCTCGAGGCTGGCGCACAGATCGACGGCGTCGTCTCGCCCACGGCTCGCCTCGCCTTGGATGCCGGTTCGACCATCGACCTCTCCGTCGCTTCCCGCACCGCAACCGATGCCTCACGCGGTCGCCTGACCGGCACCCTCGCGCTCCGCGCCCCGCTGACCGACAACCAGGCCGACGTCCGCATCGACTCACTCGGGGCAACCATCATCGATCCGTCGCACGTCTCGGTCGAAGGCTTCCGCCTCTACGACCTAACCGCCACCAACGGCGTCATCACCACCGCCATTCAAAACCAGGTGCGCACCGACGCCAACGCCTTCCTCGGCGCGGCCGGCGTAACCACCGCGGGCTACACCGCCATGCGCGAGCGCCTCCTCGGTGGCCGCACCGACCTCGCCGACACGCTCGTGCTCCGCCCCGGTGCCGAGATCATCCACCGCACCGGCGACCTCGTGCTCGGTGCCACCAACTCCACCGCCACCGCCGACTGGAATCTCGCCACCTTCCGCTTCGGTCCCGTCTCCGCTCCCGGCGCGCTCACTTTACGCGCCGCCGGCGACCTCGTGTTTTTCAACGCCCTGAGCGACGGCTTCGGCGGCGGTGCCAGCCTCTGGTTGTCCCCCCTCCTCGCCCACAACGCCGCCCTCCCCGCCAACCTGCAATCGTGGGATATGCGCCTCGTCGCGGGAGCGGATTTTTTCGCCACCGATTTCCGGACTGTCCGTTCCGGCGATGAACTCGCCGCCGACAAAGGTTCGATCCTTCTCGGAAAAAACACCGGTAACGCCTCGGTCTCCGGAGGCAACAACGCCACCACCGCCACAATCATCGCTAACAACTTTCAGGTCATCCGCACCGGCTCCGGCGACATCGACCTCGCCGCCGCCAACCACATTCGCCTGCTAAATCCGTTCGCGTCGATCTACACCGCCGGCACCGCCGTGCCCGCCGCCACCACGCTTTTCGAAACCGGCGACTTCTCCCTCCCACGCCTTACCAACACCGGTAGCGCCTTCAGTCAGGGCAACCTCGGCTCCGCGCCGCAAAACTCGCCGGTCAATTATTCCTACGCCGGCGGTGACGTCACCCTTCAAGCCGGAGGAGACATTGAGCGCCTCACCCGCAACACCGCCAACCAACTCATCCTCGACTCGTCCCGCCAATTGCCTGGCAACTGGCTCTACCGCCGCGGCCACCTCGACTCCGAGGGCAACTACGGCCCGGTCAACCTAAGCGCCGGCTTCAACTCCCGGCTAGCCGACCCGTCCGCCTCCACCACCTGGTGGGTGGATTTCACCAATTTCTTCCAGAATGTGGGCGCTCTCGGCGGCGGAAATGTCACCCTCCTCGCGGGTCGCGACATTACCAACGTGGACGCCGCGATCCCGACCAACGCCCGCACCCCGTCCGGCCGCCCCGACCCCTCCAAACTGGTCGAACTCGGTGGCGGCGACCTCACCATCCTCGCCGGACGCGACATCAGTGGCGGTGTCTACTACGTCCAACGCGGCGAAGGCACGCTCAACGCAGGTCGCGACGTCACCACCAACGCCGCCCGCTCCCTCAACCTCGGCATCCTTTCCAGCCTCGCCTCCCCTGTTCGCGCACCCGAATCCACCTGGATGCCCACCACGCTCTTCTTGGGCGACGGATCCTTTGACGTTTCCGCCCGCGGCGACGTCCTGCTCGGGCCTATCGCCAACCCCCACCTCCTGCCTCAAGGCAACGGGAACCGCTTCTGGTATAAAACTTATTTCAGCACTTACGGTTCCACTTCCTCCGTGGATACGTCGTCCCTAGCCGGGGACCTCACCCTGCGCAACCTGGTGACTCTGCGCGACTTCGCGGCCGCCCAGCCCCTTCTATCCGCTTGGCTCACAAGCCAAAATATCCTCCCGGCCAACGGCAGTGCCGCATTGGTCCAGCCGTGGCTGCGTCTCGCCGAGACTAGCGCGGGACCTTTCGCCACCTTTACCACCGTTCTCCCGCCGAACCTGCGCACCACCGCCTTCTCGGGCGACATTGTGCTCGGCAGTAATTTCAACCTTTTCCCGTCCGCGACCGGCACGGTCGAACTGCTCTCGGCCGGCGGCGTCCGCGCCCTCTCTCCCACCGGCAGGTCTGACCGCATCGTGGGCGGGTCGTCCCTAACCGCCTGGCAGGCATCGCGCATAAATCTCTCCGATACCTCCCCTGCATCGCTCCCGAGCGGGACCACTCCGTTCAGCTACAACAACGTCGTCAACCAGAGCACCGCTCCCAGCGCTCACACCGCCACCCAGGCAGGCTTTCTTGAAAACCTGAATCGCACCTTCGCGGAAACCGGCGCCACCAACACCGTTCTGCAAACCCGCCAGGCTCTTCACGCTCCGGGTCTACTCCACCGCGACGACAACCTTCCGCTCTACCTCTACGCTGTTGGCGGAGACATCTCCGGACTTACCCTCTTTTCCGCCAAACCGGTGCACATCGCCGCCGAACGCGACATCACAGACATCGCGTTCTACATCCAGAACAACCGCGCCGACCAATTCAGTCTCGTTTCCGCCGGACGCGATATCACAGCCTACGCCCCCAGCTCTCAATTACGCGTTGCGTCTCGCCAACCGGGCAACGCCCCCAACGAAGGGCAGTCTGCCCTCTCCGGCGACATCCAGATCTCCGGCCCCGGATCTCTCCAGGTCCTCGCCGGACGCAACCTCGACCTCGGCGTCGGGCCCTCCGGCTCCGATGGCACCTTCTCCGGCGTCACCTCCGTCGGCAACGCCCGCAACCCCTTCCTCCCCCAACAGGGCGCAGACATCCTCCTTGCCGCCGGCATCGGTCCTAGCCTCGGCCTCGACCAATCCGAACTGGATTTCCCCGCCTTCATCGACGCCTACCTCGACCCCGCCGCCGGCCCCCTCGCCGAACGTTACCTCAAGGAACTCGCCGACCTGCTCCCTGGTGAACAAGCCACCCCCGAGGCCGCCTGGGACGAGTTCCAGACCCTGTCCGCCGAACGTCAGGCGCAATACGCCACGGAAATTTTCCACCTCGTGCTGCGCGACGTCGGCCGCGACTTCGGCAATCCTGAATCGCCCAATTTCGGCTCCTACACGCTCGGCTTCGAGGCCGTCGAGGCGCTCTTCCCGGGCGATACCTGGGCCGGCGAACTCGCCCTCACCGCTCGCCAGATCCAAACCTCCGCCGGCGGAGACATCTCCATCCTCGTGCCGGGTGGTGGCATGGCAGTCGGCCTGCCCGTCGCCGGCGCACGCGCCGACCAAGGCATCCTCACCGCGGCCGGCGGAAACATCTATATCTTCACCGACGGCTCGGTGGACGTCGGCACCTCACGTATCTTCACCCTGCGCGGCGGCGACATCTCCATCTGGTCGAGCGGCGGCGACATCGCCGCCGGCTCCGCCGCCAAGACCGTGCGCTCCGCCCCGCCCACCCGCGTGCTCATCGACCCGCAGAGCGCGGCGGTCGAGACGGATCTCTCCGGCCTCGCCACCGGCGGCGGCATCGGCGCCCTCGCCACCGTGCCCGGGCTGCCCCCGAGCAACATCACCCTGGTCGCCCCCGAAGGCGCCATCGACGCCGGCGACGCCGGCATCCGCTCCTCCGGCAACCTCAGCCTCGCCGCCGCCCAAGTCCTCAACGCCGCCAACATCCAGACCGGCGGCTCCTCCGCCGGCGTGCCTCCCTCCGCCCCGCCCCCCATCAACACCGGCGGCCTCGCCGCCGCCTCCGCCGCCTCCGTCGCCTCCGACGCCTCCGGCCCCTCCTCCTCACAAAACGACTCCGCCCGCACCACCACCGCCCAGATCCTCCCCTCCGTGTTCAACATCGAGGTCCTTGGCTTCGGCGG
>CAZOGV010000099.1:0-3253 GCA_964579225.1 uncultured Akkermansia sp. | reverse complement strand
TCACCACCACTGCGTCTGCTTCGCGTGGTAAAGAGCTTTGTCCAGCTCGGGCAAATACGGGTGCCACATGCGCTCCCACTCGAAGCTCATGATGCCATTGTATTTGTCCGTCTTCAGCGCGTTGAGCAGATCCTTCATCGGATACTCGCCGTCGCCCGGCATCACATAGGTGTAGGGGTGGCTACCGTTCGGCGTCGGCTTGCTGACGCTATCCTTCACATGCAGATGGATGGTGTGATTGCGGAGCGCCTTCCACGTGACGGCCGGGGCCTCGCCGCCTCTTTTCCACGTGTGATGCGTGTCCCAAAGAATGCTGATGCGCGGACATTTTGAAATCAACGCACGCAGCCTGTCCGAGGTCAGCATGCTATCGTGCGTCTCGAGCATCAGGTCCGTGACCCAGTTGTTTTTCAGCCGCTCCGCGCGCCACCAAGCGAGCGTCTCCGCCACCTCCGCAATCTCGGCCTCGTCGCCATGCTTGCCGCCGTCGAACACCCGCAGCCAAGGCACGTTCGCCTCGTCCGCCCAACGCACGAAATTAATCAACTGCACTCGGTCGATGTCGTCGCTGCCGATCAACTTGAACGACGTCCCAATCGAGCACACTTTCATGCGCCTCTGTTTCAAATGCGCCGCCAGCCCTGCCGGCGTGCCGTAGTGCTCCTGAAACCACGCCGGCAAATCCGTCGTGTTGTTGAGCGTGCGAAGTTCCAGCGAATGCAATCCGTGACGCGCCGAGAGCGCGATGGCCTCGTCGAGGTTCATTTCCGGACAGCCGAGGGTGGAGAAGGTATGAAGCATCATGGGGTAGTTGGGTTGGGGTAGTGTGAGCCTGAGCCTGAGAGGCCGTTCACACAAGCACCCAAACCTCCCCCCGCCCCGATTTGACGCCCCTGTAAAAGCACTTGCGCCGCAACGCCGTATCGCGAGCAAATCACCGCCCCGTTTCCCACGTTCAAACCCCGCTCGAACCATGCCCCGCCCCGTCACCCTCTTCACCGGCCAATGGGCCGATCTTCCCCTCGAAACCCTCGCCCCCCTCGCGAAAAAAATGGGCTACGACGGCCTCGAACTCGCCTGCTGGGGCGACCACTTCGACGTCGATGCCGCCACCAACAGCAAAAAATACGTTCACCAAAAATGGGAGCTGCTGAAAGACCACGGCCTCTCCTGCCACGCCATCTCCAGCCACCTCGTCGGCCAGGCCGTCTGCGACCTTATCGACGAACGCCACAAGTCCATCCTCCCGCCCGATGTCTGGGGCGACGGCGAACCCGAAGGCGTGCGCAAACGCGCCGCCAAAAAACTCGCCCTCGCCGCCAAGGCCGCCCGCGCCTTCTTCGACGCCCGCCCCGGCGCCGCCGCCCGCAAGGACGCCCACCCCGCCGTCGTCAACGGCTTCACCGGCTCCTCCATCTGGCACAGCATCTACGCCTTCCCGCCCACCTCGCAGGCGTATTGGGATGCCGGATACGCCGACTTCGCCAAGCGCTTCGGTCCCATCCTGGAGGCCTTCGACAAGGCCGACGTCAACTTCGCCCTCGAGGTCCACCCCACCGAGATCGCCTTCGATATCGCCACCGCCCGCCGCGCCCTCGCCGCCGTGAAAAACCACAAGCGCTTCGGCTTCAACTACGACCCCTCCCACCTCGCGTATCAAGGCGTGGACTACGTCAAATTCATCCGCGAATTCGGCGACCGCATCTTCCACGCCCACATGAAGGACGTCTGGTGGGGCCACGGAAACGGCGACGTCGGCGTCTTCGGCGGCCACACCACCTTCGGCGACGCCCGCCGCCAGTGGGATTTCCGCTCCGTCGGCCGCGGCGACGTCAAGTTCGAGGACATCATCGTCGCCCTCAACGACACCGGCTACCGCGGCCCGCTCTCCGTCGAATGGGAAGACATCCGCATGGACCGCGTCCACGGCGCCACCGAGTCCGCCGCCTACGTGCGCCAGCTCGATTTTACCGCCAGCGCCCTCGCCTTCGACGCCGCCTTTGATCGCAAGCGATCAAAGGAGTAACGAGTGAAAGGGAGTGAGGGAATAAGGGGCCGACTGCCGCCCCTCGCTCCCCCTAGCTCCCTCACTCGCTTGTCCGCCCCCTCATTCCCTTTCACTCACTCCCTTACTCCCTTTTATGAAACGAAAACTCCGCTACGGCATGATCGGCGGCGGCCGCGGCGCCTTCATCGGCGCCGTCCACCGCATCGCCGCCCAGATGGATGGCCAGGCCGAGCTCGTCGCCGGCGCCTTCTCCTCCGACCCCGCCCGCTCCAAAGCCTCCGGCGAGGACCTCTACCTCGACCCCGCCCGCGTTTACGGCTCCTACGCCGAAATGGCCGAGGCCGAATCGAAAAAGCCCATCGGCGAACGCCTCGACTTCATCGTCATCGTCACGCCCAACCACCAACACTTCCCGCCCGCGAAGCTCTTCCTCGAAAAAGGCTTCAACGTCGTGTGCGACAAACCCGTCACCTTCGACCTCAAGGAGGCCATCGCCCTCCGCAAGATCGTCGCCAAGAGCCGCAAGGTTTTCGCCCTCACCCACAACTACACCGGCAACGCCATGGTGAAACAGGCCCGCGACCTCGTGCGCACCGGCAAGCTCGGCCCCATCCGCAAGATCGTCGTCGAGTATCCCCAAGGCTGGCTCTCCACCGCGCTTGAAAAATCCGCCCAAAAACAGGCCGCCTGGCGCACCGACCCCAAGCGCTCCGGCGCCGCCGGCTGCATCGGCGACATCGGCACCCACGCCGAAAACCTCGCCCGCTACATCACCGGCCTGCCCATCTCCGAGCTCTGCGCCGACCTCACCGCCTTCGTCAAAGGCCGCGCCCTCGACGACGACGGCAACATCCTAGTTCGCTTCAAAGGCGGCGCCAAAGGCGTGCTCCACGCCTCGCAAATCAGCGTCGGCGAGGAGAACAACCTCAACATCCGCGTCTATGGCGAGAAGGCCGGCCTCGAGTGGAAACAGGAGCACCCCAACCAGCTCCTCGTAAAGTATCCCGACCGCCCGACCGAGATCTGGGGACGCGGCAACGGCTACCTCACCAGCGACGCCGCCAAGTCCGCCGCCCGCACCCCCGCCGGCCACCCCGAAGGCTACCTCGAGGCCTTTGGCAACATCTACCGCGAGATCTTCCGCGCCGTCCGCGCCGAGGTATCCGGAAAAAAACTACCGAAGGACCTCGATTACCCGACCATCGACGACGGCGTCGAAGGCATGGCCTTCATCGAGACCGTGGT
>CAZOGV010000098.1:0-10652 GCA_964579225.1 uncultured Akkermansia sp. | reverse complement strand
AATCCCGCTTCTCACGAAGCGGGCTACATGCCAAAACTTTCGCGACGATTAATACGTCGCGCATTTGTCGGACTAGACGCTCGGGGGCAGGTGTAAAACCGGTCGTTGACCGGTGCAACACTAGCGCCCCGGTGCCAGAATCATCTCCGACACCCGGTTGTTCGCCGGAGAGTCGTCGCGCATCCCCGTCGGCAGCACCAACTCGGCCAACACCCGCACCGAACCGCCCGGCTCGCGCGCCGTGCCCGTGACCGCGAACGACGCCGCCAAAGACGTCCCCGCCTCCAGCATCGGCAGCGTCCGCCGTTCCGTCGCCCCGCCCGCCGAGAAGACCAACACCCAGCCCGCGGCGGAACGCGCACCGCGATTCTGCACCACCACCTCGACCATGCCTCCGTCCGCCCGCGCATTTAACGCCGAGATCGCCGGATCCGAACGCAGGTCGTTCGCGCGATCCAGCGCCCAACCCAAATTCAAACTCCCGCGCCCGTAGTCCGGATCCGCCCCCTGCGCGCCGCCGTCGTTCGAATACGTCGCCAAAATCTCCGCCGCCTCGAGCGCTCCCAACTCCGGAGTTTGCGACATCAACACCGCCACCGCCCCCGCCACCACCGGCGCGCTCGCCGACGTGCCGCTAAACAAGATGCGCTCGCTGCCCTCTCCCACCGTTTGCACCGCGTAGCCCGGCGCGGTGAGCAACAGCCCGCCGCCCGAATTTGAAAACATCGCCTGCCGCCCCGCACCGTCCACCGCTCCCACCGAGACGACCCCCGGATACGCCGCCGGCCACATCAACGCCGCCGCTTGGTCGTTGCCCGCCGCCGCCACCACCGCCACTCCGGCCGCCAACGCATACTCCACCGCCTCGCCCAGCACGGAGGAGGTGGCGTAGCCGCCCAGGCTGACGTTGACGACCTTCGCCCCGGCGTCCACCGCGGCGAAAATCCCACGCGCAACCGCGAACGCGTCGCTCGTCCCGTCCGTCGTGGTCACGCGGATGCTCAACACGTCCGCTCCCGGGGCCACACCGTGCGCACCCGCCGCCGAACCCGCCGCCAAAGCCGCCACCGAGGTGCCGTGCGAACCCTGCGGCAAAATCCCGTATCCAATATCCAAATACGATAGCCTTGTGCCGAACGTCGCGTCCCCCTCCGCCCCGCCATCGAGCACGGCGATGAGCACGCCCTTACCCCAGTCAGCGCCACCCGCCTCCAGCCCGAGCGCGCCGAGCAGACCATCGCCCACAGGCGTGTTCACCCGGGCCGCGCGCCCGTCGTCTTTCGGCGGCGCGGGCCGGTCGAAAACCGCGTTCGGCCCTATCGACATGAACGCCCCCCGATTCCCTGCCAGTTCGCGGGCAAACGCCTCATAGTCGCCGACCCGCACCCGCACCGTATCCAACGCGTCGATACTATCCACCACCATAACCCCGGCCGCAGCCGCGCGCTTCAGAAACCGCTTCCTCGCCTCCGCATCGCGAAACGTCAGCACCGCCTCATCGGCCCGAGCGCGCGGATGGTTCAAACGAGCGCGCAAAATCCGCGCCCACCCCGCGTAATCCGCCGCAGCCGACTCCGGCGCGAAATCAACCGCCCTCAAATCCGAGACCTTAGCCCCGCCCGCTCCGCCCCGCTCCGCCTCCACGACCTCGCCGCGGATCGGCTCCGCCGACGGCCACCAAAGCACCACGCCCAGCGAACAAACCCCAAGCGCCGCAAATGCGATCAAACAAGTGCGACGGACAGCGGGGTTCATCCCCTCACCCAATCGCCCGCGAACGCACGGGTCAAACCGCGCTCACGTTTTTCACCGCGTCTTTCACCACGGCGATGAGTTCTTTCAACTCCACCGGCTTCACGAGGTAACGAAAAACCGCCGCCTCGTTCACCGCGCGCAAAAGCATCTCCGGCTTCATGTAACCGGTGACTAGGATGCGCGCCGCGTCGGGATACTCCTCGCGCACATGCACCAAAAAGCTAAGCCCGTTGCCGCCCGGCATAAGATGGTCGGCCACCACCACGCGAAACTCCCGCTTGCGCAAGGCTAACTCCGCCTCCTTCACCGAGTTCGCCTTAACCACGTCAAAATAGGGCGAAAGCACGCCTTCATACATCTCAAGCAAAGGCCCTTCATCATCGACGACGAGCACCGCTTCTTTCACCGCTTGGTCAGGGCTGGCTGATCTGGACTGAGTCATGGACACCATTCCTTGACGTTCTTCGCTCCATGGCAAACCGTTTTACTGTGGATATTTTGCCTCATGTTTACAGGGTTGCCCCCGACCCCGCTCTCGCAACCCTCCACCATTAAACCATGGACGTCGCCACACTGCTCTCCGCCCTTCGCAATGGCACCGATCTCGCCCTTTCCGCCGAACTCGCCGACCCCGCGCTTTGGCTGACGCCCAACGCCACCGGCAACACCCCCCTGCACGTAGCCGCCCGCCACGGTCGCCTCAACCTCGTGCCGCCCGCGCTTTTCACGACGGATAATTTTTCAATCAAAAATCACGCCGGCTACACGCCCCTGCACCGCGCCTTCGAGCACACCGCCGCTCCCTCCGGCCTGCCCCCGCGCCTGCTGCTGCATGATATCCTCAAGATCACCAGCAACGCCGGCTTCTCCAACTACCACATCGCCGCCGCCAACGGCCACCTCGGCCTGCTCTCGCACTCCATTCTCACGCCCGAACTGCTCACCATCCGCACCCACCTCGGCAACACCCTGCTCCATGAGGCCGCCGAGACGGGACAACTCGACGCCGTCCCGCCCGTTTTTCTCAACACCGCCTCCTTCGCCCTCGCCAACATCACCGGCGAAACTCCTCTGCACACCGCCGCCCTCAACGGCCACCTCGCCCAAGTCCCGCGCGCCCTCCTCTCCCGCGAAGCCCTCCTCGCCCGCACCACCTCCGGCGACACCGTGCTCCACGCCGCCGCCCTCGCCAACCATCTCGAGCACGTGCCCGACGAGCACCTCGTTCACGACACTCTCATCCTCGCCAGCAAAGCCGGCTACACCGTCATCCACGCCGCCGCCGAGACCGGCCAGCTAAAGGTCATCCCTCGCGCCTCGCTGACCACCGACCTGCTCAAGACCCGCAACGACCACGGCGACACACCCCTCCACGCCGCCGCCGCCGAAGGCCACCTCGACCAGATTCCATCCTCCCTCCTCTCCGCCGAACTCCTCGATCTTCGCAACTACGCCGGCGCCACCCCGCTCAAAATCGCCGCCCACCGCGGCCACCTCCAACAACTCCCCGAGCACCTGCACCCCCGAGAAACCGGCCTACTCGCCCGCATCGGCACCGCCCTCGGCGTGAAGAAAAAATAAGCGGGAGTAAGCGGGAGTAGTTTGGTAGTTTGGTAGTTTGGTAGTTGGTAGTTGATCACGGGTCCTCCGCCATTGGTCATTGGTCATTCGACAGTGGTCATTCAAAGCGGGCGGCCCTTCGGCCCCGCGCAAATCCTGTCCAAAGCTTCGCTGCCGCCCGCTTTGTGCTTCCCTCGCCTCGCGCCGCCCGCTTCGCTCGTGCTCTGCACGCCCCAGCGGCGACTTTATTTCATCACCACATGAGCAACACCACCATCACCAGCATCAGCGCCCGCGAGATCATCGACTCCCGCGGCAATCCCACCATCGAAGTGGACGTTCGCCTCGCCGACGGCACTCTCGGCCGCGCAGCCGTTCCCTCCGGCGCCTCCACCGGCGAACACGAAGCCCACGAGCTTCGCGACGCCGACGTCACCGCCCGCTCCCTGCCCAAGGGCATCAACGGCAAGACCCGCTTCCTCGGCAAAGGCGTGCTCGCCGCCGTCGGCAACGTGAAGTCCGTCATCGCCCCCGTGCTCGTCGGCTCCGACGCCTGCGACCAGGTCGGCATCGACCAGCTCATGATCAAGGTCGATGGCACCAAGAACAAATCGAAGCTCGGCGCCAACGCCATCCTCGGCGTCTCCCTCGCCACCGCCCACGCCGCCGCCAACTCCCTCGGCCAGCCCCTCTACAAATACATCGGCGGCCCGAACGCGAAGGTCCTCCCCGTGCCCATGATGAACATCATGAACGGTGGCGCGCACTCCGATGCCCCCATCGATTTCCAGGAGTTCATGATCCGCCCGATCAACTTCGACACCTTCTCCGACGCCCTCCGCGCCGGCGCAGAAGTGTTCCACAACCTAAAGAAGGTTCTTAAGGCCAAGGGCCTCCAGACCGCCGTCGGCGACGAGGGCGGCTTCGCCCCCAACCTCGCCTCCACCACCGACGCGCTCGACGCCATCGCCGCCGCCGTCGAGGCCGCCGGCTACAAGCTCGGCAAGGACATCACCCTCGCCCTCGACGTCGCCGCCTCCGAATTCTACGACAAGAAGACCGGCAAATACGTCTTCAAAAAGTCCTCCGGCCAGCAGTTCACCGGCGACGAATTCGTCTCCTACTACAAGGACCTCTGCGCCAAGTATCCCATCGACTCCATCGAAGACGGCTGCGCCGAAAACGACTGGGCCACCTGGAAGAAGCTCACCGTCGCCCTCGGCGACAAGATCCAGCTCGTCGGCGACGATCTCTTCGTCACCAACACCGAGTTCCTCAAGAAGGGCATCGCCACCGGCACCGCCAACTCGATCCTCGTGAAGGTTAACCAAATCGGTTCCCTCACCGAGACCCTCGACGCCGTCGAGCTCGCCCACAAGAGCCGCTACACCGCCGTCCTCTCCCACCGCTCCGGCGAGACCGAGGACGTCACCATCGCCGACATCGCCGTCGCCACCAACTGCGGCCAGATCAAGACCGGTTCCGCCTCCCGCACCGACCGCGTGGCGAAATACAACCAGCTCCTCCGCATCGAGGAAGAGCTCGGCAGCACCGGCATCTACGCCGGCCGCCTGTAAGCCCCGTGTAGAACCGGTCGCCGACCGGTTCCTCCGTCGCTTACGCCAAGCCCCGTCACGCCCCGCGCGTGCCGGGGCTTTTTCCTGTCCGCCCCCAAGGAGCGGCGACACTCCTGTCGCCGAAACCCGCCCCGTTCGCCATCCCCGCCCCGCAAACTCCCCGTGAACCCACGGTGGACATTTCCCGTTCGCGCCATTCACTCGATCTTTTCGCCGATGCCCGCGCCCAAGCTGATAGTCACCGTTTGCACCGCCAACATTTGTCGCAGCCCCATGGCCGAGGCGCTTCTACGCCACGCGTTGAAAGCCGAGCCCGAGCCCTTGCGCTCCTGCAAAGTCGTCTCCGCCGGAGTCGCCGCGCGCAAAGGAGAAAAAATCTCCGCCAACTCCGTCGAGGCCCTGGCCAAGGTCGGCCTGCGCGTCTCCGACCACAAGAGCCAGCCGCTCACCGCCGAGCTCGCCGCCAAGGCCGACCTCATTCTCTGCATGACCGAGAGCCACCGCGCCGTCATGCATCTCTCGCTCGATCCGGCTCCCAGGAACGTCTTTCTCTGGCGCGAATTCATGCCCGCCGGTTCGTCCCGCGAGATCGGCGACCCCTACGGCGGCCCGCTGCGTGAATACGAGGCCTGCCGCGACGAGATGGTGGACGCCATCCCGAGCATCCTCGCCTACCTGCGGACCCTCTGACTTTGGAGTGCGGCGGCTTGACGCCGCTTTTCGACGGAGTTCCCGGACCCGGCGCGCGAATCCCCGCCGCGCCCTTGACCTCCCCGCCTCCCCGCTTCGTTTTCCCCCTTTTCCCTCACTCCCTCACTCCCTTATCCCTCTCCGCCCACCATGTCCCTCAACGCCTCCAACCTCCAAACCCTCGACCCCGAGATCTACGGCTTCATCGCCGCCGAGCGCTCCCGCCAAGAGAGCCACATCGAGCTCATCGCCTCGGAAAACTTCACCTACCCGGCCGTCATGGAGGCCCAAGGCAGCGTGCTCACCAACAAGTATGCCGAAGGCTACCCCGGCAAACGCTGGTATGGCGGCTGTGAACACGTGGACAAGATCGAGCAGATCGCCATCGACCGCGCCAAGGCCCTCTTCGGCGCCGAGCACGCCAACGTCCAGCCCCACTCCGGCTCCCAGGCCAACTTCGCCGTTTACACCGCCGTGCTCCCCCTCGGCGCGAAGATCCTCGGCATGAACCTCAGCCACGGCGGACACCTCACCCACGGCAATCCCGCCAACTTCTCCGGCAAGCAGTATTCATTTGTTCAATACGGCGTGCGCGAGTCCGACGGCCTCATCGACTACGACGAGCTTGCCGCCGTCGCCGAGCGCGAGAAGCCCGCCATGATCACCGTCGGCGCGTCCGCCTACTCCCGCGTCATCGACTTCGCCCGCATGGGCGAGATCGCCCGCTCCGTCGGCGCCTTCCTCTTCGCCGACATCGCCCACATCGCCGGCCTCGTCGCCGCCGGCGTCCACCCCTCGCCCGTCCCCCACGCCGACTTCGTCACCACCACCACGCACAAGACCCTGCGCGGCCCGCGCGGCGGCCTCATCCTCTGCAAGGCCGCCCATGCCAAAGCCATCGACTCCGCCATGTTCCCCGGCGGCCAAGGCGGCCCGCTCATGCACGTCATCGCCGCCAAGGCCGTATGCTTCGGCGAGTGCCTCAAGCCCTCCTTCAAGGCCTACGCCCAGCAAGTCGTCGCCAACTCCCGCGCCCTCTGCGCCGCCATGACCTCGCGCGGCTACAAGGTCTGCTCCGGCGGCACCGACAACCACCTCTTCCTCGTCGATCTTCGCGCCAACCTCCCCGAGCTCACCGCCAAGAAAGCCCAGGAGACCCTCGATCTCGCCCACATCACGTGTAACAAAAACACCGTGCCCTTCGAGACGCGCTCGCCCTTCCAGGCCTCCGGCATCCGCCTCGGCACGCCCGCCGTCACCAGCCGCGGACTCGTCGAGACCGACATGGATGTCATCGCCCAGGCCATCGACACCGTGCTCAAGGCCATCGGCACCGCAGGCGAAGCCGTCGCGCTCGAGACCGCCAAGGCCCTCGTCGCCACCCTCGCCGCCAAGTATCCCCTGCCCTACGCGAAACTCTAAAGGACTCGGACGAAACTCAAACTGGTTCCTCGCCCAGCCCTTCACGCTCGAAGTCCTACGCGCGCGAAAATCGCCAGCCTCCTCAACCCCCGCTAGTCGAGTCCGGCCGCCGCCTTGACGTGGCATGGGCGTCCCGCCCGTGATTCGTATTCCCGGCGTGGCATGGGCGTCCCGCCCATGGGATCGAAACCCCGCTAGCCCGAACCATCCGGCCGACGCCGCGCCGCCTTCACCTCGCCGCGCCGCCGTTTACCCGCCACCAGAATCGCCTTCTGCCGCGCGCTACGCTTGCGATTCACCCGCCGCGTCTTCGCCACCGCCGCCTGCCGCGCCGCCTCCGCCGCGCGCAGACGCGCCTCCAGCTTTTCGCAAAAGCGCTCCCACGCCCGCAGTCGATTCACCGCCTGACTGCGCTCCTCCTGACACCGCACCTCCATCCCGCTCGGCTCATGTCGTAGCACCACCGTCGAGGAGGTTTTATTGATCTTCTGACCACCCGCGCCCGATCCGCGCACAAACACCTCCGTGACGTCGCCCGGCAAAACGCCGAGCGCATCCAGTCTTCCTCTGATTTGGAGTGGTAAATCCATCGGCCGGCAATTTTCGTGACCCAACGCAACCCACCCGCTTCCCGCGAGTCCCAAATCCCCTTCCGTCTCCGTCCCTCACCCCCTTTCACTCATTCCCTCACTCCCTCTCATGTCACACGGTCCCGCCTGGTCAGAAAAAATCCGCGCCGAAGTCGCCAAGTCCGTCATCGGCCAACAAGACGTCATCGAGCGCCTGCTCATCGCCCTCCTCGCCAACGGCCACGTCCTGCTCGAAGGCATGCCCGGCCTCGCCAAAACCCTCCTCGTCAAATCCCTCGGCACCGCCCTCGGCGTCCAGTTCGAGCGCATCCAATTCACCCCCGACCTCCTCCCCAGCGACGTCGTCGGCACCATGATCTTCTCGCCCAAGGACGCCGCCTTCGCCCCCCACCGCGGCCCCATCTTCGCCAACCTCGTCCTCGCCGACGAAATCAACCGCGCCCCCGCCAAGGTCCAGTCCGCCCTCCTCGAAGCCATGCAGGAACGCCAGGTCACCCTCGGCGGCACCACTCATCCCCTGCCAAAACCCTTCTTCGTCATGGCCACCCAAAACCCCGTCGAGCAGGAAGGCACCTACCCGCTCCCCGAGGCCCAGACCGATCGCTTCCTATTCAAACTCCTCGTCGATTACCCCACCCTCGCCGACGAAACCGCCATGATGACCCGCTGGGGCCAGGTCACCAAATCCCCCGCCCTCGTCCCCGCCTCCTCCGGCGAGGAGTTGCTCGCGCTCCGCGCCGAGGTGGACGCCATTCACGTCGCGCCCACCGTGCAGGGCTACATCCTCGCCCTCGTCCGCGCCACCCGCGACCTCGCCAAACCCTCCCCCAACGGCAAGGCCCGCCACGTCGCCTACGGCGCCTCCCCCCGCGCCTCGCTCGCCCTCTACCAAGCGTCAAAAGCCCTCGCCTGGCTGCGCGGCCAGGATTTCGTCGCGCCCTCGCTCGTGCAAGAACTCGCCCCCGACGTCCTCCGCCACCGCATCGGCCTCACCTACGAAGCCGAGGCCGAAAACCTCACCACCGACAGCATCGTCGCCCAAGTCCTCGCCCAGACGCCAATGCCAACGACCGCCGCCTGAGAGCGCCGGTAAATCCCAAAACAGACCGAAATCCTAAATCCTAAACCCGAGCCCCGAGCGCTACCCCCGCCGTTTTTTAGGATTTAGCTGCTTAGAATTTAGGATTTTGAGCCGCCCCTGATGCCCGCCTCCGCCTCTAACATCACAAACGCCTCACCCGCCCCCATCGCCCCCCTGGCGGCGCTCCGCCGCCTTGAGTGGCGCGTGCGCCACGCCGTCGAGACCTCGCTCGGCGGCGGCTACCGCTCCGCCTTTCGCGGCCGCGGCATGGAGTTCGACCAGGTCGTCAAATACGCCTACGGCGACGACGTCCGCGACATCGACTGGAACGTCACCGCCCGCCTCGGCGAACCCTACCGCAAAAAATTCGTCGAGGAACGCGAGGTCACCGTGCTGCTCGTGTTCGAAGACTCGCCCTCCCTCCAATTCGGCTCCGCCGCCGTCACCAAACGCGAGGCCCTGCTCGAACTCGCCGGCTTCCTCCTCCTCCTCGCCGGCATCAACCGCGACCGCATCGGCCTCGCCCACCTCCGCCCCGACGGACCCGTGTTCACGCCCCCCGTCCACGGTCGCGGCCCCATCCACCACCTCGCCGCCCGCCTCTTCGGCGCCGAACCGCCGCCGCTCGCCTCCGGCGATTTCAAATCTCAAATTTCAGATTTCAAATTAAGCGCCCTCACCGCCCTCGCCCCCCGCCACTCCATCGTCGTCTGGCTCTCCGATCACCCCGCGCGCCCCCTGCCCGAAGGTTGGTCCGCCCTGCAACGCCGCTGCACCCTGCTCGGACTTCGTGTCGATGATCCCTGGGACCGCGCCTACCCCGAGAGCGATCGGCCCCTCGCCGCCTTCGACCCGCTGAGCGGCCGCCTCGTCACCCTCGGGCAAACCCAAGCCGAACGCGCCGCCCACGCCCGCTGGCGCGAGGCCCGCGACGCCTCCCTCGCCGCCTGGTTCCCCGATCCCTTCGCCCGCCAAGTCGTCGCCACCGATGAAAACCGCCTCGACGCCCTCGTCCGCTTCTTCCGCCGCCGGGAGGGCGCCCGCTGACCATGCCGTCCGCCCTTCTCGCCTTCTGGGATTTCCGGCTCGGCCAGCATCAGCTCGCCGAGCCGCTCTGGCTTTTGGCGCTGCTCCTCCTCCCCCTCGCCGCCTGGCTGCGCCGCCGCCGCTCCGTATCCGTTTTACTGATACCGTCCGCCGCCGCCTGGGCCGCGCCCCGCCCGCCCGCCGCCTCGCGCCTGCCCGTCATTCTCGCCGTCCTCGCCGCCATCCTGCTCGTCGCCGCCCTCGCCCGCCCCCAGCGCATCGATGACGTCCGCGTCGTCCGCGGCGAAGGCTACGACATCATCCTGGCCCTCGACCTCTCCACCTCGATGTATG
Source organism: uncultured Akkermansia sp. (assembly GCA_964579225.1). Lineage (GTDB taxonomy): Bacteria > Verrucomicrobiota > Verrucomicrobiia > Opitutales > Opitutaceae > IMCC26134_A. Next base: position 597 of record CAZOGV010000098.1, on the reverse strand, counting down.
CCGAGGACGCCATCGTGGACGGCCGCCGCGTCAACCGCCTCGATGGCCTCAAGCCCGTGCTCGAAGCCTTCATCCTCCGCCGCCCAAACGACCGCATCGGCTTCGTCGCCTTCGCCGGCCGCGCCTACACCCTCGCCCCCCTCACCCACGACCACGCCTGGCTCGCCCGCCAGATCGCCCGCCTCCGCATCGGCCTCATCGAGGACGGCACCGCCATCGGCGACGGCCTCGGCCTCTCCCTCGAACGCCTCGTCCGCGCCCGCACCGCCGACGCCCCCCGCGCCGGAGCCTTCATCATCCTGCTGACCGATGGCGCCAACACCGCCGGACAACTCACTCCGCCACAAGCCGTCGCCCTCGCCAAAAATGCCGACGTCCCCGTTTACACCATCGGCGTCGGCACCAATCAGCGCGCCCCCATCCCCCGCTTCGACGATTCCGGCCGCCGCATCGGCACCAGCATGGGCCGCTTCGCCACCGACGAACCCACCCTCCGCGCCATCGCGCGCGACACCGGCGGCCGCTTCTTCCGCGCCGACGATCCCGCCGCCGCCACCGCCGCCTTCGCCGCCATCGATCAGGCCCAGAAAGTCGAGT
>CAZOGV010000097.1:0-10860 GCA_964579225.1 uncultured Akkermansia sp. | reverse complement strand
CAAGAAAATCGGTGGCGCTATACAAATATCCGATACTGGGAGCGCCGGCATCCTGCCGGCTTTTCGCTCCCAAAGCCGGCTGGAAGCCAGCGCTCCCAGTGGACTGACATCACTTCCTACTGCACCCGTGGGTAGGCAAGCCACGGGCGGAGTAACCCGCCCGTCCACCTCAAGTTTTCAAGTTTCGGATTATCCGTATCAGATTATTGCGCGTAGCATTCCAGACCACCAGCCGCCAAATCCCGGACAACAAAAAGCCGCATCACCCGAGGGGTGATGCGGCTTTTAAATGAACCGTCAGTAAGGCTAATTACTCGTTGACGCGCAGACGAGACTCGGAATTCGACGGAGTGACGTAGGTCGGATTCTGGAAGGTCAAGCTCGGAGCTACACCTTTGAGTTGCTGATTCTTGAGCGAGCCGCCGGGTGACACTAGGTTGGCGGTCACGAAGATCAGCAGGTTGCGCTTGGTGGTGGATTCGCCCTTGGACCTGAAGGCGCGACCCAAGAAGGGAATGTCGCCCAAAACGGGGACCTTGTCATCGACGCGACGGGTCTCTTCGCGAGTAAGGCCGCCCATGACGAGGGTAGCTCCATCCCAGACCGTTACGCGGGTGTTGATTTCGCGGCTCGAGAAAACCGGCTGATAAAAGCCGGAGGGCAACGTCACGGTAGTGCCACCAGAAATAGCGACGGATGAGCCTCCGTATTCCACGAAGCCCTCGAACTCGGTGACACTAGGATTAAGTTCGAGACTGATAGAATACTCATCCGATTCAACCGTTGGCGTAACCGCCAACTCCACACCGACGTTACGGGTGGTGAAGTCCTGCGGTACGCCAGACGTAATCGTGACACCACCCGCGACACCACCATCGAGGGAAACGCCGCCTCTTCCGACCTCGGACTGGGTCTCTCCGTAGCTCTGCGGGAAACGCAGCTCCTGGGCGACCGTAATAGTAGCGCGATTACCAGATAAAACCGTAACTTTGGGAGAACTGAGAAGATCGGTGCCAGATTTTATCGAGAGGGCTCGCAGCGTGGCGGTGACGTCAAAGTCCCCGATCATCGCGCCCGACAAAGAAGCCAGGCTTCCAAGCGATTGCCCAAGGTCCACCGAACCGGGGATGGGCGGGGGATTGTTAGGAATAATGTTTACGCGACTAGGTGTCCGTATGAATTCGGTGGTAGTCTGCAGCGTATCACCGATGATGGCGGACACAGATGAAACCGGCCTCTCAGACCCGCTCTGCACAATCTGACCATCCCTCGTCGAGGACGACCCGGAAAAAGCCGAAGCCAGACTGCGCGTGGTAGAGAGACCATCACGCTGCGTTCCAAAGGCCAATGTGCCGCCCGCCGTGCTGCGGCTCGTCGACCACTGCACGCCAAGTTCCTCCAGCGCGCCTTCCTGTACCTCCATGAACTTCGCCTCGATTTCGACCTGACGAACATCGTTATAGCGGGCCAGAATGTTACGAATGCGCTCAATGTTGCGATTGGTCTGGGTAACGAGAATGCCGGCACCGTCGTAAACGAGATTGGAACCGGGAGTTTCGAAAGGCACTCCGGCGGCGGACAAGAAGCGCTTGATCGCGTCGGATTCGCCGCCAGTCGAACCGCCAGAGGAGGCGGTGGGGGCCCGGTCAAATGGGTCCGGGTTGGCAGGAGCCGCTCCGGTGCCACCGCCGGCACCAGTCATACGGGTGAGGGCCGCCTTGCTGACGGCAAACTGCTCGGTGAGGAGGTTGGCATCAACACCGCTGGGCTTAAGCAACACGAGATCGGCCTGCACCTCGACTTGGTAACCGACGTTTTCGGTAATAATATCGAGCATACGGCGCAGGGTCATGTTGCGCAGCGTAATGTTGACCGAGGGCACGGCCTGCCCGGCGAGGGCGCTACCGAGGACGATATTCACACCCTTGACTGCGTCGGTGCTGGTATCGAACTCCTCGGAGAAAGCGGCGAGGGTGTTGGCCACCCGACCAAGATCCACGCCGGTGAAGGAGACGCTGGGAATGACGATGTCATTCAGCTTCTTAGTAAGAATGGTTACGACTATGGGATCCGTCGGGACATTCGGCGACTTTTCCGTGAACACGCCGGGACGCTGCCAAGCCTTGGCCACTTCCTCGATCATCGAGGCGCGGGTGCGCTCGCGGTTCAATACGCCCAGCTTGGCGCGCTCTTCGGCGATGCGCTTGAGGAAATATTTAGCCTCGGCGTTTTCGGTCGAGAGGGTCTCCACGTACCGGAAGGTTTCAAGAGCGCCATCGATGTCGCCGGCGAAATACTTGCTGCGGCCCTTGGCGAGTTCAGAGGCGATCAGCTTCTGGTCTGCCTGAAAATTCGGGCTGACCTTCTCGATCGGCTGAAGCGGAGGATTCAGCTCGGCCCTGGTCACGCGAGCGGCTAGGCGACGAGCGGCCTTGTTCTCGGCGGAGGTGGCGTTGGCATAAGCATCAAGGGAGGCGCGGGCCCCGGCGACATCACCCTTGGAGAACAGGGCTTGGGATTCGACGAGAAGGAGGTTGTCCTTGGCGTCGGTGAGCGACTCGATGGTCGAAGCGGTCAGGGTGTTGTTGGGGAGGCTGCGGAGCGCGTCGTCAAGTGTGCTTTTGGCGGCGGCGAAATCGCCGTCCTTGGCCTGTTGATTGGCGGTCTTGGTGGAAGCGTCGGCAGCGGAGATCAGCTCCTTAATGCGGGCCTCTTCGGCCTGGACGAGTTGCTCAGACTCGCTGCCTGAAAAGCCGGAGGACGATTCAGAGCCGATGGGCGCGCCGGGATTGTAAACAACCCGGGAGACTTCGCCGGTGTTGTAGGTCTCGAAAATCGGGGCCGCAGCTTGGCTGCCGCGGGAGAGAGAATCATTCACGCCAACGAGCAGGCGCTGAACCGTGACGTCGTTCGGAGCGAGCACGAGAAGCTGCTCAAAGTTGGTCTTGGCGGTGACGAGATCACCGCTGTCGCGGGCGCGAAGGCCTTCCGCCATGAGGCGAATTTTGGTCTCAGTCTGGCTTTGTGCAACCAGTTTGGCGGCAGGGACCGTCAACGAGAAAATTACCGGGGTAGCAAGGAGCAGGAGCACCTTCTTTGAGAGCTTAGTGTAGTTCATTTATGGGGGAAAAATCGATGATAAATTTAATAGAGAAAAACCAGTTAATTCTACCGAGATGGATTAAAATCCTAGGAAAAAGCTGTCCTTGGGAGCGGGCGACACAGGTTCAGCCGGAGTAGTCGGCTCGACGACTACGGGAGGCGCAAGCGTGAGAACTTCGGTGATTCCCTCTGGCTCCTCTTCGGTGATCTTTCTCACCGTGACGGTCTGAGGCTCGAGTGAGAGATCCACGATCTGGAAGGTGGCTTCGCCCTCGGTCAGGGTTGCGCCGACTCGCACCACACGCTCGGTGCCGTCCTCGGTGAGGAGCGTGGCTTTTAACGCGCCTTCGGGCAGGCGGGTGCGGGCATCGAGTCGGGTCTCCACGCCGGTCTCGGTGTCTTTGACCGTGGCGGTGATAGTCTCGATGACGACATCGGAACCTCCCGGCACCGCAGTGCGGCGACGCTCGGCCACGAAGTCGATGATCTCCAATTTCAGATCGGGGAGCTTACGACCCTTGGTCGCGATGATGATATCTCCGGTGATGGAATTGGAGAAGGTGCCTCGGGCATCGGGACCGAAGTTGACCGCGCCGACCAGCTGGAGGCGGAAGAGCGGCTGCTCGACCTTGGCCAGCTTAAGGCCGAACTCGGGCTTCACTTCGACCACAACCGGTGGAGGCGGACCCTCGATGCGCACCGGAGGAATGACGGTAAACTGCTTGGTCTCCTCGTTGTAGAAAATCTGGGGAGGGGTGAAAACTTCGAAGAGCCATTTATCACCGGCGGACTGCGAAGGAGCCTCGGCCCACTGGCGCGAAACCGGCGGCTCGATCGTCAGGTTGGTCGCCTCGTAAGCGCGACCGGAAGAGGGGGCGGTGAACGGGGGCTGGCTGGTTTGCAGCAAGAAGGCCCACGCAGTGGCGGCCAGAAATACGACGCCTCCGATGACCAAAAATGTGGTGTCTTTAGATTGGGCGGACATGTGACTCAGGGGTTGGTCGCCTCGGCGGCGGCGTTTTTGTCAACAAGCGAGACAAACTCGACCGTCACGCTGAAACGGGAATCGGTTTGCTCGACAATGGGTTTGGCCACCGGTTGCGCGGGAGTGGCCGAGGCGGGGGTGCCGCCAAAAATACCGGCTACGGTGTTTTGCTGGGCGACCGGAGCGGAGGCTGCGGTCGCGCCGGTGGTCAGAGGCGAAACCTCCACCGAACGGACGACGACGGGAAGCTCGAAGCGGGCGAGTTCGTTCAACAGATCCCGAAGAGCCAGGGTATTGCCGCGAAATGTCAGACGATAGGCGCCGGCATTTACAAAATTCGGCACGCGGGCCGAAGTGCGGGAGTCGATGGTGAAGTAATCGACATTGTTGTCGCCGCCGGTGAAGAGCTGCGGCGTGGGTTGGCCGGCCTCATGAGCCTCCCTGACTCGCCGCTGTTGTTCGGCGGTGAGGGGACGCTCACGCTGCACGGCCAGAATCTCGACCGGCTTGGCCTTGAGCAGGGCTCCAAGCAAATACTCGATGTGCTGGCGCTGGGTAAAGACGGACGGGATGACTTCGCGCGGAGGGCCCTCGTTCAAGTAGGTAAAGAAACCAAGGCGGTTCTTATCATCGATCTTCACTTTGGCATTGGTCGCGGCGCTGCGAATGCGCTCCACGAAATTGGCGATATCGAAGTAGGCGTCGGTCGGCGTGGCGGGCACCGCAGCGGCCGCCATGGTGTTGGCGATCTCGCCGGTGGCGCGAAGCACGTCACGAATCTCTGCGTTGGTTTTGCGCGCTTGCTCCAGATCCATTTCGATCGCGGCCAAGTTGCCTTGGGCGGGAAAGGGATTTTGCGATGCGAAATTGGCGAGAGTCTGGGTCTTCTGCGCGATCTCGGCGTTGGCCTTGGAGAGCTGGCCTCGCTGGCTGAAAACCAGCCAAGCCTGCCCGGCCGTCAAGGCCCCCAAGACAAGCAAGGAGGAGAAAAACAAGGGGTTGGATTTAAAGCTAGCCATGGGGTCAGAGGGGTCGGGCTGGATCGATCACCAGGATGAAGTCAAAGCGGAGAATGCCAGGACGGCTGGCGTCGAACTTTTCGCTCTCGACAGCCGAGATGAACTGGGAGTCCACAAAACTGGCGAGGAGCTTCTTCACCCGCTCGTAGGAATCGGTGGACACGTTGGACAGAGGGTTCTTCTGGTCCAGCAAGCGACCACTGAGCTGGAGACGAAGGGCTGGCCTTTGGCTTGCGCCGGTAGCGTCCTCGACATTGGGGCCCGAGGCCGGAGCGCCCCCAAAGAGTCCTCCGCCGCTGCCGCCGGACTGCGTGTCGGTGGTGGCACGGATAACGGAAAGGCTCTCCAGCCAGACGTCCTCCACCTTCACGAGGCGGTCCTGAAGATCGGAAAGGAAATTGATCCAGTTGTTCTTAGACTCGGCTAGACTCTGCACCGCCAAAACCTCGTTCTGGATCTGCCCAAAGGTCTGCTTGTTGGATCGAATGCGGCCCTGCAGCGACTCCAGCGGCTGAATGGCCCTACTTAGCGCGGCGGATTGCGACTTCGCGGCAGACAGGGCTCGGCTGTTTTGCACGACCATGGGCAGAAGCGCGAGAGCGACGAGCACCACCGCTGCCAGCAGCAAGGGCTTGCGCTTGGCGAAGGCCAGCTTCTCGGCGATGGCGGGAGGCAGGAGGTTGATCGACTTGCGACCTCCCTCGGCGGGGAGCGCGAGACCAACCAAACCGGCGAGAACGGCTTGGCTTTCTTTGGCGCCCGCAGCCTCGACGGCCACGTTTTTGAAAGGGTTGAGGTGCTCGACGGGCATCTTGAGCTTCTCGCTCAGCTTCTCGTCAAAGTCTGGCAGCGTGGAGCCGCCGCCGGTAACGTAAAGAGCGACCGGCTGCTCGGCACCGCTTTGGCGACGATAGTTGACGATCGAACGGGTGAGCTCGATGTGCAGCTTGCCAACAAAGGAATTGACCGCGTTCTCGACTGCGGCGCGAGCCGGGGAGCTGGCAGGCAGCTCGCTCTCGTCCTTGAGAACCTGAATCTTGATCGTCTCGCAGTGAGCGAAGTCGTGCTTCAGCTCCTCGGCGATAGCTTGGGTGATGCTGTTGCCCGCGAGCTGAATCGTGCGAACAAAGAAACGTTCGCCGTCCACGAAGATAAGATTGGTGGAGCGCGCGCCGATGTCGGCGATGATCGCGCTGCCCGTCAGCTCGGGATAATTATAGCGGAAGCAGCGGGTGACCGCGACGCTGGAGGGCAGGACCGAGGCGACGGAAAGGCCGGCGTCGCCAACCGCGTCACACGCGCCCTGGACGACTTCTTTTTTCGCGGCCGCGAGCATGAGCTCGAGATCGAGGCCCTGCTCGGCCACGACTTGGTAATCCCAGACGACCTCGTCGAGCGCGTAGGGGATGTTTTGCTGGGCCTCGAACTGAACGATCTTGGAGCGCTTGGCTTCCTCGATCGTCGGAATCTTGATGAATTTTCCGAGGATGTGATGGCCGGGCAGGCCGATCGACGTCGCTCCGGCGAATTTCTCGCGCTTGGCGGCCTCTGAAAGCATTTGAGAGACGGCCAGATGCCACTCGGCTTCAAGGGCCGAATCGGGATTTAATGCGTCAAACGAAAGCTTCTCTAATTTTAGGCGGCCGGATTTGTCGTTGCTGAATAAACCGCAAGCGACGTGACCGGCGCCGCAATCCACGGCGAGAACACGGGGTAAAGACATAGGGGAATTGTGTGTGTTTCAGTAGTATTCCAGCTCAGCAAGCAGAAACTATTTACGATTTATCAACGCTGCGGTTCACGACGCACGGCGGTAGGAGAGGGAAGAGCAGACTCAAAGGCAAAGGGAGTAAGGTGCTGAGGCATCAACACACCCTCGTTGGAACGGGATTCCGAGACGGCCATCGACTGGAAGGTCTGCACGGAAGCGGCGCTGGAAAAGATAGAGGCGTAATTTGCGCGACTCGGCTTTTGCTCAACCCCTGCGGCCTCAACCTCCACCGAGTAAAATTTCACCGGGGTGCGCAAACGGTCGCGCTTCACCACCTCGGGAGGCAGGTAGAAACGCACGATGTTACGCCCACCCTCCATCGTTATGAAGCTAGCGGAACCGCGATAATAGATACTTGGCGGGCCCTCTTTCGCATTCACATCCTCGAACGCAAGGCTAAGCGTCACGCGGACATCGTTCACAAACTGGTTGCCGACGGCGCGGCCGCCCGGCTTCACATCGAGGGTGATCTCGGTCTCCATCCAGCTGCCGGAGCCAAAGCGGGCGGCCCTGAATTTGATCCCGCTGACTTCCACCTGGGCGGCGGCCACGGCCGGATCGACCGCAGCGGGGGCCTGGGCGAACAGCTGTATTGGGTTAATGGATACAAAGAGGGCCAGAACTGAGGCGGCTAGAATGTTTTTCATAGGGGAGGCAGCAAAACCTTGTGGACGCGTGCCGTTGCGTCACGCTCAAACATCGCGCTCGCCTTGGGTTTTTCACCGCGGATTTTTTTCATCCGCCAGCGCCCCATCTCCCGCCACGCATCCTCGATGTCCTCCGCATCCCCCGCCTCACTCGGCTATAAAATAGCCGTGTTAGTCTTTATCCAGAACTCGCGCGGCGAGCATCTTCTGCTTCTGCGCGCCAAGGCCCCCAACCTCGGCACGTGGTCGCCCATCGGCGGAAAGCTGGAGACCTCCATCGGGGAATCCCCCTTCGAGTGCGCGGTGCGCGAGACCGCCGAGGAAACCAGCCACGTCGTCTCCGCCGCCGACCTGCACCTTTTCGCCATGATAGCCGAGAAAGCCTACGAGGGCGCCTCCCACTGGCTCCTCTTTCTTTTCCGCTGCACCAAGCCGCTCGACACCCTGCCCGCCGCCATGGACGAAGGCCGCTTCGGTTTTTTCTCGCGCGAACAAATCGAGAACCTCGCCCTGCCCGAAACCGACCGCACCGCCCTCTGGCGCATCTACGACGAACACTGCGACCGCTTCGTCGCCCTCCGCGCCGATTGCGCGCCGGGCAAGCCCCTTGATGTCGTCATCGAACAAATCACCCCGCCCGCGGATAAATGAAATCAAATCATTCAACTCGCCCTCTCTCGCCGCCCCCAAAGCGCAATCACACTTGATTTCCCTCCCCCGCGCCGAACACTGCCCTTTTTCACTCTCAACAAAGGTCCATCCAACGTGAGCAAGAAGTCCTCCGCCCCCGCCGAATCCAACCCTCTCGCCGACGTCTCCGTCGCCGTTCCCAGCCCTCACGCCAAGGCCCCGGCCAACGCCGAACTCACCGCCGAACAGCGCATCGAGCTCTACCGCAAGATGCTCCGCATTCGCCGCTTCGAGGAGCGCTGTCTCCCTGTTTACAACTCGGGCAAGATCGGCGGTTTCCTCCATCTCTACATCGGCCAGGAAGCCGTCGCCGTCGGCGCCTGCTCCCTCATGGGCAAGGATGACCACGTCATCACCGCCTACCGCGACCACGGCCACGCCATCGCCGTCGGCATGGACACCAAGCCCCTAATGGCCGAGCTCTACGGCAAGGTCACCGGTTGCTCCAAGGGCAAGGGCGGCTCGATGCATTACTTCTCCCCCGAGCATAACTACTGGGGCGGCCACGGCATCGTCGGCGGCCAGATCCCCCTCGGCACCGGCCTCGCCTACGGCGTGAAATACCAGGGCAAAAAAGGCGCCTCCATGGCCTTCATGGGCGACGGCGCCGTCAATCAGGGTGCCGTGCACGAGGCCTACAACCTCGCCGCCCTCTGGGACCTCCCCGTCCTCTTCGTCATCGAGAACAACCGCTACTCCATGGGCACCTCCCAAGAGCGCTCCTCCGCAGGCGTCCTCGGCAAACGCGCCGAGGCCTACGACATGAAGTGGTATCAATGCGGCGGCCACGACATCTACGAAGTCCGCGCCACCCTCGACGAGGCCCTCAAGCGCGCCCGCGACGAGCACAAGCCCGCCGTCGTCGAGATCGACACCTACCGCTACCGCGGCCACTCCGTCGCCGACCCCGACAAAACCTACCGCGACCGCAAGGAGATCGAGGACTACCGCAACACCAAGGACCCCCTCGAAGTATTCAGAAAACAACTACTCCACGAGAAGGTCCTCACCGACGCCATCATCGAGGAGATCGACGCCGCCGCCCGCGCCGAGGCCGAGCGAGCCGTCGAATTCGCCGAAGCCTCACCCTTCCCCACCGCAGACGACATCCAGAAGGACGTCTATTGGGAGACCGACCAGCCCGAGCGCACCAGCGAAGGCCGCATCTTCTTCAACTCCGTCAAGTAAGCCGCGCCCCGTCCCGGTATCCATTTTTCAACTACTCTCCGCACTCCGATGCCCGTCCTAACCTACCGCGAAGCCATCCGCGCCGCCCTCTCCGAAGAAATCGAACGCGACCCCAACGTCGTCGTCATGGGCGAGGAAGTCGCCCAGTTCAACGGCGCCTACAAAGTCACCGAAGGCATGCTCGAAAAGTATGGCCCCAAGCGCATCGTCGATACGCCCATCTCCGAAGCCGGCTTCATCGGCATGGGCATCGGCGCCTCCATGCTCGGCGTCCGCCCCGTCATGGAGCTGATGTTCTGGTCCTTCTACTCGGTCGCCTTCGACCAGATCGTGAACAACGCCGCCAACGTCCGCTACATGTCCGGCGGCCAGATCGCCTGCCCCATCGTCATCCGCGGCCCCGCCAACGGCGGCACCAACGTCGGCGCCACCCACTCCCACACCCCGGAAAACATCCTCGCCCACCACCCGGGCCTCAAGGTCGTCGTCCCCTCCTGCGCCGCCGACGCGAAAGGTCTCATGAAGACCGCCATCCGCGACAACGACCCGGTGATGTTCCTCGAAAACACCATCCTCTACGGCGAAAAGGGCGAGGTCCCCGAGGGCGATATCTGCCTGCCCTTCGGTCGCGCCAACATCGTCCGCGAAGGAAAAGACCTCACCATCGTCACCTACGGTCGCTGCGTGCTCCACTCTCTCGCCGCCGCCGAGAAGATGAAAGCCGAGAAGGGCCTCGATATCGAGATCATCGACCTGCGCACCATCCGCCCGCTCGACGTGGACACCGTGCTCAAGTCCGTCGCCAAGACCCACCGCGTGCTCATCGTCGAGGAACAGCGCCCCTACTGCTCCGTCGGCTCTCACCTCGCCTGCATCATCCAGGAAGAGGCTTTCGACGAACTCGACGCCCCCATATTCCGCGTCGGCACCATCGACGCCCCCGCCATCTACGCCCCGCCCGTCGAGAAAAACGACCAGCTCCCCAACCCCCAACGCGTCATCGCCGGCATCCTTAAAGTGATGCGCTAAAGCGCATCACTTTGAGATGAAGTCTGAAGTTTAAGATTAAGTTTCAGACCCGACCTAGAAAACCACCGCACGTAGCGCTCACGTCCCTTCAACTTAAACTTCCCCCCTTAATCTCTCTATCCATGGCTCAAGTAATCACCATGCCGAAACTCAGCGACACCATGACGGTGGGCACGCTGGTCAAGTGGCTCAAAAAAGAAGGCGATTCCGTCAAGTTCGGCGACCTCCTCGCCGAGATCGAGACCGACAAAGCCACCATGGAGTTCGAGTCCTTCGGTGACGGTGTCATTCTCAAGCTCTACGCCCCCGCCGGTTCGCAAGTCGCCATCGGCGATCCCCTGCTCGCCGTCGGTGCCGCCGGCGAAGCCGCCCCCGAAGCCCCGGCCCCCGCCGCCGCGCCCAAGGCAGAGGCCGAGGCAAAGAAAGAAG
>CAZOGV010000096.1:0-10870 GCA_964579225.1 uncultured Akkermansia sp. | reverse complement strand
TGGCATGTAGCCCGCTTCGTGAGAAGCGGGATTCTTGCAAGCGCCGCACCCTTTTTTCCCGCCTCTCACGAGGCGAGCTACGTCCAATCCCGGAATCCGGGTTTGACGGAGCGGCGGCATCCTCGTCGCCGCTCCGTGCCAGTCCTTTCGCAACGATTAATATGAACCCTTAAATCATGTCGGGCGGCACGGTGGCGATGGCCTCCTCGATGGTGGTGAGGCCTTCCTTCACCTTGAGCATGGAGTCCTGGTGCAGCGTCTTCATGCCGCCGCGCATCGCGATTTTTTTCAATTCGGAGGACTCGAGCCCCTTGTTGATGCCCTCGATCAATTCGTTGTTGGTCACCATCAACTCGTGGATGCCGACGCGTCCCTTGTAGCCGGTGTTGTTGCACTTCGCGCAGCCCTTGGCGGCGGCCTTGAAAATCGGGCCGCTCCAGCCGATGGCGGTTTCGAGAATTTCTTTTTCGCGGCCCTCGGGCGTGTGCTGCACCTTGCACTGTTTGCACACGCGGCGCATGAGGCGCTGGGCGCAGACGCAGAGCAGCGAGGAGCTGATCATGAAGGGCTCGATGTCCATATCGGTCAGACGCGCGATGGTGCTCGGGGCGTCGTTGGTGTGGAGGGTCGAGATGAGCAAGTGACCGGTGAGCGCGGCCTCGACCGAGATGTTGGCCGTCTCCTTGTCGCGGATTTCACCCACCAAGATGATGTCGGGGTCTTGACGAAGAAAGGAGCGGAGCGCGTTGGCGAAAGTGAGCCCGATCTGCCGATGCATCTGCATCTGGTTAATGCCGGGCAGGGTGTATTCGATCGGGTCCTCCGCGGTGCGGATAACGATGTCGGGGGCGTTGATCTCGCCGAGCGCGGAGTAGAGCGTCATCGACTTGCCGGAGCCGGTGGGGCCGCAGTGCAGGATCATGCCGTAGGGCTGGCGAATGCACTCGCGATACTTGGCGAGGTTGGCCTCGGAAAAACCGAGCGCGGTGAGCGGCAGGGTGGACTTTTGCTTGTCGAGAATACGCATGACCACGCCCTCGCCGTGGTTGAGCGGAGCGGTGGATACGCGAAGGTCGATATCGATGCTTTTTTTGGTGAACTGCTTAAAGACGATGCGACCGTCCTGCGGCAGGCGACGCTCGGCGATGTCGAGGTTGCACATGATCTTCAAACGGGCGACGAGCGCGGGGCCGAGTTTGCGGGTGATGCGCAGCTTCTCCTGGCAAATGCCGTCCACGCGGTAGCGCACGACCACTTCCTTTTCCCAAGGCTCGATGTGGATGTCGGAGGTTCCCATGTGATAGGCCTCCTCAATGATGCGGTTGGCCAGCTGCACGATCGGCGCGGAGGCCTCGCTGACGGATACGCCCTCTTCGTCGCCGTCCTCCTCGCCGCTCGCCTCGACCAGGGCGTCGCTGTCCGCGCTGATGGCGCCGAGCACGTCGTCGAAGCCGATGGCGGTGGAGGCCTGTCGTTCGCGCGTTAACTTTTCGCGGATCTCTTTCTCGCGCCCGAGCAGGCGCACCACGCGCTTGCCGGTCAGCTCATGGATTTTTTGCGCGATGGCGGTGTCGAATGGATTGGCCACCGCCACGACCAACAGTTCGCCGACATAACCGATGGGCAGACAGACGTGCTCCTCGCAAAAAGACTGGGAAACGCGTTCGTAGGTGGCGGGGCTGACGCGAAAGCGTGAGGCGAAAAACGGCGCGAGATGGTAGGCGCGAGCCTTGGCGACGAAGAGCTGGGTGGACGTGACGTTGTGGGTGCCGGTCAACAGCTCGTCGAAATCGTCGCCCGAGATTTCCTCCGGACGCGACGAGATTTCCTTAACCTGCGCGGCGTTGAGCCGGCCTTGGGATTCGAGTTGCTGAACGATCTGGAACTGAAGTTTGCCGAGAGGCATGGCGGAGAGGGTCGGAGGTTAAGGGCTGCGGGAGGCGGCGGGCGAAAGACGCGACAAATCAGGACTTGGCGGTGGCGAGACGTTCGAGCGACTCGGCGATGCCCTCGAGCGTGGTGACATACCAGATGACCGGACCATCGAACTGCTTTTCCCAAAAAGTGCGGACGGCGGGGCTAAGGTAGTAGGCGGTGGCGATGAGCGTGAAGTCCTCCTCGCGGTCAAAGGGCAGCGTCCAAGTCGCCCAGCAGGCGGGTAGGCTAAGGCCGACGCGCACCTCCTCCGAGCCCTCATACTGGGCGAGGTCGATCATGCCGACGTTATGCTCGTCCGCGCAGTATAGGAGCACGTCCTCCTCCTTCAAAACTTTCAGGTCGTAGGCGAGCACGCCGAGCAGGGTGAATTGGCGAGGCGTGCCGTCGGAGATGAGTTCGAGCAGTTTCTCGTTGGCGTTTTCCAGGTTTTCGACGGTGACTAGATTCGCCTCCACGAGGCTGGCGCCCAGAAGGCGGTTGCCGCGCATGAGGAGGGAACGGATCTCGGCGGTCGTGAGGGCGGGAGCGGGTGTGGCGGCCATGCGATGAGAAGTAACGTGGGTTAAAACAAAGGCGGATTACCGGGCGGGGCGAGGCTCGTCGAGCACGCGCGGGCGGGACATGACTCGCGGCTTGCCGCCGTGCTTGATGACGCGGGCGCGGAGGGCGTCCTTGAGTTCGTCAAGACCATCGCCGGAGAGGCAGGAAATTTTGATAATGGTGACCTTGGGATACTTCTTTTTGAAGGCCGCCAAGTTTTTCTTCGCGGCGGGCAAGTCGGTCTTGTTGGCCACCACGACGCTGGGCTTTTTGAGCAGCTTGGGATCGTAGGCCTTCAATTCGGCACGGAGCGTGGCGTAGTCCTCGCGCGGATCGCGCTCGTCCACGCCGGCCATATCGAGGAGGAACATGAGCAGGGTGCAGCGCTCGATGTGGCGCAGAAAACGATGGCCGAGGCCGCGGTTGTCGCTCGCGCCGGCGATGAGCCCGGGCACGTCGGCCAGGAGCAGGCGATCATAGGTCGCGGGAAACTCGATCACGCCAATCTGCGGATGCAGCGTGGTAAACGGATACGCGGCGGCCTTCGGGCGGGCCTTGGTGATGGCGCGCGTGAGTGAGGATTTGCCGGCGTTGGGGAAGCCCACCAGGCCGATGTCGGCGATGGACTTGAGCACGAGACGGAAGGTGCCTTCTTCGCCGGGCGCGCCGGGGAGCGCGGTGCGCGGGGCGCGGTTGACGGAGGATTTGAAGTGGGGATTGCCCCAGCCGCCGTTGCCGCCGGCGCAAAGCACCACGCGCTGGCCATCCTCGGTAATCTCGGCCACGACCGCGTCGTTTTCGGAGTTGATGACGATGGTGCCGAGCGGCATCCGCAGCACGGCGGATTTGCCCTCGCGACCGTGGCAATCCTTGCCTTGGCCGTTTTCGCCGCGCTCGGCGTTCCAGTGCTGCTTATATTTGTAGTCGATGAGGTTGTTGGTGTCGTCATCGCCCACGAGAACGACGTCGCCGCCTCGTCCGCCGTCGCCGCCATTGGGTCCGCCCCAAGGCTCGTATTTTTCACGGCGAAACGACACGCAGCCGCGTCCGCCCTCGCCCGCTTTTACCTTAATCACGCACTCGTCGATAAACATGCGCGGCTAAGTTGCACGGCACTCGCGTAACATCCAAGGGAGAACTGGCAGCGAGTATACGCAGGCCAAGCCGCGCCCGGGGAGGGCGCCCCGAACGCAGTTACCGGTTTACGATCTGCCTAGGGAGCCGAAGCGCCGGACACCGGCTCGGGATCGGAAGGCAGCCTCGCGAGGCGGTCGGCCAGCGGCGGATGGGTGTCGAACAACTTGGCCGAGCCGCCGACGGAGCCTTGCAGGGAGACGAGCACCGCGCGCAGGCCTGCGGGAGCGAAACCGGCGGTAGCGGCGAGGTTACGCCCCACCAGATCCGCCTCGAACTCGGTCGCCGGATCGAAGCCCTTCTCAAATAACGTGCTGGTGATCTCACCCACCCCGGAGTCGAAGAGCTTGAGCTGCGAATCGAGCCGCGCCGCATCCGAGCTGCGCGCCAGCGCGATGCCTGAGGCGCCACTGATGAAATCGGAGCGCGCCACGATCTTCAGCGCATGACGCTCGGTCACATGCGCGATCTCGTGCCCGAGCACGCCGGCGAGCCGATCGTCGTCGGTCAGTTTTTCGTAGAGCGCGCGCGTGATGAAAACATAGCCGCCCGGCGAGGAGTAGGCGTTGATCGCGGAGCTGTCCAATACGCCAAAACGCCAGTCGAGCGCGGGACGATCACTGTAAAGAGCGAGTGATCGACCCACAAGATTGACGCGCCGCGTGGCCGCCTCGTCGCGCCAGAGCCCACCATGCGCGGCGATGATCTCGATGGCCACGGAGCCGCCGATGGTGCGCTCCTCCTCGAGGCCGATGCCGGTCACACCTTTGAGGACCTTGCCGGCGTTCTTCGCCGTATCGAGGCCCTTCTGGAGTTTGTCGAGATTGCCGAGCCCGCCGAGCTGCGCATGCGCGGACGTTGTGAAGGCGAGCGCCACCGCCGCCAACACGAAGAAAAACCGAAACGAGTAACGCGTTTTCATCGGGCGAACTCCCCCTTTACGTTTTCCTGCAAATAGGCGGTCACCACCTCGGGCGTGACGGCGTTGCTCTGGCCGACCAACCATTCGAGATCGGCCTGCGCACCGCCTTGGCCACGACGTGCGCTATAGTCCGCCGTGCTCGGCGCAAGCGGACGCGCCGCCGCCGTGGCGCTCGTCTCGCTGGCGAGCAGCGGCGAGTTGCCCAGACCGCTCTTTTCGGAAGGTTTTTCGGCCGCGAGATTACCCGCGAAAACCCAGCCGGAAACCTTGCCCTCGGATACGCGCAACCAGCGCCCACGCACCTCCTCGATCTTCAATTTGCGCGCATAACCAAAGCGCCCGACCGCCGAAGCCAGCGGCTGCGGCTCGGCCAGCGCGTCCGTCTCCAGACGCTTCGTGTAAACAACGCCGCCGCGCGCGAAATCCTCGCCGGAAGCCGCCGCAAACGCGGCCGTGATAAGCGCCGCAAAGAGCAGCGCGGTGACGCCGACACGCGAACGCGTGCCGACGGAATTAGTGGATGAACTCATGGGAGGGTAATGGGAACGTGAACAAAGTGATTACTTGGAAGTGAGCTTCAGCAACGGTTGCCAATCTGAAGCTGGAGCATTCGCAATGAAATTGCGAGCGTCCGCGAGATGCGCCGCCGTCGTTACATCGTTCGGCCGCAGCGCTAGCGCGCGATCCAGATACGTCGCTGCGAGCGCGAAATCCCGCGCCAAATGCCGCGCGTAACCTTCGCGATAAGCGGCGAGAAATGCCCGCTCCACCTCGCCCAACAACGCCGTCTCGCCCACGAGTTCGTGCACTTCGATCGCCTCCAATTTTCCCTTCACCCGCAAGCGCGCGAGCGGCCGCGTCGCGAACTCCGGCCCGAGCCGCCGTGCGGTCGTATCGCCCAGCAGAATATTCGTGCCGAACTCCTTGTTCGCCGCCTCCAGGCGCGAGGCGAGATTCACCGCATCACCCAGCACCGTGTAATTTTTCTTCCGCGCCGAACCCAGGCTGCCGAAGGTCATGAGACCGGTGTTGATGCCCACCCGCACCGCGAGCGACGTCCCCACCGCGGCAGCATGACGTGCGTTCAATCCCTCGATCACGCGCAGGGTCGCCAGCGCCCCCGCGCACGCCGCCCCCGGCGCGTCGGGCAAGGGCTTCGGCGCACCGAACACCGCCATCACCGCGTCGCCGATGTATTTGTCCACATAGGCCCCGCGCTCGATCAACGCCTCGCTTGTCTCGTCGAGATACGCGTTCACCAACTCGAACAATTGATCCGGCGGCAGCCTTTCCGAAAAGTCGGTGAAGCCCGCCAGATCCGAGAAAAACACCGTCGCCTCGCGCCTATCCCCCGTCAGCCGCAACGCCTCGGGATCGCGTACCAGTTGCTCCACCACCACCGGATCCACGAACACGCCAAACATCGCCTGCACCTCCTGCTTGCGGGCGCGTTCGAGCAAAAAATTTTCCACCGCCACCACGCCCAGCATGATCGCCGCCACCAAAACCGGCGTGGCCGGAGCCACCGCCCACCCCGCCAACGGCGCGACATACGCCACAGACAAAACTCCCACCACAAGCACACCCGCCGTCACCGCCACTGCCCCGACGCCCGACCTCCTCCGCGCCAACCCCGCCAGCGCGAGCGCGCACACCAATCCAAATCCAAACGATGCCCCGCGCGGCAGCGCCGTCAGAAGCCCCGAGGTCGAAAGATTCGCCCACGCCGTCCAGTGGACCAACACCCCCGGCTCCGCCCCCTCGCCCACCGGCAGGGCCAGCCGGTCATACGTGCCATGCGCATTCGCCCCCACGAACACCGTGCGCCCGCGCACCTGCGCCGCCACCGCGTCGTCGAAACGCGGCGCGCCCGTCAACACTTTCGCCAACGCCTCGCCCGCGCCAGGTTCGGTCGGATCGGGCACCGACTCCAAGGCCGGCATCAACAACCCCAGCCCCGCCTCGATAAACGGATACGCCGGCACGCGCTGCACCGCCGGATCAGGCAACTCCTTCAACCCGCCATACCACCTCAACAACCCCGCGCCGCCCTCGCCGCCGCCCGCCGCCGCCTTCGCCCCCAACGCCGCCTCCGCCAGCGATCCCTCCACCACGTAACGCCGGGGTATCTGATCCTCGTCTAGCAGCAGATCCACAAACCCCTCGCGCGGCGTCGCGAACCACGCCGCGTGTTCCGCGCGAAACGCCGCGTCCCAGAACACCGTCGTCGCCTTCCGCGTGCGCGCCATCACCACGCCCGGCGTCGCCGCCGCCACCCGCGCCAGCACCGCGTCCTGCTCCGCGGCGGCCGAGGCCTCCACGAAGGTGAAATCCATCAAAATGCGCTCCGCCCCTGCCCGCTCCAGCGCCACGATCAACGCCGCGAACGCCAACCGCGGATAAGGCCATCGCAGCCCGAGTTCCTCCGACATCCGCGCCATCGTGGCATCGTCGATCAACACGATCGCCGAAGGCGGCGGCTCCGCCGGCGCGCGCACCGGATGCCGGCCCGTCCAATCGAGCCACGCGCGATCCAGCGTGCGCCCCGCCGGCGTAAAATGAAACAACGCCGTCAACGCCGCCACTGCCCAAAGCCAGCGCCAACGAAAATGGCGACTTTTCAAAACGGGACGTGTGGCGACGGGCATCGGCCCCGAGCCAACCGATCCACCCGCCGCGCGCAAGCCCGCTCCGGCAATCCGCTTGCACGTCGCGCCATCACCCAGCGTTGCTCGACCGTTCCTTCGGCTTGAACCGCACGCCTTCCCGCCCACGCTGCGCCCGTGGATTCCTCGCCTTCTCCGACCGCCGCCGCCGCCTCGCCTTCTCCGGCCTCCGCCATCCACCTCGCCGCCATCCACCTCGCCGTCGGCCGCCTCGCCGCCACCGCCGACACCCCGCGCGCCGCCATGGTCGAGATCCTTCGCCTCTCCATCGCCCACTTCCACGCCTCCTCCGGCAGCATCTCCCTACTCAACCCCGACACCGGCAAACTCGAGATCGAGGTCCACCAAGGCATGCCCGCCGACATCGACGAGGTCGCCCTCCGCCCCGGCCAGGGCATCACCGGCTGGGTCGCCTTTCACGGTCGCCCCCAACTCGTCGCCGACGTCCGCGCCGACCCGCGCTACATCCCCGTCCGCCCCGAGGTGCGCGCCGAACTCACCGCGCCCCTCATGCCCGCCAACGGCCAGATCCTCGGCGTCATCAACCTCGACAGCGACACCGTGCGGGGTTTCTCGCCCGTCGACCTCGACGCGCTCGTCGCCGTCGCCGAGGAGGCCACCGCCGTCCTGCTCCGCCTATGGCAACTGCAACACCTACGCGGCAAGGCCACCCAGCTGGAAAATCTCGTCAACGCCGGCCTCACCCTCGTCACCAAGCTCGAGCGCCAGGAACTGCACGACGCCATCACCCGCGACACGCGCCGCCTGCTCGGCGCCTGTGCGTCCTTGCTTTATGAATACAACCCGGCGCGGCGCTGCCTCCGCGCCGTCTCGCTCGACGGCGCGCCCGAGACCCGTCTGCCCGAAGGCGACCTCCCGCTCGAATCCTGCCTGCTCGCCGCCAGTCTCCACACCCGCCGCCATCTGGAATTCTTGAACGTCCAGTCGCCCGACTACATCGACGTCGTGGACCTACCCCGCCACCCTGACCTACGCTCCCTGCTCGCCGTTCCCATGTTCTGGGAAAACGAGGCCATCGGCGTGCTCGCCGTCTTCACCGACCACCCGCACCGCTTCAACAACGACGAAAAACGCCTGCTCGCCGCCTTCGCCAGCCTCGCCGCCGTCACCCTGCAAAACTCGCGCCTCTACACGCGTGTTTTCCAAAGCGAGGACACCCTGCGCAAAAACGAACAGCTCACCACCCTCGGCCTGCTCGCCGCCGAGATCGCCCACGAGATCCGCAATCCGCTCACCGTCATCAAACTTCTCTACGGTTACCTCGATCTCGACTTTCCCGAAAACGATCCCCGCCGCACCGACGTCCGCGTCATCGGCGAAAAACTCGACCAGCTCGAAGCCATCGTCTCGCGCGTGCTCCAGTTCGCCAAGGCCCCCTCCTCCATGCACGCCCGCTGGAACATCTCCGACCTCGTCGGCGACACCCTCGTGCTCATCCGCCTCAAACTCGCGCAAAGCAAAATCCAACTCCGCTTCGAGCCCCCCGCCCAGCCCATCCACGTCGATGTGCACAAGGGCCAGATTCAGCAGGTCCTGCTCAACCTCCTGCTCAACGCCACCCAGGCCATGGATCAAGGCGGCGCGATCACCGTGCAAATCTCGAAAACCGAACACGAGGGCGCGAAACAGGTGTTCATCGACGTCATCGACACCGGCCGCGGCGTCCCGCCCGAACTCGCCGCGCACATCTTCGACAGCTTCCTTTCCGGCCGCGCCGACGGCACCGGCCTCGGGTTGGCCATCGCCAAACGCATCCTCCTATCCCACCACGGCGACATCACCCTTCACACCACCGGCCCCGCCGGCACCACCATGCGCCTTCGTCTTCCCCTCACGCACTGATTCCACAATTCGCCACCAACCACCATGCCCTTCGTCGAACGCCCGCCCGCAGACCCGAAACCCAATATTCTGCGCATCGCCATGTGGATGCTTGTCGGCTCCGCCGTTCTTGTCGTCGTGCTCCCGCTGCCCATCCCGCTCCCGATCCGCCTCATGGTCGCGGGTGCCGATCTCATCGCCGCGTCCGTCATCTGGCTCGCAGCCCGACAACGCGCAGGAAGGCGTTGAAATCCCCGCGCCCGCCGCTTTGGTAATCTATCCGTGAGCATTCCCTCCCCCGGCGAAGACCCAGAACTCGAATCCGACGACGGCTCCTTCGCGCCCGCGACTCACGAGAAACCCATGGGCTTCCTCGAACACCTCGAGGAACTGCGCGGCACCCTGGTCAAGTGCGCCATCACCTTCGCCTGCGCCGCCGCGCTCATCGCCTTCTTCCTCGCCGACTTCAACGACGTGCTCCTCTGGCCTCTGCGCACCGTGCAGGCCGAGCACCCCCAGTTCATCCTCTCGCTCAACACCCGCGGCGTTATGGAGGCCTTCGGCATTATCATCCAGCTTTGCGGTTTCGGCGGCCTCGCGCTCTCCGCGCCCTTCATGCTCTACTTCGTCGGGCAATTCGTCGCCCCCGCGCTCACCGAGCGCGAACTTCGCCTGCTCCTACCCGCCGCGCTCTGCGCCTTCGTCCTCTTCCTGCTCGGCGCCGCCTTCGGGTTTTTCTTTCTCATCCCCAGCACGCTCAACGTGTCGCTCGTGCTAAACGAAAAGCTCAACTTCGCGCCCATCTGGACGCCCGAAAGCTACTACTCGTTGCTCACCTGGCTCGTCTTCGGTGTAGGCGCGGCCTTCGAGTTTCCCCTGCTAATCGTGATCGCCGTGCACCTCGGCCTCCTCCGCGTGCAGACCCTGCGCAAATACCGCCGCCACGCCATCGTGCTCATTTTCATCATCGCGGCCATCGTCACGCCCACGCCCGATCCCTTCACCCAAACTCTATTCGCTGTCCCGCTCTATCTGCTCTTCGAGATCGCCATCCTCGTCGCCTCCCGCGTCCAGGCCCGCCGCGAAGCCCGCCTCGCCGCCGAAGACCTCGCCTGACCATGACCTGTTTCCCGTGGCCCGTTTCGTAAGAAACGGGATCAGAAGCGAAGCGATCCGATCACTCCGCCTCCGCGCTACGCACCGCGCGCACGCCCACCCACACGCTTGAGCCCACCATAAGCAAGGCAGCCGCCACCGGGTGCAACAAGCCCGCCGCCGCCAGGGCCATGCCGACCGCATTGTAGGTCGCCGCGAAACGCAGATTGCCCCGCACCCCCGCGCGCACCCGCCGCGCCACCCGCACCGCCTCGGGCAGCTTGCGCAAATCCTCGCCCGCGCACACCGCCATCGCCGCCGCCCGCGCCAACTCACTCCCGCCGCGCAAGGCCAGCGAAGCCGACGCCGCGCCCATCGCCGCCGCGTCGTTCACCCCGTCGCCCGCGAAAAGCACCCGCCTCCCCTCCCCCGCCAACTCCCTCACCCGCGCCAGCTTCTCCACAGGCGTCAGCCCCGCCCGCACCGGCAAAGTGTAACCCATTAGGTTACACCGGCCATTTTCACCCGCCGCCGAATCCCCGGTCAAAATCTCCAAGGCCAAGCCCAGTTTTTCCAGCTGCGCCACGCTTTCGGCCAAGCCCACGCGCCACGTCTCGCCCAGCCGCACCCGCGCCGCGACCACGCCCTCCACCGCCACCCCCACCCGCTTGCCCGCCTCCGCGTCCACAGCCTCACCGCCGCCACAAAACCCGCGCTCCCCCACCCGCACCCG
>CAZOGV010000095.1:0-11069 GCA_964579225.1 uncultured Akkermansia sp. | reverse complement strand
GTAGAGCTGGTAGAGCTGGTAGAGCTGGTAGAGCTGGTAAGCTAGTAGAGCTAGTAGAGCTGGTAAGCTGGTAGAGTTATGGAGGTGGGAGCGGGGGTTACTTTTTCAGCTCTTGGTAGTGGCCGGGGAGGATGAAGCGGAAGTTTTCCTTGGTATCTACTTTGAAGAAGGAGTTTTCGAGGGACTTGGCCTGGCCTTCGATGACTTTGACCTCGGCGTCGGTGAGTTTGGCGCCGTTTTTGAGTTCGTTGAGGAAGGCGGTGGATTCCTTGAAGCGGGCGAGGCCGGAGGGGGACATGGTGAGGGCGACGGTGAGGACCTGGCCTTCGGTGGCGTTGATGGTGCGTTCCCAGGTCTCGAAGCCTTCGCGGGAGAGGCGGAGGCGGGAGAAGCCGTGTTTGAGGGTGAGGGGGCCGGGGGCGGTGCCGACGGCGACGCCATCGACTTCGACGGTGGCGTTGAGCGGGGTGACCTTGAACTTGGATTCGCCGACGGTGACGACGTTTTCGGCGTTGATGCGGACGTCGGGGATGAAGAGGTCGGCGGCCTCGACGTTGAGGGTGATGGTGACGGACCGGGCGGCGGGTGTGGCGGCGGCGATGCGGTCCGCGGCGACGCGGGCGCGGAGGGAGGCGGTGATCTGGCGGGAGGCGTCGTCGAGGAGGTCGTCGAAGATGCCGCCGACATCGATGCCGGCGTTGGCGTTGGCTTGTTCGGTGCGGGTGGCCTTGACGACGTCACCGGTGAGGGAGCCGCCGGCGGAGGCGTCGAGGACCTTGTAGGAAACGCGTAGGGTGCGCTCGAAGTTATCCAGGTTGGCGCCGTAGGCTTTGACGGAGCGTTTCGTCTCGCCGTAGGAGGTGATGGAGGCGTGCACGAGGTAGTCGGCGCCGAGATTTTGGGCGAGGCGGAGGGCGCTGGACTGGTCGAGGAAGGCGGCCTCGGCGGCGGCGGAGGCCGCGGAGGATTCGGCGTCGCGGGCGTCGGAGGGTGGAGTGAAGGCGCGGAGATTGCCGGTGACGAGTTCGCGCGAGATCAGGCTGAAGCCGAGATCGGAGAGGCGGGCGGAGAGGAGGTCCTCGAGGGCGGGGATTTTCTCGTCGTAGCGGGCGTCGGCGCGGTTGGAGACGACGAGGGCGGCCGAGTAGGTTTGGGACGGGGCGGGGGCTTGGGCGGGCTGGGCGGAGGCGGAAAAGCCGAGGGCGAGGGAGCCGAGGGCGAGGAGGAAACGCAGGGGCTGCTTCATAATTTTGTGAGTGGACACTAAAAATCAGGCCGTGGGCGGGTGGTGGCCAAGGGGCATCGGGGCGGACCTTACGAGGCCGGGTGGCGGGAGGCAACATCCCTTGAGGCGGTGAGAGGAAGGCGGGCGGGCGAGGTAGAGGTGAGGTGACTTGGTGCGAAAAGTGATAGACCCGTAGACGGGGCGTTGCGTTCCCTGACGGGGCCAATCTGTGTCGGCGGCCAAATATGGCTCGATGGATCAAAGAACTACGTCCGACGGTGGCTCTGGCGCTGCCCATCATGATGGGGCAGCTGAGCCAGATGCTGATGGGCGTGACAGATAGCATCATGATCGGGCGGGTGGGCACGGTGCCCTTGGCGGCGTCGGCGTTCGCGGGGGCGGTGTTCGGGTTGATTTTTATCGGGAGCATCGGGTTGTTGCAGCCGGGCTCGGTGTTGGTGGCGCGCGAGCACGGGGCGGGGCGGGAGGATCTTTGCGGGATGTGGCTGCGGCATGCGCGGGCGGTGGCGTGGGGGGGCGGCGCCGTGCTGGCGGCGGTGATGGTGGCGTCGTTGTTGATCGTGGACCGTTTCGGGCAGCCGGAGGAGGTGGTGGCGGTGATGGGGCCGTATTATGTGCTGATCGCGTTGTCGCTGGTGCCGAGTTTGCTGGCGCAGGCGGACCGGCAATTCGCGGAGGCGTTGGGGCGGCCTTGGGAGCCGTTGTTTCTGATGCTGGCGAGCGTGGCGCTGAATGTGTTGCTCAATTGGGTTTTTATTTACGGCAACCTGGGTTCGCCGGCCTTGGGGCTTACGGGGGCGGGCGTGGCGACCTTGTTGTCGCGCGTGGCGGCGGTGGTGGCGTTGCGGGTGTGGTTGAACCAGCACGCGAGCTTCGCGGAGGGCACGCGGGCGGCGCGGGTGGCTCGGGTGGAGCGCGGGCGGCTGCGGGAGTTTTTGGCGCTGGGCGTGCCGATGGGCGCGGCGTTGTTTTTCGAGGGCGGGGCGTTTTCGGCGGCGGCGGTGATGGCGGGCTGGCTGGGCACGGTGCCGCTCGCGGCGCACCAGATCGCGATCTCGTGCGCGGCGACGGCGTTTATGGTGCCGCTGGGGCTGGCGATCGCGCTGGGCATGCGGGTGGGCAAGGCGGTGGGCGCGGGGCGGTTGGACGCGGTGCGCCCGATGGCGGGCGGGGCGGCGTTGGTGACGGTGGGAACGTCGTTGGCGGCGACGGCGGTTTTTTTGTTCGCGGGCGAGCGCATCGCGGGGGCGTTTGTGAAGGATGATCCGGCGGTGGTTGCGTTGGCGGCGCGGGTGTTGGTGATCGCGGGAATTTTCCAGTTGTTCGACGGGTTGCAGGTGATCTTCGGGTGGGCGCTGCGCGGGTTGACGGATGTGAAGGTGCCGTTGGCGGCGGCGTTCGTGGCGTTCTGGATCGTGGCGCTGCCGGGCGGCTATGTGTTCGGCGTGCGCGGGAGCGGCGGGCTGGAGGCGATCTGGATCGCGCTGGCGGCGGGGCTGGCGGGGGCGACGCTGGCGTTGGGGTGGCGTTTGCGGCGGTTGACGCGGTGAGCGAACGCGACAGGGAATCGCCGCATGAGCAGCACGCACCAGCCTTCAGCTTCCGTATCGGAGACCTTGGCCGCGCCGTCGATGGCGGCGCGGGTGGTTTTCGCGTTGGCGATGGCGGGGGTGGTGGGCTTGTCGAACTGGTTGGTGCAGTATCCGATCAACGCGTGGCTGACCTACGGGGCGTTCACGTTCCCGATCGCGTTTTTGGTGACGGATGTGTGCAACCGGTGCTTCGGCGCGGGGCGGGCGCGGGAGGTGGCGCTGGTGGGGTTCGTGGTGGGGTTGGCGTTGTCGTTCTGGCTCGCGCCGTGGCGGATCGCGGTGGCGTCGGGCACGGCGTTTCTGGTGGCGCAGTTGCTGGACGTGGCGATTTTCAATCGGCTGCGGCGCGCGAGCTGGTGGAAGGCGCCGTTCATCGGTTCGGTGGCGGCCTCGGTGATCGACACGGGTATCTTTTTCTACCTCGCGTTCGCGGGCGAGGAGTTGAACTGGGTGGCGCTGGCCACGGGCGATCTCGGCGTGAAGGTGCTGATGGCGGTGCTGCTGCTCGCGCCTTACCGAGCGCTGGTGCGGCGGCTGGCCCCGGTCTGACGGAGGGGCGTCAATTCGGCGACAGGAGTGTCGCCGCTCCTTGGAGGCTGAGGCGGGCGACGACATCGACGAGCAGGCGGTGCTCGGCGGCGTGGAGGCGGGCGGCGAAAGTTTTGACCGTATCCGTTTCTTCGATACGCACGGCGGCCTGGTCGATGATGGGGCCGGCGTCCACGGCGGGCACGACGTGGTGCACGGTGCAACCGGTGATTTTCACGCCGTGGCGGAAGGCCTGGCCGATGCCGTCGAGGCCGGGGAAGCTAGGCAAGAGGCTCGGATGGAGGTTGATCACCTTGCCGGCGAAGGCGGCGAGGAAGCGCGGTTTGATGACGCGCATGAAGCCGGCCAGCACCACGAGGTCGGGGCGGCAGGCGGCGATGGCGGCGATGTAGTGTTCCTCGCCCGCGCCATCGAGCTTGGTCTTGAACGGGGCGGGGTCGAGGAAGGCGGCCTCGACGCCGAAGCGCGCGCCAAGGGCTAGGATGCCGGCGTCGGGGCGGTCGGAGAAGATGGCGACGATCTCGGCGCGGCCGAGGCGGCCTTCTTTTTGGGCGATGCAGAGAGCCTCGGCGTTGGAGCCGCGACCGGAACCTAGGATGACGACGCGCATGGTGGGAACAGGAGCCGAGGGACCTTGGGCAAGCCGGTCCGCGTGGCCACAATCAATTGTTGTTTAAGCCGCGCGGTGCCGGGTGGTGAGGGCACGCACGCCGGTGACGGTGAAAGTGGCGAGCACGACGGGGACGAAGACCCAGCCGAGCGCGTCGCCGAGGGCGGCGGCGGCGGAGTGGCCGGTGGCGTCGAACACGAGGTAGGTGATGTAGCCGACGAAGGCGGCGAGGAAGACCGCGCCTTCCCAGCGGCGGATGAGGTAGCCGGTGTAGAACACGGGCAGGCAAACGACGGCGACGGCGAGCATCACGGGGATGTCGAGCGTGAGCAAACCGGGGGCGACCGCGAGGCCGCCGGGCAGGAGGGTGCCGGAGAAGCCGAGGATGAAGAGCAGGTTGGCGATGTTGCTGCCGACGACGTTGCCGATGGCGAGGTCGCGCTGGCCGCGCAAGGTGGCGACGATAGAGGTGGCGACTTCAGGCAGAGAGGTGCCGGCGGCCACGATGGTGAGGCCGATGACCGCGTCGCTGACATCGAGGTTTTTCGCGAGCACGACGGCGCCGTCCACCAGCCAGGCCGCGCCGAGCACGATGACGGCCAGGCCGGCGAAGATGAAACCGATCTGGTGGAGAAGATCTCCGGCGCGGGTGGTGCCGCCTTTGCCGAAGAGGCTGCCGGCGAGGAAGGTCAGGCCGCCGCCAAGCGCGCAGCCGGCCTCGGCGGCGCCCCACCAGCCGAGCGTCCAGCCGAGCGCGCCGACGATGGCGATGCCAAGCTGGGCGACCAGCCAGCCGGGGTGTTTGCCGGCGATGGTTTCCTGTTCGGCGGGGCTGGCCACGGCGGCGGTTTCGGCGCGGCTGGAGCGCACCGACCACCAGGTGTAGCCGATGGCGCCTGCGGCGAAGATCAGGCATTCGAGACGCCCGAAACGGCCGTCGAGCGCGAGCACGGCGGCGAGGGCCGAGGCCGCGATCATCACCGGCACATCCACCCGCACGAGGCGGCGCTCGACGACCAGCGGAGCGAGCACGGCGCACGCGCCGAGAATAAAGAGCACGTTGAAAATATTCGAGCCGACGACGTTCGCCACCGCGATATCGTCGCTGCCGCTAAGCCCGGCGTGCAGGCTTACGGCGAGCTCCGGCGCGCTGGTGCCATAGGCGACGATGGTGAGGCCGACGACGAGCGGCGAGATGCCGATCAGCGCAGCCAGGCGCGAGGCTCCGCGAACCAGAAATTCGCCGCCGGCGACGAGGAGAACGAGGCCGCCGAGCAGCAGCAGAAAAATGGCGAGGGTCATGGGCTGGGAAAGCGGTGAGCCTTCCGCGCTCGCTCCGGCACGCAACGTCAAGCTACGCGAAGCGAGTGGAAACGGACGTGGTTGTTTCCACCCGGGCGGAACACTTTCGGCTTAGAAGAACTTTTTCGCTTTTTCGAACCAGCTGGCGCCGGTGGGGTGGTCGGCGTCGCCGCAGACGCGGGCGAATTCCTTGAGGATTTTTTCCTCCTCGGAGCTGAGTTTGGTCGGCACCTCGACGTGGACGCGCACGAGTTGGTCGCCGACGTGGCCGCGTGAACGCAGGGAGGGCATGCCCTTGCCGCGAAGGCGGAAGGTGGTGCCGCTCTGCGTGCCGGACGGGACCTTGAGCGAGGCCTTGCCGGAGAGGGTGGGGACCTCGAGCGTGCCGCCGAGGGTGGCGAGGGTGAACTTGATCGGGATCTCGCAGAAGAGGTCGTCGTCCTGGCGCTCGAAGAGTTCGTGCTGCTTCACGTTGACGACGATGTAGAGGTCGCCGTTTTGGCCGCCGGCGAGGCCGGCTTCGCCGTTGCCGCTGGAGCGGAGGCGCGTGCCGGTGTCCACGCCGGGAGGGATGCGCACGTTGACCTTGGCGGTCTTGGGGACGCGGCCTTCGCCGCGACAGGAGGTGCAGGGTTTTTCGATTTTCTGGCCGGAGCCGCCGCAGGTGGGGCAGGTCTGGGCGAAGGTGATGATGCCGCCGCTGCGGCGGATCTGGCCGGAGCCACGGCAGGTGGGGCAGATGACGCGCTTGGAGCCGGGCTCGGCGCCGGAGCCATCGCAGCGCTCGCAGGCTTCAAGGCGGCGGAAGGTGATTTCTTTTTCGATGCCCTTGGCCGCTTCTTCGAGGGTGATCTCGAGGTCGTAACGCAGGTCGGAGCCGTCGCGGTCGGAACCGCCACCGCCGCCGCCGCCGAACATCTGGTCGAAGATGCCGCCGCCACCGCCGCCGCCCTGCTGGCCGAAGACCTCGCGGAAGATGTCGAAGGGATCGTGGAAGCCGCCGGCTCCGCCCATGCCGCCGGGGCCGCGCGGGCCGGCTCCGCCCTGCTGGGTGAAGGCGCGGTGGCCGTATTGGTCGTAGGCGGCGCGTTTTTGCGGGTCCTTCAGCACCTCGTAGGCCTCGGAGACTTTTTTAAACATCTCCTCGGCTTCCTTGTTGCCGGGGTTTTTGTCCGGGTGGAATTGGACGGCCTTCTTGCGGTAGGCCTTTTTGAGCTCCTCCTCGGTGCCGCCTTTTTCGACGCCAAGGAGGGTGTAGTAATTTTCTTCGGCCATGGACGGAGTGTAGTTTTAAACTGGATACGGAGCGGCGGCTGGGGCGGCGGATCAGACGACGACGCCGGCGGCGGGGTCGGCGGGCTTCTCGGGGGCGCCGGCGGAGACGACGACGCTGGCGGCGCGCACGAGGCGGCTGTTGAGGGTGTAGCCGATGCGCACGACGGTGCAGACGTGGTCGGCGGGGATGTCCTCGTGGGGCTGGTGGGAGATGGCCTCGTGGAGGTTGGGGTCGAAGGGCTGGCCGAGCGGCGAGACCTCGGCGAGGCCGTGGCCGGCGAGGGCGGACTTGAGCTGCTGGCCGATCATCTCGACGCCGCCGACGAGGGTTTTGAGGTCGGCGTTGGGGGCTTTGGCGGCCTGGAGGCCGAGGGCGAGGTTGTCGAGGACGGGCATGAGGTCCTCGAGGATGCGGGTGGAGGCGCGGTGGGCGGCGTCCTCGCGGTCGCGAACGGCGCGTTTGCGGAAGTTTTCGAGGTCGGCGACGGAGCGCAGGTAGCGGTCGTAGTTGTCGGAGGCCTCTTTTTTGGCGGCGGCGAGCAGGGCCTCGTATTCGGCGGCGGTCACGGAGGAGGCCGGTTCGGCGGCGGGCGTCGCGGTGGCTTCGGCGGCGGCGGGCGCGGGTTCCGGGGTGGCGGGAGTCGGGATTTCAGGTTCGGTCTGGCTCATGGAAAAAGGTTGAGTGGAAAACAAGATATGCGGGCGCGCAAGCCCTGTGCCCGGGGGAAAGCACAGGGGAAGCGAAAGGCGACAGGAGTGTCGCCTCTCCTTGTTCAGCGGGCGCGGGCGGCGGCGAGGAGGGCGGTGACGAGGGGGCGGGTGTGGTCGAGTTCGGAGAACTCGCCGCTCCAATCGATGCGCACCGGGGTTTCGCGGCCGGTGGTGGCGTTGCGCACGAGAATGGTGTCCACGCGGAGGCGGAGTTTTTTGATGCGCACGCGGGGGCTTTCGTCGCCGACGGGGCCGCCGAGTTCGTAGGGCAGGCCGGCGGCGGCGGCGATGGCGAGCAGGGGCCAGCGGCCGTTGGCATCGGGGGCGAGGTGGGCCTCGACGAGATGGATGTCGAGGCGGTCGATGACGACGTTTTCGCCGTCGGATGCGTTATAGGAGCCGCGCCAGCCGGGGGCGAGGAGCGAGGTGGCGGAGCCGCGCGCGAGGAGGAGCGAGCCGGGGGAGTCGGTCTCGCGCAGGGTCCAGCCGGCGACGCTCGCCCTGCCGGAGAAGGGGTCGCCGGCGAGGCCCTTGAGGCGGAGGGAGGCGCCGGTGGCGGAGGCGAAGCGCGATTCGACGGCGGTGGGGAGCAACACCATCCAGGCCAGCACGGCGGCGGCGGCGAGGAAGACGAGGCCGCCGATCAACCAGCCGAGCACGCCGCCGCGACGGCTCGGGCCGACGCGCGAACTCGGCGAGGCGGCGTGCCGCGCGCGGCGGGTTTGGACGTGGGTGGGTTGGCTCACGCCGCGCCTTGGCCGGTGAAGTTTTCCGTGACGAGCACGAGGGAGGCGGCGACGGCCTTGAAGGTGAAGTCGCCGGCGTGCGGGAGGATGGCGTTTTCGCCGCGCGCGAGGGCCTGTTTGCCGGGGCCGGAGAGTTCGCCGGTGACGACGCTGACGATGCGGGGCTGTTCGCCGGCCTCGAAATGCAGGGTCTCGCCGGCGTCGAGGACGACGCGGCGGATGCGGAATTCGGGGCAATCGGCGATCACGCCGCTGGTGGGCGCGCCGCGCACGGGGGCGGGTTCAAAGTCGTCCCACTTGATGGAGGCGAGCGACTCCTTGACGTGGAGCTGGCGGGGTTTGCCGTCGAGGCCAACGCGGCCCCAGTCGTAAACGCGGTAGGTGGTGTCGGAGTTTTGCTGGATCTCGAGGATGAGGTTGCCGCCGTCGATGGCGTGGATCTGGCCGCTGCGCACGAGGATGCTGTCGCCCTCGGCGACGGGGAAGCGGTGGACGAGGGGCTCGAGGGTGTTGTCCTTGAGGGCTTTTTCGAACTGTTCGCGGGTGACGCCTTTTTTGAGGCCGACGAGCAGGCCGGCGCCGGGCTGGGTGTCGGCGATGAACCAGGTTTCGGTCTTGGGTTCACCTTTGAGCTGGGGGGCGATGGACGCGGGCGGATGGACCTGAAGGCTGAGGCGTTCGCGGCAATCGAGCCATTTTACGAGGATGGGGAAGGGGCGGGTTTTGTCCCAGCCTGGGCCCATGACTTCGGAAGGATGGGCGGCGATGACTTCGCGCAGGGTTTTGCCGGCGAGGCGGCCGGCGGCGATGGTGGACTGGGCTTCGGGGCGGTCCACGATTTCCCAGGCTTCGCCGATGGGTTGGGTGCCGGGAAGTTCGCGGCCGAGCGCGGTTTCGAGGGCGCGACCGCCCCAGACGCGTTCTTGGTAGAGGGGGTTTAGGCGAAGAATTTCGTTCATAACAAAGAGAGGTGAAAAAAGAGAGTAAGTGCGGATGCGGGCGTGATTGCCTTTGACCGGACGGGCGAATGGTTCGAAATGTAAAAACCGAGCCTAGAATCACCTGCCAAACCACATGCCGAAAGCCCCAAGTTCAAACTCAAACAACGGACCCTCCTTCCAGCCGCCGCGTCATCGCCCGCGTTGGGTGACGGCCAGTGTGTGCTTCGTGGTCAGCGTGTTGATGGGCGTGGCGTTTATCGACTATGCGCCCGGGCAGTTGCCCGCCGGGGTGTTTTCCTCCGCGGAGCCCACCCAGCATAACGCGGTCGGTCTGGTGGGGGCCTACACCACTTTTTACCTTCTTTCGTGGTTCGGCATCAGTGCGTGGCTGGTGCCGGCTTTCCTCGGGTGGTTGACCTATGTGTCGCTGCGTAATGTTCGCCAACTCGTATTGACGCGCGGTTTCGCGATTTTGTTGTGCGTATTCACCGGCGCGGGTTTGGCGGCGATGGTGGGCGGATTTCAGGGCGACTATTTTTTGAATGATCTGGGCGGTGTGGTTGGCAAGGCCATCTATTCCACCTTGCTGGCCGAGTTGATGGGCGGCTTCGGCTCGGCTTTGTTGCTCGGACTGATTTATGTTCTCAGCCTCGTGTTCGTGCTCACAACCGACATCGCGGGCGAGTTCGACCGTTTGCTGCGCGCGCTTCAGGCGTGGCGCGCGCATCGGGCCGGAGTGCGTGAAGAAGAGAAAAAGCTGCGCGCCGAGCTCCGCGCCGCGAAGGAGAAGAACAAGATCGACGCGTCGAAGCGTGTCGTGGCCGCCGCCTCTCCCTCCGTGGGCAAGAAGCTCGAAATTCCTAATGATCCGAATCGTCCCGTCTCGCGCTCGCCTTTTGCCAAGCCGGTCGATCGGGTCGACGAAGTGGGCGCTGGTGTCGAGGCCGCCTCCGTTCTTGAGGCCCGTGTGGTGCGCGCCGCCGTGGTCGCCCGCCCGGTCGAGCCGCTCAGCGGTGCCGTGCCGGCCGCCGCCGGTGGCGCCGTCTCCATCGTGAAGCCCGAGGAGACGAAGAAGGCCAAGGCCTCCTCCATACCGACTTCCGAGGCCGATTACCAGTTTCCTCCGCTTTCGTTGCTCAAGGACCAGGTGTCCGCGTCTTCCGAGGATTCTGATACCGAGCACCTGCGCAACATGGAGGACCTCGTGCGCATCCTCGGCGAATTCGGCGTCACCGTGACGCCCGGCGAGATTCACGTTGGCCCGGTCATCACGTCCTACGAGGTCGCGCCCGCGCCCGGCGTGCGCGTCGAGAAGATCGCCAACCTCGACAAAAACATCGCCCTCGGCATGCGCGCCCAATCGGTGCGCATCCTCGCCCCCATTCCCGGCAAGGCGGCGGTGGGCATCGAGATCCCGAATCGCCACCCGACGCCCGTCGGCATGCGCGAGATTCTGGAGTCCGAGGACTGGGTCTCCGCCAAGGCCGAGATTCCCATCGCGCTGGGCAAGGACGTCTCCGGCAAACCGCTCATCTCCGACCTTGCGAAGATGCCCCACCTACTGATCGCCGGCGCCACCGGATCGGGCAAATCGGTGTGCATCAACTCCATCATCGCCTCCATCGTCTATCGCAAGAGCCCGAAGGATCTGCGCCTCCTGATGGTGGACCCGAAGGTCGTCGAGTTGAAGGTGTTTAACACCCTGCCGCACATGCTCATCCCCGTGGTCACCGAGCCGAAGAAAGTGCCCTCCGCGCTCAAGTGGCTGCTCGGCGAGATGGAGCAACGCTACCAGATTTTCGCCAAGGTCGGGGTGCGAAACATCATCGGTTTCAACACCCGCAAAAAAGCCGGCGCCGACGTCGTCGCGCCCGATGCGCAGCCGGGACTCGACGGCATCGACCCCGCCTCCACGTCCGACGACGAGCCCTTGCCTGAGCGCCTGCCCTACATCGTCGCCATCATCGACGAGCTCGCCGATCTCATGATGGTCGCGCCCGCCGAGATCGAGACCAGCATCGCGCGTCTCGCTCAGCTCGCCCGCGCCGCCGGCATCCACCTCATCATCGCCACCCAGCGTCCATCGGTGAACGTCAT
>CAZOGV010000094.1:0-11070 GCA_964579225.1 uncultured Akkermansia sp. | reverse complement strand
CGGCGGTGTCCACGGTGAGCCCGCGCTCGGTGGCGAGCAGCTGGGTCATGTCGAGGGGGAAGCCGTAGGTGTCGTAGAGTTGGAAGGCCAGTTCACCGCTGATCGGCGGAGTGGGTTTGTTGGCGGCAGTAGCGGTAAATTGGAGATTCTGGTAAGACTTATCAAAGATCTCTAGGCCACGCTCGAGGGTGCGGCCGAAGCTCTCCTCCTCGCTCTTGATGACGCGGCGGATGATGTCCTGGCGTTCGACGAGTTCGGGGAAGACCGGGCCGAGGCTTTCGACGACGGGGGCGACGAGTTGTTCGAAGAAGCCGGTGCGGAGGCCGAGCTTGGTGCCGTAGAGGATGCCGCGGCGGAGGATGCGGCGGATGACGTAGTTGCGGCCTTCGTTGCCGGGCATGATGCCGTCGGCGATGGCGCAGCTGATGGTGCGCGCGTGGTCCGCCAGCACGCGGAAGGCGATGTCGATGTTCTCCTGCTCGGTGAGGCCTTCGCGCTTCTGCGGCACGGTGCCGGTGAAGGTTTTGCCGGAGAGTTCGGCGACTTTCGCGAAGAGGGGCGCAAAGACGTCGGCGTTGTAGTTGGAGGGCTCGGGGCTGAAGTCCGTAAAACCCTTCGTCGTGGCGTAGATGCCGGCGACGCGCTCGAAGCCCATGCCGGTATCGACGTGTTTGGCGGCGAGGGGGGAGAAGGTGCCGTCGGCGTTGGCGTTGAACTGGATGAAGACGTGGTTCCAGATCTCGATGCAGCGGGAGCTGGAGCTGTTGACGAGAACGCGGCCGGCTTGTTCGTCGTCGGAGGGGTTTAGGTTGAAATGGATTTCGGAGCAGGGGCCGCAGGGGCCGGTGTCGCCCATCTGCCAGAAGTTATCCTTGCGGTTGCCGTGGACGATGTGGATGGCGGGGTCGAGGCCGGCGGCGGTGAAGAGTTCGGTCCAGATGGCGGCGGCTGGATGGTCGAATTCGGAGGGGTCGCCGGGTTTGGGGGCGTAAACGGTGGCGAAGAGGCGTTTGGCGGGGATGCCCCAGACTTCGGTGAGGAGTTTCCAGCCCCAGGTGAGCGACTCCTTCTTGAAGTAATCGCCGAAGGACCAGTTGCCGAGCATCTCGAAGAGGGTGTGGTGGTAGGTGTCGTAACCGACGTCCTCGAGGTCGTTGTGTTTGCCGCCTGCGCGGATGCATTTCTGGGTGTCGGCGGCGCGGGTGTCGGAGGCGGGGCGGGCGCCGGCCCATTTGGAGACGTCGGGCTGTTTGTCGCCGAGGAAGATGGGCACGAACTGGTTCATGCCGGCGTTGGTGAAGAGCAGTCCGGGGGAGTCCGGGAGCAGCGAGGACGAGGGCACGATGGTGTGCTGCTGCGAATGGAAGAAATCGAGGAAGGACTGGCGGAGCTGCGCGGAGGTCATGGGCCGGGGAAAAAGGTCGAGGACACGCGGCGGCGCGGGGGCTGGCAAGAGAGGAAAGGCGAGGGGAGCGAGGGGGGTTAGGAATCGTGGGCGGGACGCCCATGCCGCCTAGGGCGCGGATTTTGGCTCTGCTCTGTTGAACTGATTTTTGTCAGAAAAATGGGGTCAGAAAAATTGGTTTGGTATTCTGGTTCAGGTTCCGCCGGGTTGGGTTAATGCGTGGAGTAGTGGGTGATCAGACATGGGCGGGACGCCCATGCCACCCAGGGCGCGAATTTTTGACGGCGGGGTGGAATCGGGAAAGAAATACGGGAGAAAAGCACAAGGCCGACGAGATGTTGTCTCGTAATGTCGGCTACTCTTTTTGTCAGAGCGCAGGTGCATTAAACCCGGATTCGGCGATTGGAGACGGTAATCTGACGCCACCTGTCGCCGCGCCTGCCGGTTTGCTCACCGCCTCGATGCACTCACGAGCTCACGAGTGCACCTCAGGGATTCGCGCGGCCGGCTAGGACGGAGCGGTTTAGAGGTTGGCGATGATGGCGTCGGTCATGGCCTTGGTGCCGACGGCGGGTTTGCCGAAGGCGATGTCGCTGGTGCGGACGCCATCGGTGGCGACGGCCTTGCGCACGGCGGCCTCGATCTTGTCGGCGACGGCGTCGAGGCCGAAGCTGTAGCGCAGCATCATGGCGGCGGAGAGAATCTGGGCGCAGGGGTTGGCGACGCCCTTGCCGGCGATGTCGGGGGCGGTGCCGCCGGCGGGCTCGAAGAGACCGAAGGGCCGGCCGAGGGAGTTTTTGCCGGTGCCGAGGGAGGCGCTGGAGAGCATGCCGAGGGAGCCGCAGATGACGGCCATCTCGTCGGAGAGGATGTCGCCAAACATGTTTTCGGTGAAGAGCACGTCGAACTGGTT
Source organism: uncultured Akkermansia sp. (assembly GCA_964579225.1). Taxonomy (GTDB): domain Bacteria; phylum Verrucomicrobiota; class Verrucomicrobiia; order Opitutales; family Opitutaceae; genus IMCC26134_A. The sequence continues at coordinate 8,752 of CAZOGV010000094.1, read as the reverse complement.
GGGATCGCGCGCGAGCTGCATGGCGGCGTTATCGACATACATGTGGCTGAGCTCGATGGCGGGGTGGTTTTTCGCGAAGTAGGCGGTGACGACCTTGCGCCAGAGCACGGAGGTCTCGAGCACGTTGGCTTTGTCCACGGAGCAGACTTTGTTGCCGCGAGCCTTGGCGGTGAGGGCGGCGACCTCGGCGATGCGTTCGATCTCGGAGGTCTTGTAGATCATCGTGTCGATGGCCTGCTCTTCGCCGTTTTCGAGGGTGATGGTGGACTTGGGCTGGCCGAAGTAGATGCCGCCGGTGAGCTCGCGGATGCAGACGATGTCGATGCCGTTGGGAATGCGCTCGGTCTTGAGCGGGGAGGCGTCACGAAGATCTGAATACAGGAGGCCGGGGCGGATGTTGGCAAAGAGGTTGAAGGCTTTGCGCAGGGGCAGGAGGGCGGCGCGCTCAGGCTGTTCCTTGGGCGGGAGTTTTTCCCACTTCGGGCCGCCGACGGAGCCGAAGAGGATGGCGTCGGCCTGCTGGCAGAGGGCGAGGGTGGAGTCGGGCAGGGCTTTGCCGTGGGCGTCGATGCCGGCGCCGCCGACGGGGGCGGTTTGGTAGGAGAGGGTCAGGCCCTCCTTGGCGGCGACGTGTTCGAGGACGCGGAGAGCCTCGGACATAACTTCGGGGCCGATGTAATCACCGGGCAGGACGGCAAACTTGAGAGTGGGCATGGGATTTTGGAAAAAAGCAGACCTTGGCGGGGGTGCGGTGCGCGTGGCAAGACGGGTTTGGGCGACGCACGGGTTTGGGCCGACGCAAATGCTCAGGTGGGCGTGCGAATGCGTGCGCCCTCTCCGCTTCCGGCCGCATCGTCGCGGTTTAATTCTACTTCGCGTTCAAGATGAGCCCAACGGAGCGGACGGCCCAGCGGTCCGTCCCTACCCACAGAGGCTCAACTTGAACGCGCATTAGAATTAGGGGTGACGGCGATCTTGATGCCTTCGAGGGCGATGTTGGCGGCCATGGCCTCGTTGATTTTGTCCAAGGGGAAGGTGTGGGTGACCAAATCCTCGACCGGCAGGCTGATTTTTTTCATGTGCCGGATCATGGCGATGGCGACGGGGTATTCCTGGGCGGCGTAAACCCAGGAGCCGACGAGGGTGATCTCCTTTTTGCAGAGGTCCTCGTGCGGGTTGATGGAGCATTCGCCGTTGTCCATGAAGAAGCCGACTTCGCAGAGACCGCCGCCGCGGCGGATGAACTTGTAGATCGAGGCGGCGGCGGCGGGCACGCCGGTGCATTGGAAGGCGAAGTCGGCGCCGAAGCCGGCGGTCTCGGCGCGCACGGCGTCGGCCACGCCGGCGGCGCCGAGGGTCTTGATGTCGAGGGCGAGGGACGCGCCCATGCGTTTGGCCATGTCGAGGCGTTGCGCGACGGAATCCACCGCGATGATGCGGGAGATGCCGTGGGCGTGGAGGGTGGCGATCATCATGAGGCCGATGGGGCCGCAGCCTTGCACGAGCACGGTGCTGGCGAAGTCGAGCAGGCCGGTGGTCTTGGCGCGCTGGAGGGCGTGCACGGTGACGGCGAGAGGCTCGATGAGGATGCGTTCGTTGACGCTCATGCCGTTGACTTGGAAAACGGTGGAGTCGGCGCGCACGACGAGGTGGGTGGCGAAGAAGCCGTTGAGGTGATGCGTGTCGCTGTCGGGGAAAAGTCCATACACGCCGAGGCTGTCGCTCAGGTTGGAGCGCGCGGGGTGGCGGTGGGTGAAGGGGCAGTCGGCGGGCACGAGCACGGAGGTGACGATTTTGTCGCCGACGGAGAGAGGGCGGCCCTCGAAGTCCTTTAGGCCGGGCGTGCCGAGGGCGATAATCTCGCCGGTGCCCTCGTGCCCGAGCACGACGGGGATGAGTTTGAAGGGGTCGCGTTTGTATTCGTGGACGTCGGTGCCGCAGATGCCGCAGCCTTCGACTTTGACGAGGAGTTCGCCGGGCAGAAGGTCGGGAATAGGGAATTCGCGGGGCTCGATGGATTGCGGACCGGTGAGCATGGCGACGCGGGCGGTGGGGGGCAGAGCGGAGGTGTTCATGGTGTCGGCGGATGTTAGGGGTGAACGAGTGAGGCGGCTACGCATGGCTTGGCGGACGCGGGGCCGATCTTGGTTTCGGCGAGGCGTCGGGAAATACCGACGGCGGGCCCGGCGGGCCCGCCCTATCTCAAACCACGGGGACATGGATTTTTTCCGTGTCATCGGGCGGAGGGAACGGGCAGGTTGGGGAAATGTCTTCGTCCGAACTCCTCGCCCGCATCGCCGCCGCCAAGCTTGCCGTCCTCGCGCAGGCGGAGTTTTTGCATCGTGATTTTGGCCGGGTGAAGAGCGAGTGGAAGCAGGACGGTTCGCGCGTGACGACGGCGGACATCGCGATTTCGGAGGCGATTTTCCATGAGTTGCGTGCGCAATTCGCCGAGGACGAATTTCTCAGCGAAGAGCTTGGCGACGGCACGGCGGCGTTGGCGCTTTCGGCGCGTTTCGCGTGGGTGCTCGATCCGATCGACGGCACGAACAACTACGCCACGGGCATTCCCCATTGCGCCATCTCGCTCGCGCTTCTTGAGGACGGGGTGCCGGTGTATGGCGTGATCTACGACATGGCGCGGCGCACCTTGCTGCATGGCGGCCCGGGCTTCGGCGCGTGGGAAGACGAGAAGGCGGTGAAGGTGAAAGCCGACAGCCCGTCGGGTGGGCGTTTGCTGGGTTTTCACAGTCCGATGGACAAGAGCTACGCGCCGCACGCCTCGTTGATTGTATCCAAGTTTAAAATACGCAGTCTGGGCAGCAGCACGCTGCATCTGGCCTATGTGGGCTCGGGGTTGTTGGACGGCGCGGTGGACCACAACGTGAAGGTGTGGGACATCGCGGCGGCGGTGCCGTTTTGCCAGGGCGCGGGCGGCGAGATTCGCTACCTGAAGGGGCCGCTTTTTCCGCTGCGGGTGTTTGATCTGAAGATGCCGCGGGTGCCGTTCATCGCGGGATCGCCGGCGCTGTGCGACGAATTGGCGGCGTTGTTGGGGTAGGGCGGGCGGCGGGTGCGGCGACCCCGCCCTACATCGGAGTCTTCTTATGCGGTGACGGAGTCGAGGCTGCAGCCGCCTGCGTCGGGGGTTTCGCAGTTGGGACGGGCAATGACGCCGGGGTAGGGCTCGGTGGCGAAGGGCTTGTCGGGCTCGGCGAGGAGGTGACGTTCGCAGACGGCGAAGAGGTCGGCCTCGGTCATGGCGCGGCGCATGTCGTGCAGGAAGCGGGCCTCGGGATCGACGGACTGGCCGACGAAGTTGAGGAATTTTTTCATGCGCGCCACGTGCGCGCGCTCGACGGCGGAGCCGTCGCCGATGGGGTCGTCGTAGAAACCGGCGGCGGTGGCGCGGTAGAGGGCGTGGATGTAGGCGTGGACGTCGCGCAGGGTCGGGGCGAACACGGGCGCGCCGGCGAGGTGTTCGCGAATCTGGCGGAAGAGCCAGGGGTTGCGGATGGCGTGGCGTCCGCACATGAGGCCGGCCGCGCCGGTCTCGGCGAGGATGCGGGCGGCGACGGTGGCGCTGGTGACGTTGCCGTTGGCGACGACGGGGCAGGGGACGGCGCGGACGGCGCGGGCGATCTCGTCGTAGTGGACCTCGCTGCGATACATCTCCTTCACGGTGCGGCCGTGCACGACGAGGAGGTCCACGCGGTGGCGGGCGACGGAGGCGAGGATTTTGTCGAAGTGGCGCGTATCCTCGAAACCGATACGCATCTTGACCGTGAAGAGGCCGGGCACGCGAGCGCGCATGGCGGCGAGGATGGCATCCACGTGCTCGGGGTCGCGGAGGAGGCCGCCGCCGACGTTTTTCTTGTAAACCTTGGGCGCGGGGCAGCCGAGATTAAGGTCGATGCCGGCGACGGGGTGCTTGAGCAGGAGATCGATGGTGCGCTCAAGGTGGGGAATCTCCTCGCCGATGAACTGGGCAAAAAGGGGGCGGCCGGTGCGGTTTTCGTCGATGGAGCGGAGGATGTGCGTCTCGGGACGGGACTGGGCGTGGACGCGGAAAAACTCGGTGACGTAGTAGTCGGGCGCGCCGTAGTCGGCGATCAGGCCCATGAAGGCGAGGTCGGTGACGTCCTGCATGGGGGCCAGAGCGGTAAGGGGCTGGCCGGCGATGTGCGGTTGCGGGAGGGCGGCGGGGGACGACACGGGAGGGCGGAGGCGGAGAGGGAGAAACTTGAACTCACGTTCAAGCCTACGGGGAAAAGGGAGCGGAGAAGGAGGAACTTGAACTTACGTTCAAGCCTACGGGGAAAAGGGAGCGGAGAAGGAGGAACTTGAACTTACGTTCAAGCCTACCCCGATTTATCGGGGTAAACTTGGGTGCGGGGGCGGCGGGTTACTTGTCGTCGTCCTCTTCGTCGTCGGAGTCGGATTGCTCGGCGGCGGCTTCGGCCTGCTGCTTGAGCACGCGTTCGAGAATTTCGCTCATGTCGTCCACCTGATCGTAAACTTTTTGGGCGACGAGCACGGGGCGATGGTGGGCGAGGGCGAGCACGATGCTGTCGCTGGGGCGGGCGTCGAGTTCGACGATCTTCTGGCCGAGCTCGTTCTTCATGCGGATGAGGATGCGGGCGAAGAAGGTGCCTTCGTTGACGTCGTTGACGACGATGTGTTCGAGGGTGGCGCCGAGGCCGGTGAGCAGGTGGCCGATGAGATCGTGGGTGAGGGGGCGCTCTTTTTTGACGCCGTCGAGGGACATCTGGATGGCGTTGCCGACGGAGTGATCGACGTAGATGACGAAGGTCTTGCCGTCATCGCCAAGGAAAACGGCGCAGCCGTTGGCGGTGGGCATGACGCCTTTGACGGAGACGGGGAGAACGGGAGCGGTGGCCATGGGCGGAAAGGATGAGGGAGGAAATCTGAGACCTGAAGAAGGAAGGGATCAATCCGCGCCGTGGAGGGCGATGCCGAGTTCGTTGGCACGGGCGAGGACGGCGGGTTTGTCGATGAGGATGACGCGGCCGGCTTCGAGGACGGCGGCGCGGATGTTGGCGCCGTCGAGGGTATCGAGGGTTTTGAGGCCGAAGCAGGGGACGTCGAAGCGGTAGTCTTGACGGGCTTTCACGGTTTTAACGTAGAGGCATTCGTCGGTCTTTAGGGTGCCGGCGCGGCGGATCATTTCGTCGGTGCCCTCGTAGGCCTCGACGGCGAGGACGGTGCCTTTGCGGACGACGCAGCCCTGGCCGATGTCGAGGCGGGCGGATTCGCGGGCGATGTGGAGGCCGTGTTCGACGTAGTCGCGGTCGATGGGGAGTTTTTTCTTGGTCATCTGGCCCGGGGTGGCGAGGTGGGCGTCGATGAAGGAGCGGGCGTCGAGCAGGTGGACGCCGATGGCCTCGATCTCGCGGGCGATGGCGCCGAAGATGGTCTCGGCGTTGCGGCGTTTGAGGGTGGCGAGAATGGCGAGCGCCTTGAGGTCGGGGTGGAGGCCGGAGAAGAGGCGGCGCGGGGCGACCTGGCCGGCCATGAAGGCGTAGCCGGCGTCGAAACGTTTGAGGGCTTTGAGCAGGGCGCCGATCTGGCCGACTTTGACGAGGGCGCGGTCGGATTCGGGGAAGGTGGCCTGGAGTTCGGGCGCGGTTTCCTCGTCCATGGCGATGAGGCGGAGGGGCACGCCGGCGGCGCGGATGCTCTCGGCGACGAGCGCGGGGTAGCGGCCCTGGCCGGCGATGAGAGTGACGGGGCGGGCGGGGTCGAAGGAATCGGGAAGGAAATGGGAGAACAAATGCGGCATCGGAGAATGACCAATGACCAATGACCAATGACCAATGGCAAGCCCGGTGGCGGATGGTAGGAAGGTAGGCGGGGCAGAAAAATGACGAACTCTGAGGTATTCGTCATGGGGCCTTGGGCATTGGGAATTGGTCATTCCCGGTCTGCGACCGGGTCAGGTCGAGGTGCCGTAGTATTTTTTGTAGCTCCGGTAGTAGCGGTAGTTGGAGTAATACTCGATGCGGCGGGCGGTGAGGCCGTTGAGCACGATGCCGAGTATCTCGTTTTTGCCTTGGCGGAGCGCCTTGATGTAGAGGCGGATGTGTTTGCGCATGGCACGGTTGAAGCGGCAGACGTAAACGACCTCGTCGGTGGTCTCGGCGATGAGCAGGGAATCGGTTACGGCGCCGAGCGGGGGCGAGTCCACGACGACGAGATCGTATTCGCGTTTGAGGCGGTCGATGAGCTTGGCGAAGGCAGGGCTTTCGAGCAGCTCGGTGGGGGTTTTGGGACGTCCGCCGGAGCGCAGGAGGGAAATGTTTTCGCCGATGGAGATAATGCCGAGGTCGGCGTTTTCGGCGAGGGTGGGGGACTCGAAACTGGCGCCGGACGAGAACCAGCGAAACATGCCGTAATCGTTTTCCTGCTCGTAGTGGCGGTGGAGCATGGGGCGACGCAGGTCGCAATCGACGAGGATGGTGCGTTTGCCGTGGCGGGCGAAGGCGCCGGCGAGGTTGCAGGAAACGAGCGTCTTGCCTTCGCCGGGGATGGTGGAGGTGACGAGGACGGCCTTGGGGAAATCCAGCTTCGAGTGGATTTTCACCGCGCTGTAAACGCCGACGAAGGACTCGGTGCCGTGTTCGTTTTTGTTGTCGAGGATGAGGCGGTATTTCTCGCGGTCGGGCAGGGAAGAGAGGTCGGGGATGATGCCGAGCAGGGTGCTGTCGATGAAGTTTTCGACGTCCCAGGAGGACTTGATGCGGTCGTCGATGAAGGAGAGGCCGAAGGCGACGCCGAAGAAGATGGCGAGGCCGAGAATGATGGCGGTGCGCGTGATGGCTTTGGGGTTGGGCGTGAAGGGCGCGTAGGCGGGCTGGGCGGAGTCGAGGGGGCGGACGGGGACTTTTTCCAGATTGCGCGAGGTGTTGGCCTGGGTGAGGCGGTTGAGGATCTCGGCGTATTGGTTTTTGGCGTTATTGGCGGCGGTTTCGAGGGACTTGAACTCGACGCCGATGTCGCGGAGACGGAATTGTTCGCGCTCCTGAGCCTCGTATTCGCGCTGGAGGGAAATCTCACGTTCGCGGGCTTTGGCGAGGGTGGCTTCGAGATCGGCGATGGAGAGCTCGACGGCTTTTTGTAGCTGGGCTTGGGCGACGGAGATGGAGTTGGCGATGTCGATCATGCGCGGGTGGCGCTCGAGGTAGCGCTCGGAGAGCACGGACTGGGTGCGCACGAGTTCGGAGAGCTGATCACGCAGGCCGGGGACGGTGCCGTGGCCGGAGATGTAGGAGAGTTCGAGGAGGTTGCGGCCCTCGTTGCGGAACGAATCCACCTGGCGGTAGAGATCCTCGGTGGCGAGGCGGGCGAGGCGGGCGTCTTGCAGGGCGGAGTTAACGCTTTTGAGTCGATCGGTGACGATGTCGGCGCTTCGGTCGAGGGAGACGAGGTTATGCTTCGTCATGTAGGTGAGCAGAGCTTGCTCGGCGGCATTGGCCTCTTGGCGAAGCTGCTGCGACATGGCCTGGAGGTATTCCACGGCGTAGTCGCTTTTGCCGGAGATGTTGTCGAACAGATAGCCCATGAACTGATCGACGTAGCGATTGGCGATGAGGGCGGCGGCGTTGGGATCGCGGTGGGTGGCGCTGACGTTGACGAGAAAGCTGTTGCGCACGGATTGCACGGTGATGCCGCCGACGATGGCTCCGACCGGGGGCGGTTCCTGGCCGGGCTGGAGCTCGGAGAGGTAGGGTTTTTGGAGGAGCTTGATCTCGTCCGGGGTGAAGGAGGCGACGACGCGGTTGCGGAGGGTCGCGGAACTCATGACCTGGAGGTAGGTGTTGAGCTCGATGTCGCTGTTGATGGAGGTATCGACGATCTGCTGGCTGGTGACGACGGTCTCGGGTTTCTCGATGCGCATCGAGGCCGTGCTCTGGTAGAGCGGGGTGGCGCCGGACTTCACGTAGGCGAAGCCGATGGCGGCGAGGAGCGCGAGGGGCAGGGCGATCCAGAAGCGCTCGCGAAGAATGATGATGTAGTCGCGCAGGGTGCGGCGTTCGACGAGATCGTCCTCGGCGGCGGCTGCTGCGGGCTGGCGGCTGGAGTGTGCGGAGTGGGGAGCGTCGGCCATCGGAAAGGGATGCGGGGAAAAAGGAGAAGTGCGGGCGGTGGTTTTGCGGAGGCGGGCGAGACGCCTGCGCCACGCTCGGGAGCGGATGGCTCAGATGAAGCGCTCGGGGACGAAGATGATGTCGCCGGGTTCGAGGATGAGGGAGTTGTCGGAGACGTTGGCGCCGCGGCGGCCTTTGATGAGGCTGTCCACATCGACCTCGAAATTGCGTTTGGTGCCGTCGGGCATGATGCGGGTGATGCGAACGGCGGTGCCGCGGGCGGTGTCGGTGAAGCCGCCGGCGCGGGTGACGAGTTCGATGATGGTCATGCTAGCCTCGATGGGCAGCGGATAGCGGCCGGGGGAGCGAACCTGGCCCTGGATGGAGACCTCGCGGGAGGCGTATTCCTCGACGCTGATGGTGACGCGCGGGTTGCGCAGGAAGCGACCGTCGCGGTAGGCGGATTCGATGGCGGCCTGGGCGTCGCCGACATTGAGGCCGGAGATGGCGACCTCGCCGACGAGGGGGAGGTTGATGCGGCCTTGCGAGTCGATGCGCGCGATGAGGGAGAGATCATCCTCCTGATAAACAGCGACGCGGATGCGGTCGGTGTTGGTCAGCACGTAGGACGAAGGCGAACTGGT
>CAZOGV010000093.1:2736-11087 GCA_964579225.1 uncultured Akkermansia sp. | reverse complement strand
AAAGTAGAACTAGGGTGTGCCTGGGAAATAAACCGGTGCAGCGCGAGGCAGAAGGGACGCTCGGCCAAGGCGACCGAGGCGGAGGTGGCCCAGCGGGCCATGCCGCCGAGGGCAACGCCGGCCGAGCGCCCCTTCTGCCTGCTCGTAGAGCTTCAGCGATGGGCCGATTTATTTCCCAGACACACCCTAACAAATCAGGAATCGAAATCACTCACAAAACACGCCTGACCACTTCCGGCATCTCCCGGATCACGCCGCAGTCAACACTCGCGACTCGAACCAGCTGCTCTCTGTCGGCCCGGGCGGAGCCCTCCCCAACTTCATCGTATCAAAAATCAACAAACAACGCCCCGACCCCTTCGGGTCGCCCCTCACCTCGGCCTTCACGATCGCGCCGATCAGGCGGGCGGGCACCGAGTAGGCGTGTTTCCTCACGCGGATGGTGGAGAAGCTGCAAACACGCACCGCGATCTCCTCGCCTCGCGGATACGCGCTCGGCGGCAGGGCCCGCAGCGTCTCGCGCTCCTCGGCGAAGCGAGCGTGGCGCAGCGCGTTGGCCCCTCAACAGACCTCGGCGACGAAGGCGGCGTAGGCAGCCTCGTTGGCAAAGTCGCGGGAAGCGCGGAGGGCGAGATGGGTTTTGAGCCGGCGCTTGAGGTGGCCGTTGGCCGCCTCGATGTCGCCGTTTTCCTGCGGGCAGGCGCGGTTGATCGTCGAGGGCTTCAGGCCGTAGTGCTCGCACAGCGAGAGATACTCTTGGTTAAAAACGCGCGTGGCCTCGCCACGTCTCAGCTGATGGGTGGCGGTCGAGCTTTGGTCGGTGCGCAACCCGAGGGGCGCGCCGCCGAAGCCGACGAGGGCCGCCGGCAGGCCGGCTTTGAGCGAGAGCATAGACTCGCTGCGGCAAGGCGTGGCGTGCTGGACGTTGCTGTAGCATAGGACCGCGTGACAGAGCAGATGATCGAAGGGCGCGCCCTGGAGGGTGACGCCCAGTTCGCCGGCGTGCGTCCAGTCCAGTTGCATCCACTCGCCCGGCCGGGTCGCCTGCGGGAAAAACACCTCCTTGGGCGGGCCGTGGTGGCGCCGCCACTCCTCCACCCGGCGTTGGAAGGTGCGCAGGGCGTGCGATGCCGCCGTGCGCTCCTCCTCCGGCAGGCGGGCCAGCAAATGCTCGAAGAGCGCCTTCGCCTCCAGTTCCGGCGTCTCCGCCAGAAACGGCTCCGCCAGGGGCCAGAGCGGCTTGAGCGGATCCGATCGCGTGCGCCAGTCGCGCGCGGGGCGCGCGTCCCGACGCTGCGTCGGCCCGCGATTGTCGCGCAGATAGTCCCGCGCCGTCTTCCTATCCATCCCGGCCTTCATCGCGGCCGTCTTTATGCGGCCGCTCTTCTTATGTTCTTTCATCAGTCGTTGGTATTGTTGCTCGGTGATCATGGGGCCGCGTCGGCCCGAGCTTCTTCACCGGCCGCAAAACCCAACGACAATTACCTCAAACCCCTCCCTGAAAGTGGGGAGTTTTAGTTGTCGTCGCGGGGAGCCGTAATTGTCGTTCTACACTCATCGCCATCGTCCGCCTCCTCGTTGGCCTCGCGACCCTGATTTACCTCTTTCTCCGCATCCGGAAACACGTGCGCCGCCGCAACGACGCGCCATGCGCCGGAGATAAGTAAATTGGTGCGGCTACGCCGGAAGGTCCCGGGAGCGCTCTCCCGTTGCCAACGCTGGCGCGCCTGCCATAGACGCGGGCCAAGCCAAAGGGGTCGGGGCGTTGTTTGTTGATTTCCGGCCGATCTCTCTCTGTCTGCATCGAGCCCACGCTCATACTGCAATGAATCAATAAACAACGCCTCGACCCCTTCTGCGGGTCCCCCTTCTGCGGGTCCCATCGGTATTAGACTGACCCATCGGTATTAGACCCCATCGGCATCCCAGCAGCGTTTAAGCCGCCGCCGCCACGACCTCGCCCGATATTCGCACCAACTGGCGGGTGGCGGCGCGATCCTGCCAAAGCACCGGCGCCGCGCCCGTCAGCCGGAAGCGCGCCGCGCGCACGGCCCGCAGCTCAGCCGCATCCTTCAACGTGCAGTCGCAAAGATCGAGAAACCCGTCGAGCTCGTAGCAACCGATGCGTTCCGCCGTTGCGGCGAGCCCGGCCGCCGCGCGCTGCTTCCACGCCTGCCCCGCAAAACGCGCCTGCGCCTCCGCCAGGGTCAGCTGCACGTCGCGAAACACCCGGAAATCCGCCAGCACCCGCGCCATCTCCTCGGCCAGCCGGCCCAATTCGGTCTTGCCGGGAAGTTCCGCGATCCCGAAGTCGGCGAAAAAGCCCTCCACCGTCGCACCGCTCTCTCCTTGCAACGCCTGCGGCCAGCGCCGCGCGCCCGTCGCCATGAGGATATGCGCGAGCAGGTGCCTGGTCTTGAGCAAAGTAATCGAAGTCGTTTCCATCTCTCCACGGTAGCAAAGTCGTCAAGCGGCTCGCCCCCCCCTTTTTTCTCGGCAACCGATGCCGCGTTGCCCCCCCTTGACGACTTTGCTAGAGTGCGGGGCATGGCCACCGCGATCATCCCCTCCACCTATGCCGAATGGCGTCGCTGCATCGAGCACGACTGCCGGCAACCGCTCACGGCCGACTTCATCGCCGCGCTCCGCGATCCGCGCGATGCCCACACGCGCGACTTCACCCGCCTCTACGGCGAGCCCCACCTCCATGCCGTAACCACGTGGTTTGCCCAGGCCGCGTCAGAACTTCACGGCTAACCCATGTCCGCCCCCGAAAACATCCTCGACGTCGCCATCGTCGGCGCCGGCCCCGCCGGTATTGGCCTGGCCATTACACTGCAACGCATCGGCACGCGCCGCGTCGGCGTGCTGGAGCGGAGCCAGGTCGGCGCGAGCCTCCTGCGCTGGCCGGCCGAGACGCGTTTCATCACGCCCTCCTTTTACGGCAACCCCTTCGGCCTCGTTGATCTCAACGCCATCACCCCCACCACCTCCCCCGCCGACCTGATCGGCCAGGAGCACCTCTCCGGCCCCGATTACGCCGAATACCTCCGCGCCCTCGCCGCCCACCACAAACTCCAGATCGCGGAAAACTGCGCCGTCACCGCCCTCGCCCGCCGCCCCGACCGCCTCTTCCACCTCCTCACCTCGCGCGGCCCCGTCCTCGCCCGCCACGTCGTCTGGGCCACCGGCGAATTCCACCAGCCCGACCACACCCGCTTCGCCGGCGCGGACCTCTGCCAGCACTACGCCGAGGTCGCCGCCTTCGCCGAACTCGACGGCTCCGAGCGCGTCGTCATCGGCGGCTTCGAGAGCGCGCTCGACGCCGCCTGCCACCTCGTCGCCGCCGGTAAATCCGCCCGCGTCCTCGCCCCGCGCGCCCACTGGGAACTCCCCGAAGAGGCCGACCCCAGCATCATCCTCACGCCCCACACCCGCGCCCGCATCGAGACCGCCCGCGCCGCCGGCCGCCTCGAACTCATCGACGGCGCGCGCATCACGTCCGTCACCCGCGCCGACGACGGCTTTCGCATCACCGCCGAAGACGGTCGCACGTGGAGCACCGCGCACCCGCCCATCAACGCCACCGGCTTCCGCAAAGGCGGCGGCGCGCGCCAGATCGAGCCCCTCTTCGCTTGGAACGAGGAAAACGGCTTCCCGCTACTCACCACCGACGACGAATCCACCCTCACGCCCGGCCTCTTCCTCGTGGGTCCGCACGTGCGCCACGAGCGGATCATTTTCTGTTTCATCTACAAATTTCGCCAACGCTTCGCCGTGGTCGCCCGCGCCCTCGCCACCCGCCTCGACCTCGACCCCACGCCGCTGGAAGAGCTCCGCCCCAAAGGCTTCTTCCTCGACGACCTCTCCTGCTGCCTCGCCACCTGCGACTGCTGACCCGGCCGGGCTTTGGAATTCCGCCAATTCGTTCAGCCGCTCGACAGGCATCGAAGGGAAGCTCCGGAGCGGGCAGGATATTAATCGTTGCGAAAGGATCGGCACGGAGCGGCGACGTCCTCGTCGCCGGACGGGGCGCAGCCCCGCTGCCACCTACCGAAAACCGGAGCACGTCCGTGCGTCCGGCGACGAGGACGTCGACCGCTCCATCAGATGCTCATCAAATATGCGGAAACTCTCGCAACGATTCATAAATCGTCTCGAGACATCACAGGCTCCGAACGCTCACTTGACTTCGACGGACAATTGTCCGACACCCTCGCGCATGGTCTCATTTGTCACGACACGCGAATTGTCCAAGCAACCGGGCCAGGTGATGCGCAAGGTTCGCGCCGAAGGCCCGCAGGTCATCACCCAGAACGGCGAGCCCGCAGCCTACCTGGTGCCCGCCAGCGGTCGCGGCATCGAGGCCGATCTCGACGCGATCCGCCGGCTTTTGCTCTCTCGCGCCCTCGACGGTGCCCAAGCCGAGGCCGCCCGCTCCGGAGCCTCGGACCTGTCGGATGCGGAAATCGCCTCGGAAATAGCCGCCACCCGCGCCACCCGCAAATCCCGCCGCACCGCCCGATGACCCCACCCGTCTGGGTGCTCGACACCAACGTGGTGGTCTCCGCCGCGCTCACCTCCGGCGGCACTTGCGACCAAGTGCTTCGCGCGGCCGTGGACGGAAACATCCGCCTGGCTTGGAGCGCACCGATGCTCGCCGAATATCGTGCGGTTCTGCTCCGGCCAAAATTCCGCTTCACGCCCCAAACAGTCGCCGCCCTGCTCGCCGCCTTCGACTCGACCCATCAGGTAACGCCGCAAACTGCGCCCCCCTTGCCCGATCCTGACGACGAGACTTTTCTCGCCGCCGCCCTGGCCACACCCGACCGCGTTCTCGTGACCGGCAACATCGCCCACTTCCCGGCGAAACGTTGCCGTCCCGTCCGCGTGCTAACCCCCAAGGAAGCCCTCACGCTTTTGCGGCGTTGACGGCATTCTTCGACTTGGCACGCCCTCCGGTTTTGCAACTCCTCCCGAATTATCTCAGGCGAGCACCCTTGCAGCCATCTCACTAAACCCCGCGATCCGTGAAGTTTTTAACAAAACACGCCGCCTCCACCCAGCGCTTCTTGTCCGAGGCGAAATTCCCCGTAGCCGACTCCGGGACCATCGTCACCGACGCGGAAGCGATGCTCGCCTTCATCGGCCCTAAGGGCCTCGCCGCGAAAAGCCGCAACGGCAACCTCCCGAGCGAAGCCCTGCCGGAATTAAACGCCCGTCTGGCCGCTCCCATCACCCTCGCGCTCAAACGTGCGCTGCTGCGCGATTACCCGAATCTGGCCGGCGTTTTTGTGCTGCTGCGAGTAATGGATCTGGTGCGTGCCGAGGGGGCTCGCGTGGACTTGGACCCCACAGCCTTGACGCGGTGGCAGGGACTCAACCCCACGGAGAAATACTTTGCGCTGCTGGAAGCTTGGCTGTGGCGCGCGCAAGCCGACGTGATAGGCGGCGACAGTCGGCGGCGGCAAAGCCAGCTCGTGGAAAATATGGGGTTCTTGGTCGGTCTGCGCACCGACTCATGGACGGCGTTTCCCGACCACGTCCACACCCACGAACGCCCCGGATATCTCTCCGCCTGGAACGCGCAGCTTCAGTCGCGTTTCGGGTTGGCGGACGTGAAGGCGCGCGCCCTCGTCTTGCCAAACGGTCAGCTACGCCAGGCCGGGCGAGGCTGGTCGCTGGCGGAAGCGCGCAGCACGACCTGGGGGCAAGCCTTCGCGTGCACGACCCTGTTCAGGATCATGGGGGCGAAGGGTAAAGAACTCTGGCAGCTTGATGCGCCCCGAGACGCGGACTTCGGTTATCTTCAACCTGCGTTCAACCCGTTTTTCCCAGATTGGAAAAATCTCTTCGTCACCGAGCCCGAGGGCGAGCGCCCGGGCCTCCATGTATTCAAGGTGACGATGACCGACTTCCGTGCCGACGGCGTCGTGTGGCGGCGTCTGGCCGTGCCAGGCAAAGCCACGCTCGATGAACTCGCCTACGCGGTGCTCGAGGCCTTCGCGTTCTCGGACGAGGAGCACCTATACGAATTCAACTTCCGTGATCGTCGGGGAACAACACGCGCATATTTCCACCATGAGATGGAAGATGGACCCTTCGCCGGTGAAGTCACTTTGGCCGAGCTCAACTTGCCCGACCGGGCGGAAATCGCGTTTCGCTTTGATTACGGCGACAACTGGCAATGGACGCTGCTGCTTGAGCAGGTGGAGGCGACCGCCGATGCCAAACACAGCAAAAAACACATCACGCTTCTCGAATCCGTCGGCAAGGCGCCGGAGCAGTATCCCGATTGGATGTGATCTCGCGCGATGACGCGCTCGTAGGCTCCACTCGCCCCGCTGATCTCGCCTCTCCCCGCGCCACTACCCGCGCACCCTCTCGCCTTCCCTGACCATACAGCAATTGTGACAAAACCAGCCCCACTAAAGAATCGCGGTGGTCCTTGACCCAGTAAGCGGCCTCTGGCGTTGAAGGACGTGTGAAAGAGGACGCCAAAAAACTAGACGCGCTTCGGAGACTAATCGAGCTGGGCGACACCGCAGATAGCCAAGAATGCTTGAAGGGGAACGAGAGCGAAGCCGACGAGACGCTGCGTCTTCTCCAAGAACAGCTCGCCAGTCTCGATGCGGAGCGTGAGCAAAGGGATGAGTCGCCTCACAGGGAACTGAGGGAGGCCCTCTCCGCAGGTGACATTGGAAAAGTCGCCGCGCTGATCGAGGCGGGAGCCGACATCCAGTTTCGAGACGAGGAAGGCTACAACGCACTCCTTCACGCGATCCACGGGCGGGATGTGGTGCGTGACCCGCGCTTGCTCGAACTACTAAATCTGTTGATCGCGCACGATGTTGAGCTGAGTGGCGTAACGACCTACAGTGAATCCGGCCCGCGCGTCTTGTCGCGGATCGGGCGCTTCGACGCCGTGCAACTGCTACTCGGCGCCGGGGCTGATGCTTCACACTTAAAGTGGACTCCACTGATCAAGGCCGTGGCTCTCGGTTCGCTGGCGGACGTTCAGGCGTTATTGCTCGACGGCGTCTCCCTTGAAGACACGGACTACTGGGAACGCACCGCTTGGCTTGTCGCGATACAGACCGGCGACATCCCCAAGGCGAATCTGCTGCGCGAAAACGGAGCGAATACACGAGCCTGCGGTCGCTGCGGAAAACCTCCGCTTTTCTACGCGATCGAGAACCATCACGTCGATATGCTGCGCTGGCTGTACGCAACTGGTTCTGATCCCGAGCAAACCGACGAATTCGGACAAACATGCCTGACCACTGCCGTGGAATGCGACGATCTGGAATGCGTAGATACGTTACTTGCAGCCGGAGTCGATGTTGACCGCACCCACCACGAAAGCACGGCTCTCAACCATGTTTTGTCACGTCCCGTGGCAATGCGGTTGCTGGCGGCCGGGGCAAACCCGGCCGGGCTTTCCCATGAAGGACGACGCTCGCTGGTCGGACTATCGACCTACGCGGACGAGAACCTTCTCGAGGGCGTCGCGGAGGAGGATTTTCGTCGCGCTCGCTCGCCCCGCTACGGCACGGCGAATCCGGAACAGATTCAGGAACCGTTTTGGGAGGCCATGATCCGCTCTGGTGTGACGGGGTATGTCGCGAATGAGCGTTTCGGCGGGCCGTCGTCGTTTGAAGGAAACCCCGTGTGGTGCGCCCAGCGCTTCGGCCAGACCGTTACACTACTGCCGAATGGATGCGCCGTGCAGATAGCAGGAGAACATGAAGATCACTACGATCCGGATTTCCACATCTACAACGACGTCTTTGTTCACGAACCCGACGGCAATATCCGTATCTTCGGCTACCCGGAAACGGTCTTTCCTCCAACCGACTTCCATACGGCTACACTGGTCGAACATTTCATCTATATCATCGGCTCGCTCGGCTACGGACGAACGCCGATTCTCGAAACCCCAATCTTCCGCCTTGATACTCGCACCTTCGCGATGGAGCGATTAAGGGCCACCGGCGTATCCCCGGGATGGATACATCGTCACCGCGCCACACTTACGCCATCGCGGGAGATCGTGGTCCGCGGAGGCGAGGTCGTGCGTGTGATCGACGGCAAACAGGTCCACGAAAAAGACAGCCGCGAATTCATCCTCAACCTCGAGCGGATGCATTGGCGCGTTGCGTGATCGGGCGGCGGCCCGAAAAAGCCAGATCCCCGCGAACAGAAGGGAGGCGAGACGTTGTTTAGTGATTTGCCGCCTCCCCGCCTCTCCCCCCGCCGCCGAGCCCGTCGCCGTCTCGGGCCCGCTCGCCGGCGTCGTCGTGATCGACTTGAGCCGCATCCTGGCCGGGCCTTGGTGCGGCCAGCTCCTC
>CAZOGV010000093.1:0-2726 GCA_964579225.1 uncultured Akkermansia sp. | reverse complement strand
CCCGCCGCCCCCCCTTGACGACTTTGCTACGCTGCAAGGCTCACCCGCCATGCTTTCTCCTTCGCCGGCCTCCGCGCCCATGTCCGTCCCCCGCTCCACCGCCCGCGCCCCGCGCCGGCGCATCGCCCTTGTCGGGCTCGAATCCGCCGGCAAATCCGCCCTCTTCCGCGGCCTCACCGGCCACGCCACCGGCGACGAGGCCAACGTGCGCGGCACCACCATCGCCTGCCGCACCGCCTCCCTCCGCGACCTCGACCACGACCTCGTGGACACCCCCGGCCTGCGCTCCGCCGTCGATACCGCCGCCACCCGTCTCGCCCTCGACGCCTTCGACCAGGCCGACACCCTTCTCCTCGTCGCGCGCGGCACCCACGCCGCCGCCGAGGTCGAGACCCTCCTGCGCGAACTCGCCCTCGCCGGCCGCCGCTCCGCCCTCGCCCTCACCTTCGCCGACAAAGCCCCGCCCCAACTCGCCCAACTCGCCGCCCACTACCGCGCCGCCCTCGGCATCCCCGTCGCCGTGGTGGACGCCCGCCGCCTCGACGCCACCGGCCGCGCCGCCCTCGTCGCCGCCCTCCACGGCGCCCTCCCGCTCAACTCCGCGCCAAGCGCCGCGCCCGCCCCCGCCCGCCTCGTCGCCACCCGCGAACCCGCCGCCACCTGGTTCGATCACCCCCGCCTTGGCCCCTGGCTCGCCCTCGCCGCCGTGCTCGCCCTCTTCGCCTTGCCGGTCTGGCTCGCCTACGCCTTCGCCGATTGGGCACAACCCATCGCCGACGCCGCGCTCATCTCGCCCCTCGTCGAACATCTCGCCTTCCTCCCGCCCCTGCCCGCCGCCCTGCTCACCGGCGGCTACGGCGTGCTCACCCTCGGCTGGTATTCGTTTCTTTGGGCCTTCCCCGTCGTGTTCCTCCTCGGCCTCGCCGTCGCCCTCACCGAAGAGAGCGGCCTGAAAGACCGCGTCACCACCGCCCTCGATCCGTGGCTGCGCCGCATCGGCCTCGCCGGTCGCGATCTCGTGCCCGTGCTCACCGGCTTCGGTTGCAACGTCGTCGCCGTGCAACAAACCCGCGCCTGCTCCGCCTGCACCCGCCGCGCCTGCGTCAGCCTCATCGCCTTCGGCAGCGCGTGCAGCTACCAGATCGGCGCCACGCTCTCCCTCTTCGGCGCGAGCGGCCACGGCCTGCTCTTCGCGCCCTACCTCGCCGCGCTTTTCCTCGTCGGCGCGCTCCATACCCGCCTCTGGCACCGCCCGCTTTCCGCCGCCGCCGCGCGTCCTTTCGCCGAACGCGCCTTTCTGCAAATCCCCTCGCCCCGCGCCGTCTGGTGGCGGGTGCGCGGCACCCTTCGCGGCTTCCTGTTTCAAGCCATGCCCATCTTCCTCGGCATCTGCCTCGTCGGCGCCTGGCTCGCCCACCTCGGCGCGCTCGACGCCCTCGCGCGCGTCGCCTCGCCCGCCCTCGGCCTCCTCGGCCTTCCGGGAGAAACCGCTCCCGGCGTCATCTTTTCCCTCATCCGCAAAGACGGTCTGCTCGCCCTCAACGCCGACGACGGCGCGCTCCTCGATTCCCTCCGCATCGGGCAAATCTTCGTGCTCGTCTGGCTCGCCTCCACCCTCTCCGCCTGCCTCGTCACCCTCGCGACCGTGGCCCGCGAACTCGGCCTCCGCACCGCCGCCGCCCTCGCCGGTCGCCAAGCCCTCACCGCGCTGGCCAGCACCCTCGCCTTCGCTCTCATCCTGACTTTGTTCTAACCATGCGCTTTAACTTCCCTCCCATGCCCGGCGACGAATCCGCCCGCCGCCCCCGCGCGCACGGCGTCGATTCCGACCCCGCCCCCAACCTCGCCTTCGAGCCCGGCTCCGCCTGCGGCGTCCCTCCGAGCGAAACCCCCGCGGCCCAGCCACCCGCCGCCTCCGTTGACCTCGTCGCCGCCGTGCGCCGCCTCACCGCCCTCTGCGCCGAGCACCTCGCCACCGCCCCCCGCCTCGGCATGCAAGCCAGCCCCGACCACCTCCTCCGTGTCATCGACGCCGCCCTATCCGAGGCCACCGACGGCCCCTTGCCCGAATGGGGCACCGACATCGAGGGCTACTTCCTCCAAGGCCTCTACGAAGAACTCATCCAACAACCCGCCAATCTCTTCACCGGCACCCGCCTGCTACAAGGCGAAGAAGTGCCCGTGCCCATCTCCACCGAAAACTGGATCGAGTGCCTCCACGTCTTTCGTGCCGCCATCCTGCGCGGCGACGTCGTCGTGCCTGCCACCAAACCCACCGCCCGCTACCTCGGCGAACGCCGCCCCGGCCACCTCTTCATACCCTTACCGGGGGGCGATTCCGACTCCGCCGCTGATGCCCTGCGCTCCCGCCCCGCGCACCTGAGTGCAATCAAAAAGTGGACGCGCGACATCCTCGGCCTCGCCGAAGACGATGTCGTTACCATCAACGAGCTCGCCTGCCGCGATCCCGGTTGCCCGGTGCTCGAAACCGTCATCGCCGTCTTCGCCGAGGGCGTCACCATGCGCTGGAAGTTCGCCCGCCCCGGCTGCGCCGTCACCCAAACCATGCTCCGCCAGACACTCGCCACCGCGCCCCGCTGACCGCCCCCCTGAAAGACTTTGCTACGCTGCATGGTTCCCCCCATGCAACCGACCACCTCAACCGCCCCCGCCCGCATCCCCGTCACCGTCCTCACCGGCTTCCTCGGCGCGGGCAAGACCACCCT
>CAZOGV010000092.1:0-11114 GCA_964579225.1 uncultured Akkermansia sp. | reverse complement strand
CCCCCGCCCTTTCCCCCAAAAACAAGGGCCCCACCACCACCCTCGCCTTCAACGCAGACACCCTTCTCCGCTTCGAAAAAGAACTCCTCGGCTTCTACGTCTCCGGCCACCCGCTCGACGCCTACGACGGCCTCGTCGAGGCGCTCGACACCTACCCCGTCGGCGAGCTCCTCGAACAAGACGATCGCACCGAATTCCGCCTCTGCGGCATCGCCGGCTCGCTCCAGAAGAAACTCGCCAAAAAAGACAACCGCCCGTGGATGGCCTTCAGTCTCCAAACGCGCCATGCCACCATCGGCTTAAACATGTTTGCCGACGCCTTCGCCGCCCACGGCCACGTGCTCACCGATAACGCCCTCATCTGCGTGCTCGGCACCATCATCGTCGGCCAGGAAGGCCCGCGCATTAACATCAAAGAAGCGTATCCACTTCTCTCCTACACCGCCTCCCACGTCAAAAAAATCCGCTGGTTGCTCCACCCTCAACACCCCCAAACCACCGACTTCCTCCGCCTCCTGCGCAAGACCCTCGACAAGCACAACGGCGACACCCGCATCGAGCTCGGCTTCGTCTTCGAGGACCGCGTCGCCGCCATCGGCGAGGCCAGCAGCGCCCTCGGTTTCCGCTTCCACCCCGACGCCTACAAGCCCCTCCGCCACCACCCCGCCGTCGCCGGCCTCCAGGTCGAGTCCAAGCGCCTCGAAATCAAAAACGACCGCAAATGGGGCCCGAAACACGGCTGATCCTACCGCCACCCCGCGCGACTCCCCATTCTTGACGTCCGCTAAACTATAGAAAACCTATAGCTATGCCCACGCTCTCCATCCATCTGCCGCCGGCCACCTACAAACGCCTCAAAGCCGCGATGGGCCGGAAACAAAAACCCTCCACGTTTGGCCGCGCCCTCATCGAACGCCAACTCGACATGCTGCCCCCCAAAGTGACCCTGGGCTCGATGAAAAACGCCTTCGTCCTCGCACCTGATTTCGACCCCGAAGCACCCGCCTTTCCCGCTGAAGATTACGAGCACGGTGATACGCGTCCCTGAGCGTCCCTGAGCGACGCCATGCGCTACGTTCTCGATACTCACGCCGCCATCTGGCTTGCTCAAGACTCGCCCCGCCTCGGTCGTGCCGCTCGCCGCGCGCTCGAAAAACTCTCACCCGCCGACCTCGCCATCTCCGACGTCACGCTTTCCGAATTCGCCCGCCTGCTCCGCACCCCCGCCCTTCGACCGCTCGGTGAGCCGTTGCAAATCATCGAAGCCTTCGCCGTCCGCTTCCGCGTCCAGCCCGTCACTCCCTGGATAGCGGACCGTGCCGCCGCCTACGAGTGGGACCATCGCGATCCCTGCGACCGCCATATCCTCGCCACCGCCGAATTCCTCGGGCTTCCCCTTGTCACCAAGGACGCCACCATCACCCGCTTCGCCTCCGCCCCGAACATCCCGGTGCTCTGGTGAGCGCGCCCTCTCTCCTGCATATCCACCGCATTCGCCCGGTATGCCCGGACGCCGCCTCTCATTTTGCATTTGCCGACCTAGGCACAACTGAACACTTTTGAGCCATGCCGACCATTCAACTTCGCACCCGCATCGACCGCGACCTCAAGCTCAAGGGAGACGCCGTGCTCAAGCGCCTCGGCCTCGATGCCAGCACCTTCGTGTCGATGTCCCTCGCCCAACTCGTCAACCGCCGCGGCCTGCCCTTCGCCGTGACCGTCTCCGACGAGACCTATTTCGCCGAGGAATACGGACTCACTCCCGCCGCCGCCGAAAAGACCGGCCGCCGCCTGAAACGCGAAACCGCCCGCGCCCGCCGCTCCGGAGAACTGCGCGAGGCCACCGGCCCCGCCTCGCTCGCGCCGTGAAGCTCCTCACCACCCCGCGCTTCCGAAAAAGCGTGCCCGCCTCGCGCCGCGCCGAGGTCTTCGCCGCCATGCAAGCCGCCGCCGAAGCCTACGGTCACCCGCATCTGCACGCCGGCCTCGGCCTCCGCCGCACCCCCCCGTTCATGGAGTGCCGCTGCGGCCTCGACCTCCGTCTCGTCTTCCAACGCGAGGCCGACTCGCTCGTTTTCCACCTCTGCGGCAACCACGACGATATTCGCACCTACCTAAAAAACCGCCGCTGATCCATCCCCACTATCTCTCCCATGTCCACCGCCCTCGTCCAACGCGCCGCGCACATCATCGCCCAAGTCTCGCCCGAAGCCCCGGCCGACTTCGTCCTCCGCCGCGAGGTCGGCGCCGACCGCGAACTCGAATCGCACGAAAAACGCGCCCTCGTCGGCGCAGTCTTCGCCTACTACCGCTGGCTCGGCTGGCTCGACGAAAAACGCGGCCTCCCCCAGCGCGTGCAGGCCGCCCTCGACCTGCAAAACCGCTTCGACGCCGACCACTCCGCCATCAAACCCGAGGCCCTCGCCTCCCTCGCCCTCCCAGCCTGGGCCCTCGCCTCCCTCGACTTCCCCACCCCCGAGGCCCGCACCGCCTACCTCCGCCAACTCCAAAGCCCGCCCTCCCTCTGGATTCGCCCCCAACGCGAATTCGCCGCCTCCCTCGCCCGCGCCCTCCGCCATACCGCCGCACCCGACCTCCGTCCTTCAGGTCTCAGCCTTCCGCCCCCAGCCCTTCCGGTCGCCCTCCGCTACACCGGCCCCAGCGATCTCTTCAAAGCCGAGGAGTTCAAAAAAGGTCTCTTCGAAATCCAGGACCTCGCCTCCCAGCTCGTCGGCCACGCCTGCGCCCCCGAGCCCGGCTCCACCTGGTGGGACGCCTGCTGCGGCGAAGGCGGCAAGACCCTCCACCTCTCCGACCTCATGGACAACAAGGGCGTCATCTGGGCAACAGACCGCCACACCGGCCGCCTCGCCACCCTGCGTAAACGCGCCGGCCGCGCCCAAGCTTTCAACTACCGCACCGTCACCTGGAACGGCGGCCCCTTCCTCCCCACCAAGACCAAGTTCGACGGCATCCTCGTGGACGCCCCCTGCTCCGGAGTCGGCACCTGGCAGCGCAACCCCCACGCCCGCTGGACCAGCACCGAGCAGGACGTGAAAGAGCTCGCCGAGATCCAGCTCCAGCTCCTCGAAAACACCCACAAAGCCCTCAAGCCCGGCGGCCGCCTCATCTACGCCGTCTGCACCATCACGCGCCAGGAAACGACCGACATCGTCAACGCCTTCAGCGCCGCGCATCCCGAGTTGGAGCCCGTGCCCTTCACCACCCTCGGACGCACCGAATCCTCGCTCTTCCTCTGGCCCCACGAACTCGACGCCAACGGCATGTTCATCGCCGCCTGGCGCAAAAAATAAGCCGCCCCGCTGCCTTCCCGTAGGATTGAACGTAAGTTCAATTTTCTCCGCCCTCCGATCGTAGGGGCGTCGCTTGCGACGCCCGCGCCGGCACGCCAACGCCCCGAACCCCAAACCGGTCTTCGCAAGCGAAGCCCCTACCAAAAACCAGCCGCCCCCCCCGCCTCACACCCCGCTGATCTCGCGCGCCACCTGCGTCGCGTGCGCGTCCGTCATCCCGGACACGTGATCCATCACGCGCCCGAGCCACCAGGCCGCGCCGCGTTTTTCGTTTTCCACGATGAACGCCTTTTCCCACGCCAGCGCCAGCAGCCGTTTGTGCGCGAAACCCGTCGCCTCGTAACCCTGGACGCTCAGCTCGCGCACCGCCGTCGCATAGGCGTGCAGCAAACGCCCCAAAATGCTGTGCGCGCCCAGCTCCACCGCCACCTTACGGCGGTCGCCGAAGATCGTCTCGTAGCGCTCCTTGATCTCGCGCATCGCGTCGCGCAACTCCGCCGGAAACGACGCCTTCAAATCCTCCTCCCGCTCGCCGCGCAAGATCGCCTCGTAGTCGTCCGCGAACACCTTCGCCGCCTCGCGAATCAGCCGCCCCACCGTCTTCGCGCGCAGCGCCGAGAGCCGCATCGCGCCGCCGCTCTCCTGCTCGCCGACTATGCCCATAAAAATCCGCCGCACCTCCGCCTCGGCCAAAATCCCCATCTCCGCCGCATCCTCGAAATCCGAGATGCGGTAGCAAATGTCGTCCGCCGCCTCCGATAAAAACGAAAGCGGATGCCGCGCCACCGTGCCGTCCGCGCGCCGCAAGCCCAACGCGTCCACCATGCGCGCGAACACCGCCTTCTCCGCCGCGAACACGTTATGCTTTTTCTTCTCCGCCGTGCGCGCGTCGTCCGCCGTCCATGGATACTTCACCATCGCCCCCAGCGACGCGTAGGTGAACCGGAAGTAGTCGCGCTCGTTGCGATCCCCGCGCGACACCAACCGAAAACTCTGCGCGTTGCCCTCGAACCAACGCCAGTCGTTCAAGGCCGCCGCCAGCTCGGGCGAAAGCGGCGCGTCGCTAAAAATATCCGCCAGGTGCTCCTCCGCCCACGCCCGCGTCGCATACTCGCCCGCATGCCCGAAAGGCGGATTGCCCAAATCGTGCGCCAGACACGCCGCCTGCACGATGAACGCGAAATCCACCGCCCCGCGCCCCTCCGGCATCTCGCCCCGCGCCACGACCAGCTTCGCCGCCTCCTCCGCCAGAGTCCGCCCCACGCTCGCCACCTCCAGCGTATGCGTCAGCCGATTGTGAACGTGATCCAATTGCGCGAACGGATGCACCTGCGTCTTGCCCGCCAGCCGTCGAAATGGTGCGGAGAAAATCACCCGGTCGTAATCGTGCTCGAAGGGATTGCGCTCCTCCTTGCCCCGCCCGCCCGCGCTCGCTCCCGACGACGAACCGCCCGCTCGTTCCGACGACAACAACAGCTTCCAATCAAGTTTCAGGCTCATGCGTGTATTCCGCCCAGCCTCGCGCCCCCCCGCCGCCCGACGCAACCCCGCTCTTGCCGCCCGAGTTCCTCCGCAGCCGTCGCGATTCCGCGTTCGACATTGGTCATTGGACATTGGTCATTGGTCATTTTCCCGCCCGTGTCCCCCGCTCCCCGCCCTGTCACCGCCGCGCAAGTCCGCCGCGACTTCAACGACCTCCGCGCCGTCGTCCACTACGCCAAGGCCGCCCACCGCCTCGGCCTCTGGGCCAGCGAGCGCATTATGATCGAGCGTGTCTTCACCGACCGCGCCGCCCCGCTCCTCGAAGCCGGTTGCGGCGCCGGCCGCGTCTGCGTCGCCATGCACGAACTCGGTTATCAAAACCTCACCGCCTTCGACTTCGCCCAGGAGCTCGTCGATCAAGCCGTCGCCCTCGCCGCCGAGCGCCGCGCAGCCATCACCATCCACCACGCCGACGCCACCAAGCTCGCCACCCATCCCGTCTTCGCCGCCGCTTCTTCAGTAGGCTTGAACGTGAGTTCAAGTCCGTCTCCTCAGGTTTCAGGTCTCCGGCCTCAGCCCTCTCCGTCCGTCCCCCTCTTCTCCGGCTGCCTCTTCATGTTCAACGGCCTCATGCAGATCCCGCTGCGCCGCAACCGCCGTCGCGCCCTGCGCCAGCTCGCCGCCGTCTGCCGCCCGGGCGCGCCCCTTCTCTTCACCACCCACGACCGCGATCACTCGCCCGCCGAGCGCGCCAGCTGGCGCATGGAGGCCCGCCGCTGGGCCTCCGGTAAACAAGACCCGCGCCTGCGCGAATTCGGCGACCGCCGCTTCGAGGACCACTGCGGCGACACTTTCATGCACCTCCCCGACCGCGCCGAAATCCTCGCCGACCTCGCCGCCACCGGCTGGCTCCACCGCGAGGACCACCTCCGCCGCGAGCTCGCCAAAGAATCCCGCCCCGTGCGCGAATTCTCCGACGAATGCCGCTTCTGGGTCGCCACCCGCCCGGCTTGAAATCTTTCCGCCGCCCGCCGCACCGCGATCATCAACAACCCATCAAAAGCGGCCTTCCCCTTAAATTAATACCGCCAAGCCCGTCCGCTTCGCCTCAACATCTCTCCGGGCATCCTGCCCAACGCCGCCCCGCCCCATCGCGTTATGCCCGGCCACGCCCGTCACCTCCTTTGCGCCTTCGCCGCCCTCCTGATCGCGTCCGCCTCACACGCCATCATCGACCAAAACGGCGATGGCATGAGCGACGTCTGGACCACCCGCTATCAAGTCACCACCCCGCCCGACGCCGACCCCGACGGCGATGGTTTCACCAACCTCCAAGAATCCCTCGCCGGCACCGATCCGCACGACGCCTCCTCCCGCCCCGGCATCGAACACATCGAGCACGCCACGCCCCACGAAGTCGTCCTCCACTGGGCCTCCGTCCCCGGCAAACACTACCGCATCCAGGCCTCCTCCGACCTCGCCACCTGGCTCGATCTTTCCCCCACCCACACCGGCGACGGCACCCCGCTCGCCGCCACCCTCCTCCTCGACCAAACCTACGTCGCCGCTCCCTTCACCTTCTCGCGCTGGGATAACATGCCCGAGGGCTCTTGGTATAACACCCTCCTCGGCTACATCTCCAGCGGCTCCCCCGCCCCGTCCCGCACCCTGAACCTCGACGCTTTCGAACTCCCCCAAAGCTCCCCCAACCTCGACCGCTTCGGCCACCACCTGCGCGGCTGGCTCATCCCGGCCGCCACCGGCCTCTACACCTTTTACCTAGCCAGCGACGACCGCTCCGACCTCTGGCTCTCCACCGACGCCACCCCCGCCAACCGCCAACTCGTCGCCTCCGTGCCCGGCTGGACCGGCTTTCGCCAGTGGGATAAATATCCTGAACAAACCTCCGTCCAAATCCCCCTCGAAGCCCACCGCCCCTACTTCCTCGAATTCACCCACCTCGAAGGCGCCGGCGGCGACCACTTCTCCGTCGCCTGGACCGGCCCCGGCCTCGACCCCGTGCGCGAGACCCTGCACTCCCGCCACTTCACCCCCGACCCACTTTCCCTCGCCGAGATCTCCGCCGGGCGCGTCTTCTACCGCCTGCAAATCTCCGACCTCGATTCCGATGGCGACGGCGCCAGCAACTACGAAGAACTTTTCCTCGGCTTCGATCCCCACGACGCGACCACCGCACCCCGCATCCCCGACGCCCAGGCCATCGCCCAACGCCTCGCCGCCCCCAACCTCCTCACCATCGGCGCCAGCGCCCCTCGCGCCTACGAGGCCGGACAACTCCCCGCCCGCGTCACCATTTTCCGCTCCGGCAACATCGGCCCGCTTACCGTCCACTACACCTTGGGCGGCACCGCCACCCCCGGCCTCGATTACGAAACCCTCTCCGGCCAACTCACCCTCCCCGCCGGCGCCGGCTCGGCCGACCTCGTCATCACCCCGCTGCCCGACGACCTCGTCGAACTCCCCGAGACCGTCACCATCACCCTCTCCGCCTCGCCCCACTACGAGCTCGGCCTCCCCCTCCAGACCACCGTCACCATCGACGATTCCCCCGACGAACTCTACCTCGCCGAACTCCGCCCGCCCTCCGGCCTCCGCTCCGGCGCCTGGGGCTCCGCCACCCTCCGCGCCCTCGGCAACGGCCTCAACGCCTCCCTCTCGCTCAACCACAGCGCCCTGCAATCCGCCCAGCTCGACGCCCGCCTCTACATCTCCACCACCGGCTCCTCCGGCCCCGACGTGCTCACCCTGCCCACCGGCCAGATCGCCCCTCGCCCCTGGGCCTTCGAACCCGCCGCCGGCCAAAGCACCGCCGCCATCCTCGACGCCCTGCGCGACGGACGCCTCTGGGCCCGCGTCACTTCCGCCTCCCACCCCGAGGGCGAGATCCTCGGCCGCTTCGTCCTCGCCACCGGCGCCCACACCATGGCCCCGCTCCCGCCCCCGCCCTCCGTGCCCGGCGGCGCACCCACCCCCGCGCGCGCCTCCCGCTTCCTTCAACACGCCTCCTTCGGCCCCACCCCCGACTCCCTCCTCTCCGTCCAGACCCTCGGCTACGCCGGTTGGATAAACCAACAAATCGCCCTCCCGCCCACCTTCCACCTCCCCACCGTCCAGGCCCGCCGCGCCGAACTCGCCCAGCTCAACCCCGACAACACCAGCCTCGGCTGGCAAACCCCGCGCCAACACGCCTGGTGGCAACACTCCCTCACCGCCCCCGATCAGCTCCGCCAACGCATGGCCTGGGCCCTCTCCCAGATCCTCGTCACCTCTCAACAAGGCGCGCTCGACATCCACCACGAGGAGATCACCGCCTACTACGACCTGCTCCTCACCCACGCCTTCGGCAACTACCGCGACCTCCTCGGCGACGTCACCCGCAGCTCCGTCATGGGCGTCTATCTCAGCATGAAGCGCAACCAGCCGCCCGACCCCGAGACCGGCCAGCGCCCCGACGAAAACTATGCCCGAGAAATCATGCAGCTCTTCACCTTCGGGCTCAACGAACTCCACCCCGACGGCACCCTCCGCCTCGATCTCGAAGGCCGCCCCATCCCCACCTACACCCAAGACGACATCGCCGGCCTCGCCCACGTCTTCACCGGCTGGGGCCCCCACTACGACGACGCCAACCCGCCCCGCTGGTCCAACAACTCCGTCGCCTCGCGCAGCGGCTGGTTCCGCTACGGCTACGACGTCGCGCGGCCCATGACCCTCTACCCCGAGTTTCATGATCCCGCCGCCAAAACCATCGTCACCGGCGCCACCATCCCCGCCGGCACCCCCGGTATCCAGGCGATGGATACTGCCCTCGACATCCTCTTCAACCACCCCTCCACCCCGCCCTTCCTCGCCCGCCAGCTCATCCAACGCTTCGTCACCTCCAACCCCTCACCCGGCTACGTCCACCGCGTCGCCGCCGCCTTCGCCGACAACGGCGCCGGCGTGCGCGGCGACCTCGCCGCCACCCTCCGCGCCGTCCTCCTCGACCCCGAAGCCCGCTCCGAGGAACCCCTCGCCGACATCGCCCACGGCAAACGCCGCGAACCCGTGCTCCGCCTCGCCCACTTCTTCCGCGCCTTCCCGCCCGTCCCGCCCCGCCCCGGCGACCCGCGCTTCTTTCTCAGTTACCAATACTCCCTGCCCCACCAAGTCCCCCAACACTCCCCCTCCGTCTTCAACTTCTTCCAACCCGTTTACGCCCACCCCGGCCGCATCGCCATCGCCGGCGTGCTCTCCCCCGAATTCCAGATCACCTCGGAAACCACCGTCATGCGCGAGGCCAACGCCATCCACGAGGCCGTCACCTGGGGCGTCTGGACCGGCGAGCGCCTAAACCCATCCCTCCCCCATCACCCCGACACCAACCCCAACATCCTCCTCAAACCCGACTTCACCGCCCAGCTCGCCCTCCTCGAACGCGCCGGCTTCACCGACCTCGCCAATCGCGAGGCCCTCCTCGACTCCCTCTCCATCACCCTGCTCGACGGACGCCTCTCCCCCGAACTCCGCGCCGACGCCCTCGCCATGTTCGACACCCTCCCCTTGTGGTATTTCCCGACCAACGACCCCGCCACCCTCCGCGATCGCCGCCTCCAGATGGTCGGCGCCGTCGCCCACCTCCTGCTCGCCTCCCCCGAATACGTCATCGGCCGCTGACCAGGCCCCTTGCGTATCCATAAAAAACCTACACCGCACCCCCATGGGCCACCCTCCGATCACCCGCCGCGCCTTTCTCGGCCAGGGCGCCTGCGCCGGCCTCGGCCTCGCCGGCCTGCTCAGCACCATGGGCACCCTGCGCCTCTTCAACTCCACCCTCTCCGCCCAGACCCTCCCTCCCGGCGACGACTACAAGGCCCTCGTCTGCCTCTTCCTCTACGGCGGCAACGACGCCAACAACACCCTCGTCCCCTACGACACCGCCGGCCACGCCGCCTACACCGCCTCCCGCGGCATCCTCGCCCTCCCCCGCTCCGACCTCCTCCGCCTCCCCCTGCCCGATTCCGGCGACGGACGCGAATGGGCGCTCCACCCCGCCATGAGCCGCCTCGCCCCCGCCTTCGCCGACGGCAAGATGGCCATGCTCCTCAACGTCGGCACCCTCGTCGCCCCCGTCACCCAGGCCGAATACAAGGCCGGCGGCGCCGCCATCCCCCCCTACCTCTTTTCCCACAACGACCAGCAGGTCCAGTGGCAGACCTCCGTCCCCGACTCCATCAAACGCGTCGGCTGGGGCGGCCGCCTCGCCGACCACCTCCAGTCCCTCAACGCCGGCTCGCAGATCTCGATGAACGTCTCCCTCGCCGGGAATAACTTTTTCCAGGTCGGCGAAGACGTTTTCCAATACCACGTCACCCCCGGCGGCAGCATCGGCCTGCGCGAATACGACGCCACCTGGGCGCCTCGCCCCCAGCAGCGCAAAGCCATGGACGACACCCTCGCCCGCAGCTACGGCCACCTCTTCGAGCAGGAATACGCCGACATCATGCGTCGCGCCATCGGCAACGACACCCTGCTAAAATCCACCCTCGCCGGGGTCCCCCGCTACGACCGCTCCTCCACCTCCCCCGGCGGCCAAGCCGGCGACCTCGACCTCTTCCCCAATTCCCGCAACCCCGACGGCAGCCTCACCAGCATAGCAGCCCAGCTCCACATGATCCTCCGCCTCATCGTCGCGCGCGGATCCCTCTCCATGCGCCGCCAGGTTTTCTTCTCCTCCCTCGGCGGCTGGGATACCCACGACGCCCAGCTCGAGGACCACAACGACCTCCTCTCCCGCCTCTCCAACGCCATCGCCGATTTCCACGCCGCCACCGTCGCCCTCAACCTCGACCGCTCCGTCACCCTCTTCACCGCCTCCGACTTCAACCGCACCTACTCCACCAACGGCAAAGGCAGCGACCACGCCTGGGGCGGACACCACCTCGCCATCGGCGGCGACGTCCTTGGCGGCCGCCTCATCGGCTCCATGCCCGTGCTCCAGTCCGGCGGCCCCGACGACACCGGCGACCGCGGCGCCTGGATACCCGGCATCTCCACCGACGAATACGCCGCCACCCTCGCCCGCTGGTTCGGCGTCACCGACGCCAACCTCCCCCTCGTCCTCCCCAACATCGGCCGCTTCGCCCGCCGCGACCTCGGCTTCATGCAGCTCTGATGTTGTCCCGCCGCCTCGCCACCTGGCTCCTCACCCTCGCGGCCCTCGCCGCCGCCACCGCCTGGCTCCTCCTGCGCGACACCCCGCCCGCCCCCGCCGAGCCCGCGCCAACCGCCTCCACCGAGGCCGCCCCTCCGCGCCCG
>CAZOGV010000091.1:0-11164 GCA_964579225.1 uncultured Akkermansia sp. | reverse complement strand
TTTTCGTGCCGCTATACAAAAAGACTGTGCACTAGCCGCTTGACGCCGCCGACCCTTATTCTACTTCGCGTTCAAGATGAGCCCAACGGAGCGGACGGCCCAGCGGTCCGTCCCTACCCACAGAGGCTACCCACAGAGGCTCAACTTGAACGCGCATTAGAATTATTTAGTTACAGGCCCTTAATCAGGCGGAGCGGTTGCGGCGGTTTTTGAAGGCGGTGCGTCCGTCGCGACCGGGCTTGGCGGACTTGGCGGGCTTTTGGGCGGGCTTGGTCTGATGGGCGTCGGTGCGGCCGGCTTTGCCCGCCTTGGGTTTCTTGGGGAGGGCGACGGCTTTGGCGGGGCGGGTGGAGGTGGGAGCGTCGGGATCGGCGACGTCGGTGGTGGCGTTGGCGACGGAGGCGGCGGTGTTTTTGGGCGAGCCGGCGGGCGCGGGGCCGGCGGGGACTTGGAAGCGGTCGGGGGCGAAGAAGGGGTTGTATTTGCGCTCGTGGGCGAGGGTGGTGAGCGGGCCGTGGCCGGGGCCGATGACGGTGTCCTTCGGCAGGCTGAAAATGCGGGCGCGGGTGTTTTTGATCTGATCGACGAGGTGGGTGGGGCTGCCGCCGACGGAGGCGGAGAAGAGCGAATCGCCGCAGAGGGCGAGCGGCCAGCTGAGGCCCTGCACGTAGAAGGTGGTCTGGCCGGGGGAGTGGCCCCAGGTGGAGAGGGCCTTGATGGCGACTACGCCGAGGTGGAAGTAGTCGTTGGCGGCGAAGGTGCGCGCGCCGGGATAATCGATGGGCTCGCGTTCGCTGGACCAGACTTCGGCGCCGGTTGCCTTGGCGAGGCGGGGGAGGGCGGCGATGTGGTCGTCGTGGGTGTGGGTGAGGAGGATGCACTTCACGCGCAGGCGCTCGGCGGCGACGAAGTCGAGCAGGTCCTCGGCATCGGCGCCGGTGTCGATGACGGCGGCTTCGCGGGACTTCGAGTCCCAGACGAGGTAGTTGTTCACCGTCATGTCTTCGTGGACGGTGTTAAACATGGCGAAGCCGCGCGGGAAAATCGGGGCCTTCGGGTAGGCTTCTTTTTTGGCGAGGGTTTCGAGGGCGTCGGGCGAGAGTTTGAGGTGGCGGGCGACGCGGCGGAGCGAGCCGAGGCGGGGTTCGCCGGATTTCAGTGCGGCGAGTTCCTCCGGGGTGATGGCCGAGCGTTCGGCGAGTTCGGCGTCGGTGATGCCGTAGCCGCGTTGGGCCTTGGCGATGACGTCGTTAAAATTGTCCTCGATGGGAATGAGCGGCATGAGAGCGGGAGTGAAATCGGTCGTTGGAGAAAGCGCCAGCGGTGGCGCGGGGGAAAATCAGGAATCGAGGCGCACGGGTTGTCCGGTGCGGGAGGATTCGTAAACGGCATGGATAAGCGCGACGGCGTCGCGACCGGCTCGGCCGTTGACGAGGGGTTCGCGGTTTTCGCGAACGGCGGTCACGAAGTCGGCGAATTGAGCACGGTGGGCGTCGCCCCATTTCCAAGTGGCGTCCGGGGTTTCGCCGGCGGGCGGCACAGGCGCGGAGGAGGCGTGATGCACGGCGGAGCGGGTGCCGCCGGTGGCGACTTGCAGGGCATGGGCGCTGCCGGCCGATCCGGAGAATTTTTCGCCGCCTTTGATCGCGAGGCTTTGCAATTCGTCGCCGGAGAGCACGGCGGAGCCGTGGGTGCCGTAGAGCGAGAGGCTGACGAGGAAACCGGGGTAGGCGGCGGTGGAGGCGAAGAGGGTGGCGATGGCGCCGTTGGCGAAAGTGATTGTGGCGCAGACCAGGTCTTCGACCTCGATGCGCTCGTGCGCGGCGGTGGCGGTGCGGGCAAACACCTCGCGGACGGGACCGCAGAACCAGAGCATGAGATCAACGGTGTGAACGCCTTGGTTCATGAGACAGCCGCCGCCATCCATCGCCCACGTGCCGCGCCAATCGCCGGAGTCATAGTATTCCTGGGTGCGATACCACGGCACGCGAATCTCTGCGCCGACGAGGCGGCCGAGCGCGCCTTGGTCGAGCAGTTCGCGGACTGTGCCGCTGGCGGGGTCGAAGCGATGCTGCGAGATGACGGCGAGTTTGCGGCCGGAGGCTTGTTGCGCGGCGATGAGTTCGTCGCAGGCGGCGACGGAGATATCCATGGGTTTTTCGATGACCACGTGTTTGCCGGCGCGGAGGGCTTCGGCGGCGAGGGAGCCATGGAGGCCGCTGGGCGTGCAGAGGGTGATGGCGTCGATGGCGGGATCGGCGAGCAACCCGGCCCAGGTGGCGACGGCGAGGCCGTGTTTGGCGGCGAATTCGGCGGCGCGTTTTTCATCCACATCCGTGCAGTGGGTGAGTTGCAGCAAATCGGGCAACTCCTTGAGCGCCTGGGCCTGCGTGGGGGCGATGGCGCCGCAGCCGACTAGGGCGAAACGAAAGGGTGACGGATAGGAAGGGGAGGTGGACATGGCCGTTGCGATTAAAGGCGAAGGCAAACCCTGCGCGCAAAGCCGGGCGGGGTGCAAGGTTGTGCCGGGGGCGGGCGCTGAAACTTAGTTCACAGTCTGCATGGCTGACTGGCTGGTCCAGCCGGGACGTGATGCATGGAAAGTTATATTCATCATGAGCAACCCCACCAATTATCTGAACTCGATGTTTTCCCTGGCCGGCCAAGTGGCGGTCGTGATCGGCGGCACCGGCGAACTGTGCGGCGCGATGGCCGAGGGGCTGGCGGCGGCGGGCGCCGAGGTGGTGTTGGTGGGGCGCGACGCGGAGAAGGCGCGCGTGCGCATCGAGCGTATCGAGGCGGCGGGCGGCAAGGCCTGGTTCCAGGCGGCGGAGGCGAGCGACAAGGCCGCGCTGGAAGGGCTGCTGACGGCGGTGCTCGCGCGCTCGGGCAAGCTGGATATTGTAGTAAACGGCGCGGGCATCAATTCGGCCACGCCCTTCCTCGATATTACCGAGGACGAGGTGGATCGTATCCTGCGCGTGAACTACAAGGGCGTGTTTTTTGGGTGCCAGGTTTTTGGCCGTTATCTGGTCGAGCGCGGCGAGGGCGGCTCTATTATCAACCTCGGGTCGATGTCCGGCCTCGTGCCGCTTTCGCGCGTATTCACTTATTCGGCGAGCAAGGCGGCGGTGCATAATCTTTCAAAGAACCTCGCCCGCGAGTGGGCGCCCAATAATGTGCGGGTGAATCTGGTGGTTCCGGGTTTTTTTCCGGCCGAACAAAATCGCAAGGTGCTGACGCCGGATCGCGTAAATTCAATTATGGGCCACACGCCGATGAAGCGCTTCGGTGATGCTAAGGAATTGGTGGGGGCCACTTTGCTGCTAGCCGGCGCGGCGGGTTCCTTCATTACCGGCGCGGAAATCGTGGTCGATGGCGGCTACCACGCCATGACCATCTAGGCGTATTATTGTCGGTCGTCGGTTATTTTCAGACATTATACGCTTGATAATGCGGACGGTTTTAGTCGTTGCTACATGCGATATGTCATTCATCGACCAAATTGCAGAACTCGAAAAGGCCAAAGCCAAGCTTGCCCAAGCCGAAGCCAAACTGTCAGCCGATCGCGTGGCCGCTCTCACCAAGCTGCCCTCCGATTACGGCTTCTCCGACCTTAACGCCTTTATCAAGGCGCTGAAGGACGCTGCTAGCAATGCCCCCAAGGTTAAGCGCGCCAAAGCCGCCAAAGCCGCCAAAGCCGCCAAGGCCCCCAAAATTGCCAAGGCCCCCAAGGCCGGCAAAGGCAAGCGCGCCAAGATCACCGACGAGGTGAAGGCCCAAGTGAAGGCTCTCTCCGAGGCCGGCAAAACTGGCGCCCAGATCGCCAAGGCTCTTGGTATTTCCCAGCCCAGCGTGCAGAATGTGAAGAAGGCCCTCGGTCTCGTGAAGGCTCGCGCTTCTTCCGCTCCTGCTCCTGCTCCTGCTGTCGAAGCCGCTCCGGCCCCGGCCCCCGATCAGGCTCCCTCCTACTAATCAAGTCTTCGACACTTCGATCAAGATTTTCGACCCCGCCGACTTGTTTCGGCGGGGGTTTCTTTTTTAAGGCAGGGACTGCGCCTTTTCTATATCGGGGCCGAGCGACTCTTTATCTCGCGGCGAGAGACGGCAGTAGCTTTCTCTCTGAATTATATAACGGAGATTTTACGGATAGGCGGGGCCAATAGCGTGCATCGCGCGGGATCAACGGGACCTCGTCATCAGTCCGGTATAAAATCGTGTCGTATTCCGCTGGCGTGCGGCGCGGGTTCAATAAACCGGCACGTTGGGGTCGATGCGCTGGCTCCACGCGTGGATGCCGCCGGCGACGTTGGTCACACGCTCGTAACCTCGGGCGCGCAGGAACTCGGTGACGCGCAGGCTGCGGCCGCCGTGGTGGCAGTGGATGAGCAGGTGTTTGTCCTTCGGCAGCGTGCCCACGTGCTCGGGGATCTGGCGCATGGGGATGAGTTGAGCGCCTTCGATGCGCGCGGTCTCGTGCTCGAAGGGTTCGCGCACGTCGATCAACGCCACGCCGTCCGGATCAGACGCGAGCAGGTCGCGGGTTTCCTCGACGGAAATTTCCAGGGGCGCGGAGGCAGCGGGATCGGGGGTCATGGCGTGGCGGCGTGTGTAGTGCTTTGATTGATACAGGAGAGCGAATCGGATGGGGGGAAATTGCGGCTCGTGGTCGCGCGTGCAACTGCGACGTTGCACCGTCCGGCGACGGGCGGCGTAATTTCAGGTCATGGCTAATCCAAAATCATCCGTCCCGCCCGCTCCCTACGTCGTCATCATCGCCGGGGGAAAAGGGGAACGCTTTTGGCCGCAGAGCCGCGCCGCCCGTCCGAAGCATTTGCTGCCGGTGGTCGGTGAGACTCCCTTGCTCGCGCAGACGCTCGAACGTGTGCGCGGCGTCGTGCCGCCCAAGAATGTTTTCGTGATCACCAGCGCGGTCCAGGCCGCTGAGGTGGCCAAGGTCTGCCGCGGCCTCATCCCGCCGGCCAACATCGTGGCCGAGCCGGTCGGGCGCGACACGGCGGCGGCGGCCGGTCTGGCCGCCGCGCTCGTCGGCGCGCGCGATCCGCAAGGCGTATTCGCCGTGCTGCCGGCCGACCATGTCATCCACGACACCAAGTCCTATCAGGCGGATTTGCGCGCGGCCTTCGCGACGGCGGGCGCGGCCGATGTGATGGTCACGATCGGCATTCCCCCGAACGAACCCGCCACCGGTTTTGGTTACATTCAACGCGGCCAGGCCTGGGCCAAGGTTGGCTCGGGCAAGAGCGTCCGCCACGTCTATGCGATAAAGCGTTTCGTCGAGAAGCCGAAACTCAAGGTCGCCGAGGGCTACCTGAAATCCGGCGACTACGTGTGGAACGCGGGCATGTTCGTCTGGAGCGTGCCGGTGGTCGAGGCGGCCTTCGCCGCGCATGCGCCCGAGCTTGACGCGGGCCTTAAAAAAATCCGTCTCGCGCTGCGCAAAAAGCAGGCGCTCGCGGCGGTGTTGAAGCGTGTTTATCCGACGCTCGTCAAAATCTCGGTGGACTACGCCCTGCTGGAAAAATCGGTCAACGTGGTGATGATCCCGGCGTCCTTTGATTGGGACGACGTCGGCGCGTGGCCGGCGGTCGCGAAGCATTTTAAGGCCGACAAGGCCGGCAACGTGGCGCGCGGCGAAGTCATCGTGGAGCAGGGCAAGGGGAACCTCGTGTTCGGTTCGGGCAAGCACCTCGTCACCCTGCTCGGCGTGGACGATCTCGTGGTCGTGCACACCGAGGACGCCACGCTGGTGATGCCGAAGTCGCGCGCGCAGGACATCAAGGCCTTGCTCGCCAAGGTGGCGGCGCGCGCCGACGGGGCGAAGCGGCTCTGAGCGTCGCGCCACTTTATGCGTTTTCTCGGCATCGACTACGGCACGCGGCGCATCGGGCTGGCGACGGGCGACGAACTCGGCATCGCCACGCCCTTGCCGGCTTTGATCGAGCCTGAACTCGCCTCTCGCCGCCGCGCGCTCGCCGCGCTCGTGCGGCAGCGGCGGGTGGATGAACTCGTGCTCGGCTATCCGCTCAACATGGACGGCTCGGCGGGTTTTAAGGCGAAGGAGATGGAGGCGCTCGCGGTCGAGCTTCGCGCCGAGCTCGGCCTGCCGGTTCATCTGGTGGACGAGCGTCTGACTTCGCACATGGCGGAGACGGGCATGAATCAGAAACAGCTGCGCGAAATCCGCGCCAAGGGCATCATCGATTCGCGCGCGGCGGCGGTGATTTTGCAGGACTACTTGGATCAGCGTTTCCCGCCCGGGCTCGCGCCGGCGCCGGAGGATTTGGCGGGCGATTGAGCAACCTTGCGTATGAGCATCTGAACGGATGAACGCAGAAACTCCACTTACGCGCTGGAAGTGTTTGGTCGCTTACGAGGGCACGGATTTTTCCGGCTGGCAGGCGCAGCCGGACAAGAACGCGGTGCAGGATCACATCGAGCGCCGCCTCGGCGAGCTGCTCGCGACGGAGGTTCGCATCCATGGCAGCGGTCGCACCGACGCCGGCGTGCATGCGCGCGGACAGGTTTTTCACTTCGACGCGAATTGGCGGCACGGCGCGGAGAAATTGCTGGCGGCGTTGCGCGGAGGCTTGCCGCCGTCGATCCAGGTGCGCGCGGCGGAGCCGGTGGGGCCGGAGTTTCACGCGCGGTTTTCCGCGACGGGAAAGATCTATCATTACCACCTCGCGCACGGCGAGTGGGCCGATCCCTTTGCGCATCGTTACACCTGGTCGATTCCGCGTCGGCTCGACGTGGGAGCGATGCGCGCGGTGGCGGAGGTGTTGCGCGGGCGGCACGATTTTCGCGCCTTCAGCGCCTTCGGCGGCGAGGAGCGGGAGAACACGGTGCGCACGCTGGCGCGGCTCGACTTGATCGAGGATGGACCGCGCCTGCGCATCGAGGCGGAGGCGGAGGGGTTTCTCTACAAAATGGTGCGCAGCCTAGCGGGCGCGCTGGTCTATGCGGGCATGGGCAAACTTGGTCCCGAGCGCGTGGCGGCCCTGCTGGCGAGCCGCGAGCGCACGGCGGAGGTGGAGACCGCGCCACCGCAGGGCTTGTTTCTTATGCGCGTGTTTTATCCCGAGCCGTGGAATCGTTGAATCCAAACATGCAAGGCGACGGTGGCTGGCGCGGGCTGGGGCGGGCGCTGCGCGATCTGGTGTTTCCGCCCTCGTGCGTGCATTGCGGCGGCTTGGTGCAGGACGGTCCGCTGCATCATGTCTGTGTGGCGTGCGAGCCGCTGATCGTGCGGGTGCGCGAGCCGGCGTGTCCGTGTTGCGGGCATCCGTTTTTCGGCGAGGCGTCGGGCGAGCGGCTTTGCGTGCATTGCGAGGGGCTGCATCCGGAGTTCGGCGAAGGGCGCACGGCCATCTTGTTTCGCGGGCCGGCGCGGGCGCTGGTGCATGCACTCAAATATCGCGACGGGCTCTATGTGTTGCGCGACCTCGCGGCGATAATGGTGGGGAATCCGCGCGTGGCGGAGTTCTTGCGCGACGCGGCGTTGGTGCCGGTGCCGCTGCATGCGCGCAAGGAGCGCGAGCGCGGTTACAACCAAGCGCGCGAGCTGGCGCGGGCGCTGGCGAAGGAGCTGGGCGGCGAGACGCGCGTGGTCGAGTGCCTGCGCCGCGTGCAGGACACCCGCACGCAGACGAATCTCGACCGCGCCGAGCGTCGGGCGAACCTCAAAAACGCGTTTGCGCTGGCCCCGGGCGTGGTCATTACACCCAACCTTCGGCATGTGCTCATCGATGATGTTTTTACCACGGGTTCCACCCTCAACGCCTGCGCGGCCGTGCTGCGCCGGGCCGGCGGCGTGAAGCCGGACGTCTGCACCTTTGGTCACGGATAACCGAATCCCTTTTTTGTAAACCCCTTCCGCGTCTATGTCGCTCTTCAGCAAGCCGAAGTATTCCACCGTTGTTGTTAAAAAGAAGGACATCCCCAAGGGCCTTTACACCAAGTGCCCGATCTCGGGTGAGGTGGTTTTTAATCAAGAACTCGAGGCTAACCAGATGGTTGTGGCCAAGAGTGGCTACCATTTCCCCATCGGGGCGCGCGGTCGCATCGCGGGGCTATTCGATGCCGACACGTTTGTTGAGCACGACGCGTCGGTGAAGTCGGCCGACCCTTTGGGCTTTGTCGATTCCGCGCCCTATCCGGAGCGCATCAAAAAATACGAGCGCGACAGCGGTCTGCCCGAGGCGGTGATTTGCGGCGTGGGCGCGATCCACGGCATCAAGGTTTCGGTCGCGGTCATGGATTTCCGTTTTTGCGGCGGCGCGATGGGTTCGGCGGTGGGCGAGAAGATCACCCGTGCGATCGAGCGGGCACTGGAGCAAAAGATTCCGTGCATCATTTTTTCCGCCTCGGGCGGCGCGCGCATGCAGGAGGGTATTTTCTCGCTCATGCAGATGGCCAAGACCAGTGCTGCGCTGGGCCGCCTCGGCCAAGCCAAGCTGCCTTACATCTCGGTGCTTACCCATCCGACCATGGGCGGCGTGACCGCCAGCTTCGCGGTGCTGGGCGATCTCAACATCGCCGAGCCGGGCGCGCTGATCGGTTTTGCCGGCGCGCGCGTGATCAAGGACACGGTGAAGCAGACTCTCCCGCCCGGTTTCCAGACGGCGGAGTTTTTGCAGCAAAAGGGTCTCATCGACCTCATTGTGCCGCGCCTCGAAATGCGCGATACCCTGCGCAACGTGCTGTGCGCGCTTTACACCAAAAAAGCTCCGGTCGCAGCCTGAGCTTTTATCAATTCGGGTCTTCGTTTTGAGCGGCGTGCAGTCAATCCACGCGGCGGATTACGCCGCCATCTGCGAACGCCTCTTTGCGCTCAAGGCGCGCGGCGTCTCCTTCGGCATTGATCGCATGCGCGATTTCGCCGCCGCGCTGGGTCATCCCGAGCGCGCGGTGCCGACGGTTTACGTCGCGGGCACCAACGGCAAGGGCTCGGTCGCCGCGATGGTGGACGCCATCCTGCACGCCGCCGGGCTTCGCGTCGGGCTCTACACTTCGCCGCATTTGGTGCGGCTGGGCGAGCGCGTGCGAGTGGACGGCGTGCCGCTGAGCGAGGCGGAGATCGTCGCCTACGTTGCCGAACTGGAGCCGGTGGCGGAGCGGCTGGCGCAAAGCACGCCCGGCGAGGCGCCGAGCTTTTTTGAGTTCATGACCGCGATGGCGTTTCTCCAGTTCGCACGGCGCGGCTGCGACGCGGCGGTGATCGAAGTCGGGCTCGGCGGTCGGCTCGATGCGACCAACATCCTCACGCCCGAGGTCTGCGTGATCACGAGTATCGGGCTCGATCACTGCGAGATGCTGGGCGACACGCTGGCTCAGATCGCGGCGGAGAAGGCGGGCATCATCAAGCCCGGCGTGCCGGTGGTCATGGGCCGCGTCCCGCCCGAGGCTGAGACGGTCATTCGCGCCATCGCGGCGAAGCACGGCGCGCTGGTGACGAGCGTGCGCGAGGTGTTTGGCGAGAATCTGGAAACGTATCCGCGCTCGGCGCTCGAAGGGGATTATCAACGCTGGAACGCCGCGACCGCCACGCTCGCGGCGCGCGCGGTGGCTACACGCTTCGGCATCACCGAGCAGCACATCGCGGCGGGTCTTGCCAACGTGTCGTGGCCGGGGCGTTGGCAGCGCGCGCGACTGGCCGACGGACGTCTCATCATGCTCGACGCCTCGCATAATCCCGAGGGCGCGGAGGTGCTGGATGGTTTGCTGGCACGTTTGGTGGCGGAGACGGGGCGGCGCCCGGTCGTGATCGCGGGCGTGCTCGGCACGGCGCGCGCGCGGCCTTTGTTGGCGGCGGTGGGCAGGCACGCGCGCGAGTTGCATCTGGCGCGCCCGCAGCAGGCGCGCGCGTCGACGTTCGAGGAGTTGGAAGCGCTGGTGCCGGCGGAGTTTTTCGCGAGCGGCGGGCGCATGGCGCGCGGCACGGTGGAGGCGCTTTTCCCGCGCGCGGGCGAGTGCGCGGCGGGCGGGGCGGACGACGTCATCGTCGTCACGGGGTCGATCTATTTACTCGGCGAAGTGCTCGCGCGGCTGGAGCCGGAGCGCGGTGAAAACGAGCGACGCCTGCAGGATTTTTGAGGGGCGAAGCGCGGGGCGGTATTTGATTCTGGAGGGCGGGGCTCCGTCCCCGCCGCGTTGGAAAACGATAGGCGGGGACGGAGCCCCGCCCTCCAGATTAACCGAGGCGGTTTTGCCTTACCAAGCGGCGACGTCGCGCGCGAAGGCGGCGAGGTCGGGTGATTTGAAGAAGGCGGTGCCGGCCACGAAGGTGTCGGCGCCGGCAGCGCGGCATTCGATGCCGGTCTTGGCATCGACGCCGCCATCGACTTCGAGTCGGAAGCTCAGTCCACGCTCGCGACGCCAGGTGTCGAGCTGCGTGAGCTTGGGCAACATGTCGCGGCGGAAGGGTTGTCCGCCGAAGCCGGGTTGCACGGTCATTACGAGAATCAGGTCCACGTCGGCGAGGAAGGGCTCGACGGCTTCGGCGGGTGTGTCGGGGTTGAGCACGAGGCCGTTTTGGCAACCGAGTTCGCGGATGCGGGCGAGCAGGGCGCGGTGATCGAGTTTGGGCTCGATGTGGAAGCTCACGAGTTGCGCGCCGGCTTTGATGAAGGCCTCGGCGTAGCGCTGCGGTTCGGAGAGCATGAGGTGGA
Organism: uncultured Akkermansia sp.; assembly: GCA_964579225.1. Lineage (GTDB taxonomy): Bacteria > Verrucomicrobiota > Verrucomicrobiia > Opitutales > Opitutaceae > IMCC26134_A. Next base: position 473 of record CAZOGV010000091.1, on the reverse strand, counting down.
CGTCGAAGAAAAGCCCCGGGGTTTCGCGACGCAGTTCGGCGACCATTTGCGGGCCGAAGGTGAGGTTGGGCACAAAATGCCCGTCCATGATGTCGAGGTGCAGCCAAGGCGCGCCGGAGGCGGAGACTTGCGCGGCGCTGTCGGCCAGGCGGATGTGCTGGCCGGCGAGAATGGAGGGGGCGAGGACGGCGGGTAGGGCGGTGGCGGTCACGAGAGGGGGAGAAGGGAGTGAGTGAAAGGGAGTGAGGGGGAGGCAGGGAATTAGGAAGGGAGTGAGTGGGGAGGGAGACTCCGCAGCTTCCGAACCCTCACTCCCTTTCACTCACTCCCTTACTCCCTCCCACCTCTCACCAAGTGTCGAGCACGGCACCCATCAGGCGCTCGGCTAGGGGCTCGGCGAGCTGGGGCACGAGTTGATACTCGGCTTGGATCTGCTGCACGGGCTGAAGGAAAGAGGGGGAGGCGGGGGGGGA
>CAZOGV010000090.1:0-11373 GCA_964579225.1 uncultured Akkermansia sp. | reverse complement strand
TGGCCCACGATGTCGGCGGCGGCGAAGCCGTTTTGCAGCAGGCTGATCTCGCCGAAAAAGTCGCCGGTGTGGATACGGGCGAGGCGGTGGCGTTTGCGCAGGACGTGCAGCTCGCCCTCGACGAGCAGGTGGAACCAGAGGTTCTCCTGGCCTTCCTTTAAGATAACCTCGCCGTGCGCGAAGCCTTGTAATTCGGCGCGGCGCGCGAAGCCTTCCAGCAGATGTGGCGGCCAGTTGCGGGCGAGCGCGGTCTGGCGGAGCAAGGCGACTTTTTGTGCGGCTTCCGCCAGCTTGTGGGTGGGGATGTGCGGGGCGATGAGCGCCAGGTAGGGGCTCTGCTCGAGGATGAGCGCGAAGCCCGAAGAGGTCGCGCGCACGACGGAAGGCTGGGGCTCGTCCTTGAGGAGGCAGCCTTCGCCAAAAATAGATCCGGCGGAGAAAGGCGCGGCGCCGGCGGAGTCGGTTTGGGCTTCGCCGGAGTAGAGCAGGTAAAGGCGCGGGCGTCTGTCGCCCTCGGCGAGCAGCACGTCGCCGGGTTTGAAGGCGAGCAGCTGCATGGAGCGGACGGCGGCGTCGCGTTTTGACGCGGGCACGAGTTGGAAAGGGTGGGTGCGGGCGAGGAACTCCACGATGTCGGATAAGTGGGGCAAGGTCTGCGCGCGCGCGGCTCGGGCGGGCAGATCGGTCTCACGGGCCGCGTGTCGGTCTGCGCGCGTTTGGATAAATGCGGCGATGCCCATGCCGCAGGTGGCGAGCGCGGCGAACGCGGCCAGCCCCGCGCCGCCGAGGAGCGCGAGACGCGGCCAGTCGGTGGCGAGGAAGAGGCTCACGAGCGTGGAGGGATCGTGGTCGGTGGTCGCCATCCAGGTGAAGCCGACGAGCAATAGCCAGGGAAGGGTGTAGCCGGCGAGCACGCCGGAGAAGCGCAGGTTTTCTCGCGAGGCAAGCAGGCGGAGGCGGCGGAGCACGCGACGGTTGGGAGCGAAGGCGCGGCCGAGCGAGGTTGTGATAGGCGGGCTGTGGTGGAGCGCGCGCAACATACGGTAGGCGGGTTGGCCGGGTAGCGGGGCGAGGCTCCAGAGCAGTCCGCAAAACAGGGGAAGCGTGAGCGAAGGCGCGGCGGCCGCAGCGAAGGCGCAGAACGCGGCGAGGGGCGCGATGCGGGCGATGGCCAGATCGATGGCGCAGTCGGGTCCGTCGAGCAGGGCGTCGTCGGTGTCCACCGAGAAGCGTGGCAGCGGGGTGAGGAGTTTTAGGCGCGGCCGGTAAACATCGCCGGCGGCGGCGCTCACTACGCCGGCGGAGAGAACGGCTCCGACGCTGGCCGACATGCCAAGCAGCAGCCAGCCGAGCAGCCACCACGCAGGATGGGCCGGGGCGGTGATGGGGTTAATGAACAACAATACCAGCGCGACTACGAGCACGCCGCCGCCTAAGGGACGGAGCGCGCCGGATGAAACGGAAAATTTCCATGCCATGGGCGGTCTGGCTTCAGGCACGGGATAGCCGGGGGTTTGCAGCACGCCGGCTTGGAGTGCCTGCAAAATGAGTTCGTAGTATTCGTGCAACGGGATGCAGCCGCGCTCGTGCACGAGATGCTTGAGCGCGGCGGGCACGGTGCGACCATCATTGAAGGCCTTGAGCACGGTCCATTGCAGCGGATTCAGCGTCAGGTAGCGGCGGCCTAGCTGGTATTTGACGATCATACGTCCGACATGCGCGGCCGAGAGTCGCAGATCTTTCGACAACGACAGAACGGCGACCGTAAACAAGGTCGATTGATCGGGCCTCGCGATGGCGAGCTTCGTGGTTGAAGTGAGCGGTTCGATCACAGGGGCCTCCGGTGCGAAACGGCTCGCGTCAAGGCCTCGGGAGCCAAGATAAAAAGTCGGAAACGGCAATGGAGGATAAGGATTAATAGGCTTTGGGCGGTAGCAGTTATCGGACCGTTTTTAGTGCATATCCATAACTATACCACACTAAAAAGTAGGGGTTTCACCCTAGGGCTCGGCCGGCCGGGATTATTTTTATTCATGGGTCGCCGAAACGCCTCATGAAACTCGCTTGATTGAAAAATGTTATGCGTTTTTTTTGTTTTGCTTGGAGCGCGTGATATCTCTATTTGTGCATGGCGTTTAACCGATGGCGCTTTAACTCAATATTAACATGGAGAATAATTACGGGAATCCCTTCGTCGCGGTGGTTGATGCCGAGGAGAATGCACGGCGGGCGTTTATTCGTCGCACCTATCTGCATCTGGCGGGTGCGATTCTGGCCTTTGTGGTGCTCGTGGCGGCGCTCTTTCAAGTGCCGGGTATCGAGACTTTGATTTTCAAAATGACCGGTGGCTACGGCTGGTTGATGGTGCTGGGGGCCTTCATGGCCGTGTCGTGGGTGGCCGACAAGTGGGCGCGGTCCGACACCTCGCCGGGCATGCAGTATTTGGGGCTCACGCTTTATGTGGTGGCGGAGTCGGTGATCTTTTTGCCGCTGCTCTACATCGCGGCGTATCACAGCGGCGACCCGGCGTTGATCCCGATGGCGGGCGTGATCACGGGCCTGTTGTTCGCGGGGCTCACGGCGACGGCGTTTTGGAGCGGGGCGGATTTTTCCTTCCTGCGCGGCGCGCTCACCATCGCGGGTTTCGTGGCGCTGGGCGTGATCGTTTGCAGCATCGTGTTCGGCTTCTCGCTCGGGTTGATCTTCTCCTCGGTGATGGTGCTGATCGCGGGCGGTTCGATCCTCTACACGACGTCGAGCATCTTGCTGCATTATCGCACGGATCAACACGTGGCGGCGTCGCTCGCCTTGTTCGCGGGCGTGATGTTGCTGCTCTGGTATGTGCTGCGGATTTTGATGAGCCTGCGTCGCTGAGGCGGCCAAAAGGTGGCTGGGCGGGTCCCTCCCGACCATGCTCGTCTTTTCGAAGCGTGCGCCGAAGCGTGCGCCCGGGACGCGCCCGCCCACCAGATACATGAGACAGGGCGCAAGGCTTTCGGACTTTGCGCCCTTTTGGTTTCCGCGCAGCGTGGGCGCGCCCTCATGAACGACTCTTCGCAAAACGTCTCGCCGAACCATGGGCCGACCGAACCTGTCGCGGCCCCGATCGCGCATCCTTCGTTTCGCGAGGCGCTACGTTTTTGGCTGAAGCTGGGTTTTATCAGCTTCGGCGGGCCGGCGGGGCAGATCGCGATGATGCAGCACGAGCTGGTGGATCGGAAGCGGTGGATCGGGCAGGGGCGGTTTTTGCACGCGCTCAATTATTGCATGCTCTTGCCCGGACCGGAGGCGCAGCAGTTGGCGGTGTATTGCGGGTGGCTGCTGCATCGCACCTGGGGCGGCATCGTGGCGGGGGCACTTTTCGTGCTGCCGGGCGCGTTGGTGCTGTGGGTGCTGAGCTATGTTTACGTGGCCTACGGCGAGGTGACGTGGGTTGCGGCGTTTTTCGACGGCCTAAAACCGGCGGTGGTGGCGGTGGTGGCGGCGGCGGTGCTGCGCATCGGCGGCAAGGCGCTGCGCACGCCGGCGATGTGGGTGATCGCGGCGGCGGCCTTCGGGGCGATTTTCGGGCTAGGCGTGGGTTTTCCGTGGATCGTGGCGGGCGCGGCGCTGGCGGGGTGGCTGGGCAATCGCGCGCGGCCGGACTGGTTTCCGGCGGGCGGCGGCGGGCACGGGGCGGCGCAGAAAATTAGTAATGGAAAAACGGATACGTCGCGCGCGGTGATCGACGACGCGGGGGACGTAGGCGATGCGCGCGGCGCGGCGCCGGGCTGGGCGCGGGCGTTTAAAATCACGGCGGTGTGCGTCGGGCTCTGGGCCGCGCCGGTGGTGGTGGCGGGCTTGGTCTTCGGGTGGGATTCGACGCTGGTCGCTCAGGGGGCGTTTTTCAGCAAGGCGGCGATGGTGACCTTTGGCGGCGCGTATGCGGTTTTGCCCTACGTGGCGCAGCAGGCGGTGGAAACGCACGGCTGGTTGACCGGGCCGGAAATGCTGGCGGGGCTGGCCTTCGCGGAGACGACGCCGGGGCCGCTCATCCTGGTGTTGCAGCACGTGGGGTTTCTCGGCGGCTGGGCGCAGCCGGACGGAGGGCTCTCGCCTTTCGTGGCGGCGACCTTGTGCGCGGGCATGACGACGTGGGTGACTTTTGTGCCGTGCTTTCTGTGGATTTTTCTGGGCGCGCCGCACATCGAGCGGCTGCGCGGCAATGTCGCGTTGGGCTCGGCTTTGTCGGCGGTGACGGCTGCGGTGGTGGGCGTGATTTTGAACCTCGCGGTGTGGTTCGGGTGGCAGGTGTGGCGACCGACGGGGGAGGGCACGGACTGGTTCGCGGTGGTGTTGAGCCTGGCGGTCTTCGTAGCGCTGCACCGGTTTAAGGCGAACCTGATGCTGGTGATCTTGGCCAGCGGCGCGGCGGGGCTGGCGTGGGGGCTGGTCGCGGGGTGAGGAGGCGGGGTGCGGCGACCCCGCCCTACAAATCGGGCATTCGCTCGCGCCAGTTTTCGCAGCGCAGGCCGGGGATGCGGCGGAACTCGGCAAGGTTGTCGGTCACGAACACGGCGCCGAGCGCGATGGCTTGGCCGGCGAGGAGCGCGTCGTAGTGGCCGATGGGCTGGGCGTTGGGCTTGAGGTTGGCGAGGGTGGCGCGCACGACGCCGGCGTGGTGGGCGCAGAGCGAGTCGAAGGGCTCCACGCGGGGGAAGAGCGCGATGAGGTTGAGCACGCGTTCGCGATAAACCGGGATGTCGGGCCGTTTGGCGGCGCCGTATTCGAGCTCCATCAAGGCGATGGCGGAGAGCCGGCAGAGGGGAAGCTCGCGTTCTACGCGGAGCCGGACCGCGAGGTCGTCGTGATGGCCGCGCAGGAAACGCGACCATATGTTGGTGTCGGGCAGGTAGAGCGTCACGTGGTGTGATCGGGGAAATCCGGAACGGAGCCCCAGAGATCGCGCAGGGCCTTGAGGCGGCGGGCCTCGACGGCGACGTCGATGAGGTCGATGCCGCCGCGGTTGTTGGGCTCGATGAGGTAGGACTTGGCCTTGAGCGCCACGCCGCCGGGGATGCGGATGGCTTGGGAATTGCCCGACTTAAAAACTTTGGCGACGAACGGACCGGATGGCTTGGCCTTGCGGGCGGCGGGTTTTTTGACGGCGGTTTTCATGGATATACGGCGTATATACACATGCGGCGGCGGTCAAGCCGGCTTGGTTGACGAAACGGGTGGCGCGTCGTCCTCGTGCAGGGCGGGTTCGCCGCCGGGAGGCTCGGCGATGCGGAGGTGGCGGGTGTGGACTTGGCGCAGGCTGGCGCGGTGGGCGATGGTCACGTAGGTGAGTTCGGGCAGCGCGGCGATGGCACTGAAGAGCTGCATGCCGAGGTCGAGGGTGGTGAAGACGAAGGAGCGGATGTCCTCGCTAATACGTTGGTCGGGGTTGTCACCTTGCTGGCCGTCGAGCTGGCCGAGATAGTGGGCGCGGTCGCGAAGCCAGTCTTTGAGGTAGCGGTCGGTCATCCAGCGCCGCCAGCGGATTTTAAGTGAGGAGAATAGGTAGTCCTCGGCGAGCCAGCAGGTGATCCAGTTTTGTGCGAGGGTGAGGACGACCACGGGCGCGAGCAGAAGAAGAGCGGCCCAGCGTTTCCCGGAGCGCCAGAGCGGGCGGGCTAGGGCGAGAAAGAGGCGAAACTTGGAAAGCAGCTATCCGAGGCGGCGCACGGTGGGGGCTGGGATGAAGACAGCCGAAGCAGATGCGCGGCGCAAGGCGCGAGCGAGGCGCGCGACAGTGGGTGTGCGGAACTGAATCACGGGCAAGATGCCCGTGCCACCTCCGGAAAAAGGACTGGCGGACGCGCGGCGCGGGCGCACCTTGGCCACGATCATGTCTTGGCTACACAAACTCGAACGTCGGCTGGAACCGCTCGCGGTGCATCACGTGGTGCTCGCGCTGGTGGCGGGGCAGACGTTTTTCTACCTCGCGGAGATGTTTCAACTGGTCGGTCGCGAGCGGCTGGTGCTGGCGTGGGGCCTGGTCGCGCAGGGCGAGTGGTGGCGGGTGTTCAGCTTCGTGCTGGTGCCGCCGAACGCGCACTGGGTGTTCATCGCCTTCGCGCTCTACATTCTGTATTTCCTCGGCTCGGCGCTGGAGGAGGCTTGGGGCACGCTGCGGATCAACCTGTTCCTGCTCTCCGGCTGGGTGCTGACGGTCGCGGCGGCGTGGATCGTGCCGAACATGATCGTGAGCAATCTCTTCATCGGCGGGTCGTTGTTTTTGGCCTTCGCGTATTTGAATCCCAACTACACCTTCCATTTGTTCCTGATTTTGCCGGTGAAGGTGAAGTGGCTGGCGATCGTCATCTGGGCGATTTTTGGCCTCACGCTGATCGGCGGCGACATGGGCGCGCGCCTTCTGGTGCTCGCGGCTACGGGAAATTTCTTCCTGTTTTTCGGTTCGCGCATGGTGAACGATTTGCGCGGCATCAAGCGTCAGGCCGGCCAGGCCGCTCGGCGCCGCGCGGAAAAAGCGGACGCGTCGGCCGCCGGGCCGAGGCATCAATGCTGCGTCTGCGCGAAGAACAGCGACACGCACCCCGAGGAGGATTTCCGCTATCGCGCCGACGGCAAATGCTACTGTGAGGAGCATCTGCGCGCCGCGATCGCCGAGGAGGCGAGCCGCTCATGAAACCGGCGCGCATGACCGCGCTGCCCCCGACTTCGCAACTGACCACGCTCGCGGGGTGGCTGGAGTTCGCCGAGGAGGTGTATGGCAAGGCGGAGCTCGCGCTCGGGCAGATTACCGACAACGCGCACGACGAGGCGCTATATCTGTTTTTGCGCACGCTCGACTGGTCGCTGGAAAGCGGACCCGAGGTGTTGGAAAAACCGCTCGCCCCCGCGCAACGCATCGCGCTGCGCGAGGTGTTGCACGCCCGCGCGGTCAAGCGCACGCCGGCCGCCTATTTGACGAAGGAGGCGTGGTTGGGCGGGCTGAAGTTTCACGTCGATGAACGCGTGATCATCCCGCGCAGCTATTTCGTGGAGTTGATTCCAGGGCTGGTGGAGCTGTTGCCGCCCGGCTTGGAAGTGAAGCGCGCGGTGGACGTCTGCACCGGCTCGGGGTGTCTCGCCATCTTGCTCGCGGAGGAGTTTCCGAAGGCGAAGGTGGACGGCCTCGATCTCTCGCCCGACGCGCTCGCGGTGGCGGCGATCAACGTGAAGGCGCACGCGGCGGGCAAGCGGGTGAAGCTGCATCGCAGCGATGTGTTCGACGCCATCCCGCCGGTGAAGCGCGCGGAGGACGGTTACGATCTCATCATCAGCAATCCGCCTTACGAGCCGAGCGCGCACGTGGACAAGCAGGACCCGGAGTTCGCGGCCGAGCCGCGCATGGCGCACGACGGCGGCGCGGACGGTCTGGTGATCGTGCGCAAGCTGCTGCGTCAGGCGCGCGAGCGCATCGCGCCGCACGGCGTGGTGGCGGTGGAGGTCGGCGGATTGCGCAAGGCGATCAACCGCGAGTTCGCCGCGCTCGCGCCCGAGTGGCTCGAGACGGAAGACGGCAGCAACTGCGTGTTCGTGGTGCGCGCGGGCAAGTTGCGCGCGTGGGCATGACCCAAGGAGCGGCGACACTCTTGTCGCCGAGGGTCGGGCCGGCTGAAAAGACACGGCGACAGGAGTGTCGCCGCTCCTTGGGTCAAAAGTAGATGCCGCCGCCGAGCAGGCGCGGGCCGTCGTGGAGCGCGAAGATCTGGCCGGACGCGAGGCCGCGTTGCGGCTCGGCGAATTCCACGCGCGCGGTGTCGGGGCCGGTCATGGTGAAGGTCACGGGCGTGCGCGGATCGCGGTAGCGCACGCGGCCTTCGAGCGCGAGCGGGCCGTCGGCGGGCGAGGGCGGGGTGGGGGTGTTCCAGCGCAGCGAATGCACGACGGCCTCGCGGGTGAAGAGACCGGGCGCGGCGGCGCCGTCGAAGGCGACGAGCAGGGCGCGGTCGGCGGAACGTTTGCCGGTGACAACGTAGGCCTTGCCGTCGGTGTTGCTCGGCACGCCGATGCCCTTGCGCTGGCCGAGGGTGAAAAAGTGCAGGCCGCGGTGTTCGCCAAGCACGCGGCCGTCGTCGGCGCGCACGATGGGGCCGGGGGCGTCGGGCACATAGGCGCGTAGGAAGTCGGCCATTTTTACCTGGCCGATGAAGCAGATGCCCTGGCTGTCCTTTTTTTCGGCGGTGGCGAGGCCGGCACGCCGAGCTAGTTCGCGTAGTTCAGGTTTCAGGAGGTCGCCGATCGGGAAACGGGCGTCGCGCAGTTGTTCCTGGGATAAGAGGGCGAGGAAGTAGGACTGGTCCTTGTTGGGATCGGCGCCTTCGAGCAGGGCGAAGTGTTCGGACGGCGGGCCCGGCGGTCCCGCCCTACCCAGGGCGGCGCGGCGGGCGTAGTGGCCGGTGGCGACGGCGGAAAAGCCGTGGTCGAGGGCCCAGTGGCGGAGCACGCCGAACTTGATCTCGCGGTTGCACATCACGTCGGGGTTGGGCGTGAGGCCGCGGGTGTATTCATCGAGCAAATACGCGACGACCTTGTCGCGGTATTCCTCCATGAGGTTGACGACGCGAAAGGGGATGCCGAGTTGGTCGGCGACGCGGCGGGCATCGGCGATGTCCTGTTCCCACGGGCAATCGCCGAGGATGTTGTCCTCGTTGATCCAGTTTTTCATGTAGGCCGCCTCGATCGGGTGGCCGGCGTCGCGCAGGAGGAGCGCGGCGACGGACGAGTCCACGCCCCCGGAAAGGGCGACGAGGATTTTTTCGGGTTGGGCGGCGGCGGACATGAATGGCGTGGGCGGAGGACGGAGGGGACTATCCGGAAAGCGGAACGTGTGTGTCACTCCATTGTAAAGTCGAGCGCGTCGGGCGCGTCGCCTTCGCGCTTGTGCGGCGGGCGGCATGGCAAATGATTGCCGGCCGACATGGCCTCACGTTCCAACGCACTCGTCTCTGCCACGCTTGAATCGCCTACCAAGGGCGTTATCGAGCTGCGCCATGATTGGCGCGGGCGCAGCGTGCCGGTGTTCGTGCTCTCGGGCGGGACCTTGCGCATGCGGCGGCTCGAGCGCATCCCCACGGCGCAGTTCGGATTGTGCAGCGGTTATCATTTTCCGCAGGACGGGGTCATTGAGTTTATCTTTGATCCGGCTGGGCACGCAGAGATCGATTTGGAGCGCGACACGATCCACGTGGCGGGCGACTTCAACAACTGGGAGGGAGCGGACGACGTGGCCTGGGCGCTGCGTCTGCGTTTCATCGAGGGCCGGCGGGTGATGGCGTGGAGCGGGCCGGCCGAGGCGGTGCTGGCGGGCGGGCGTAATTTCAAATTTGTGACCGGCCGGCACCAGTGGTTGCCGGTGCCGTGGGATGCGCCGGGCGTGGAGGCCGACGAGGGGGGCAATCTTAACCGGGTGATCGATACGGAGCGCACCGGTTGCCACCTGTTTTCCTTCGAGTTGGAGGCGCCGGCCGATCTCTCGGTCAGTCTCACCGTGCGTTGGGCCGAGGGGCACGCGGGCGAGCAGGTGCCGCTGCAACCGGGAGGGTTTTTCTACGAGCTCGGGAGCGCCTTGCCTCTGGGCGTCTACCCGCGGGCCGGCGGCACCTTGTTTCGGATTTTTGCGCCGCGCGCGAAGTCGGTGGAGTTGGCGATCTGCGCCGCGCTGGCCGAGCAGGAAAAACCGCGCCGCTACCGGCTCGCGCGCCGGCCCGACGCGGATGGCGCGGCGGGCGTGTGGGAACTCACGCTCGAGGGCAATTTGCACGGTTGGTATTACTGGTATCAGGTGGATGGTCCGCGCGACGCGTTCGGGGTTTTTGATCCGAAGCGGCGCATCCTCGATCCCTACGCGCTGGCGACGGTGGGGCGCGAGGGGCCGGGCATTATTCTGGATCGCGCGCGGCTCGATTCCGGGCTCGGACGGGATCGTTTCAAAACCCCCGCGTGGCACGATCTCGTGATCTGCGAGGCACACGTGCGCGATCTGGCGGCGCATGCGCCGGTGGAGGCGGGCGAGGATGAACGTCGCGGTTTCGTGGGGCTGAAAAAATGGGTCGAGAGCGACGATTTTTATCTTTCCCGCCTGGGCGTAAATTGCGTGGAGCTGCAGCCGTTGCAGGAGTTCGACAGCAAGACGCGCGACGAATACCACTGGGGCTACATGACGGCGAATTTCTTCGCCCCCGCGAGCGCCTACGCGTCGCGGCCCGAGGCGGCGTCGGGCGTGCGCGAGTTGCGCGAGCTGGTGCGCGCCTTCCACGCGCGAGGCATGGCGGTGATCGTGGACGTGGTTTACAACCACGTGGGCGAGCCGGCGCACCTGATGTTCTTGGACAAGCTCTACTACTTCGAGCAGAGCACCGCCGGCGAGCTGAGCAACTGGAGCGGTTGCGGGAACGACCTGCGCTGCTCGGCCGCGATGGCGAAGCGGCTGGTCATCGACAGCTGCTCGCACTGGTTGGAAATCTACGGCGTGGACGGCTTTCGTTTCGACCTCGCCGACCTGGTGGGCGTGCCGGTGTTGAAGGAGGTCGAGGCGGCGCTGAAGCGCGTGAAGCCCGACGTGATTCTCATCGCCGAGCCATGGAGTTTCCGCGGCCACGCGGCGGGCGAGCTGCGCGACACGGGTTGGGCGTCGTGGAATGATGGATACAGGAATTTCCTGCGCGACTACGTGCGCGGCGGCGGCGCGCGCGAGACCTTTGAGTATTACGTGAAGGGCTCGCCCTGGTATTACGCGAAGTGGCCGGCGCAGACGGTCAACTACACCGAGTCGCACGACGACCGTTGCTGGCTCGACGTCATCACCGAGAACGCGAATCACGACGGCCACCTGCCCACGGTGAACGATCGCAACCGCACCCACCTCATGGCGGCGGTGCTCTTCACATCGATCGGTATTCCCATGCTCGGCTCGGGCCAGGATTTCCTGAAGTCGAAGCACGGCGTGAACAACACCTACCAGCGCGGCGACCTCAACGCGCTCGACTACTCACGCATTCACCGCTTCCCGGCCACGCACGCGTATTTCGCGGACTGGATCGCGTTTCGCCTCTCGGATACCGGTCGCCTGCTCAGGCACTTTTCCCGCGCGAGCGACGGTTTTTTCGAGTTCCACTGGGCCGAGGGCACGAACGCCGGCGCGGTGGTGTTCAACGCCGACCTCAGCCAAGGGTCGGAGCGGCTGCTGTTCGCGATCAACCCCACGCTCGGCGACGTCTCCATCCCGGTGGGCGTGCTCGCGCAGTTGCCGTGGAAGCAACTCGCCGACCAGGAGCGTTTCCTGCCGCCCGGCCGCGATGCCGGCGCGCAACGCGTGACGCCTCAGCTTTTCGTGCCCGCGCT
>CAZOGV010000089.1:0-11433 GCA_964579225.1 uncultured Akkermansia sp. | reverse complement strand
GGAGGGTCCGGCTTCATCGGCTCCAACCTCGTCCGCCTGCTCGTCAAAGACTACGGCCACGAAGTCCTCAACGTCGATGCGCTGACCTACGCGGGAAATCCCCATTCCCTCGCGGATCTCCAATCTCACCCCACCTACCGCTTCGCGCACGCCGACATCACCGACGCCGCCGCGCTCGCCGCGCTCTTCGCCGAGTTCGCCCCCGACTGGGTCATGCACCTCGCCGCCGAGAGCCACGTAGATCGCTCCATCGACGGCCCCGGCGCTTTCATCCAGACCAACGTCGTCGGCACCTTCACCCTCCTCCAGGCCGCCCGCGCCCACTTCGAAAAACTCTCCGCCCCCGCCCGCGAACGCTTCCGCTTCCTGCACGTCTCGACCGACGAGGTTTACGGCAGCCTCGGCCCCGAAGGCCTCTTCACCGAGACCACCGCCTACGACCCGCATTCGCCCTATTCCGCCTCCAAGGCCGCCAGCGACCACCTCGCCCGCGCCTGGGCCGACACCTACGGCCTCCCCGTCCTCGTCACCAACTGTTCCAACAACTACGGCCCCTTCCAGTTCCCCGAAAAGCTCATCCCCGTTGTAATTCTAAAAGCACTACGCGGCGATCCCATCCCCGTTTACGGCAAGGGGGAAAACATCCGCGACTGGCTCTACGTCGGCGATCACGCCGAGGCCCTGCATACCGTTATCGCGCGCGGCCGCGTCGGCCAGACCTACAACATCGGCGGCAACAACGAGCGCAAAAACATCGACCTCGTGCGCCTTCTCTGCGGCCTGCTCGACGAGTTGCGCCCCCGCTCCGACGGCAAGCCCTACGCCGGGCAAATCGCGTTCGTCACCGACCGCCCCGGCCACGACCTCCGCTACGCCATCGACGCCACGAAGATCAAAACCGAGCTCGGCTGGACCCCGAAGCAGGACCACGAATCCGGCTTCCGCGCGACCGTCCGCTGGTATCTCGAAAACGAAGCCTGGACCGCCGCCATCCTCAACGGCTCCTACAAACTCGAACGCCTCGGTCGAGCCGAAGGGAATGAGGGAGGGAGTTAAAGGGAGTGAGGGACAAACCATGGCCAACGACGACTCGCTTCACCAATTCGGTGCCTATCAAAAAGCCTGCGCGCTTTTCGACTTCGCCGTGGCCGACCTGAGTCCGCTGGCGAAACAGCCTCTCACCATGCGTCTCGTTTCCCAACAGATCGCCAGCGCCGACTCTATCGCTGCCAACATCGAGGAAGGCTACGGACGACGTAGTCGAAAAGACTACGCGCACTTCCTCGTCATCGCGCGAGGCTCCGCCACCGAGACGCGAGGCCGTTATAATCGCCTCAAACACTGGCTCCCCGCCGAAACCGTCACCGCCCGCGTCGCACTCTGCGAAGAGATCGTAGCCATCCTCAGCGCCACCATCCGCCGCCTGCGCGAAGGACCGTAACCCCTCACTCCCTTTCACTCACTCCCTCTTCCGCCCCTCACTCCCTCCCCGACCGATGTCCTCCCCCTCACTCCCTTACTCCCCTTCACTCACTCCCTCCGCCAAGACGATCCCGCGGCGCGGGATCGTCTTGGCGGGCGGTTCCGGCACCCGCCTCTTCCCCCTCACCATCGCCATCAGCAAGCAATTGATGCCGGTTTACGACAAACCCATGATCTACTACCCGATCTCGATCCTGATGCTCGCCGGCATCCGCGAGATCCTGATCATCTCCACCCCGATCGACCTCCCGCTTTTTCGCCGCCTCCTCGGCGACGGCTCGCGTTTCGGCGTCACCTTCGCCTACGCCGAGCAACCCTCGCCCGACGGTCTCGCCCAAGCCTTCACCATCGCCGCCGACTGCGGCTTTCTCCGCGACGGCGACGCCTCCGCCCTCGTCCTGGGCGACAACCTTTTTTACGGCCACGATCTCGTTAAATCCCTCCAGGCCGCGACCGCTCGCACCGCCGGCGCGACCATCTTCGGCTACCACGTCGCCGACGCCCGCGCCTACGGCGTGGTCGAGTTCTCCCCCGACGGCCGCGTGCTCTCCATCGAGGAAAAACCCGCGTCTCCAAAATCCAACTACGCCGTCCCCGGCCTCTACTTCTACGACGCCGACGTCGTCGCCCTCGCCCGCGCGCTCAAGCCCTCCGCGCGCGGCGAATTGGAGATCACCGACCTCAACCGCCTCTACCTCGAACGCGGCGACCTCCGCGTCGAACTCCTCGGCCGCGGCACCGCCTGGCTCGACACCGGCACCCACGACAGCCTGCTCGAAGCCGGCCAGTTCGTCTCCGTGATCGAAAACCGCCAAGGCCTCAAAATCGCCTGCCTGGAGGAGATCGCCTTCCGCGCCGGCTGGCTTGACCGCGCCGGCCTCGACACCGCCGTCCGCGCCCTCGGTAAATCGTCCTACGGCTCCTACCTCGCCCGTCTGACCGAACTTCGCCAACCATGAGAGAAATCCTTCGTTACAAAGACATCGTCCTCTTCCGCACCCTCGCGGGCCTCAAATCCGAGGCACGGAAAAACTACCTTGGTTACCTATGGTTCCTTCTGGAGCCCATGTTGAGCACCGGTGTGCTATACTTCGCGATGTCGCACCTTTCGGGCGGACGCGGGCTGCCGCTGGTGCTTAGTATTCTGGTGGGCATGGTAGCCTGGCAGTGGTTCGAGGGATCCGTTATGCTTTCAGCGGGCTCGATCGCGGGAAAGTTTCATATTCACATGCAGGTGCCTCTGCCCAAATTTCTATTCCCGCTGGTTGACATCGCCACCCATACAGTTCGCTTCGTTTTCGCGTTTTCGGTGGTCGTGATCGCCTGTCTAGTTTTCGGTTCTGGCCCCGGACTTGGCCTGCTATGGGTGCCGGCCGTGCTTGCCGCCCAACTGCTCTACGTCATCAGCCTGTCGCTGGTCGTAGCCGTGGTCGTGCTGCTCTTCCCCGACCTGCAGTTTTTCATCCAGACGGTTTTCCGTCTGCTCTTCTTTTTGTCGGGAGTCTTTTTCACTTCCGATGCTGTGCCTGAATCTCTGAAACCGTTGTTTTACCTGAACCCAATGGCGGTGTTCATCGAATCATATCGCGACTTGATACTACATGCGAAGCCCACACCAAACTTCGCGCTTTTTATCGGACCCGGCTTGATCACCGTATGCCTGCTCCTAGTCGGATTCATCATCCACGCATATTTCGACAAACGCCTACTGAAATTGATCAATGTCTGAACCTATCATTCGCCTCCAAGGCGTCGGCCTTCGCTATCGAACCGGTCGCAAACACTGGGTCCTACGCGACCTAAACCTCGACATTTACCGAGGGGAGAAAATCGGCGTGATCGGCAGAAACGGCTGCGGCAAAAGCACCCTGCTCAAGCTTCTGGCCTGCATCTTCACACCGGACGCTGGCCGCATAATTGTCGATCGCCGCAAAGTGCAGATCCAGCTGCTCGCTCTAGGCGTGGGTTTCGAAGGTCAGCTGACCGGCGCGGAAAATGCAATCTTGAGCGGTCTTTTCATGGGCCGGACCAGAGACCAGATGCTCTCCCTCTTGGATCAGATCCATGAGTTCTCAGAACTCGGCGAATCTTTCCACCAACCGGTTAACACCTATTCGACCGGAATGACCGCACGCCTCGGCTTCGCCATCTCGATACAGATCGACCCTGACGTCTTCCTAGTAGACGAGATCCTGGGGGTGGGTGACCACATCTTTCAGGCGAAATCGCAGGCCGCGCTGGCGGAGAAATTTCATCCCGACCGCACCGTCGTCATCGTATCCCATGACGCCGGCACCCTCGCCCGCATATGCACAAAAATAGTCTGGCTCGAGGGCGGCACGGTTCATGCCACTGGGCCCGCAGAAACCATCTTCCCTCTGTATCATGAACGAACCAAGTAAAGCCGAAGTGTCCGACATTCGACGGCACATCGCCTCCCGCCCGACCCGGATCGGCATAAACCTGACACCTCTTCGATGGGATGGCGGCGGAGCCCGCTATGCTTTTGAGTCCATCTTACTGAGTCTGCTTCGAGTTGAGCAAAATCTCGTCTACTTACTCTTCGCCGACGCCGCGAGCCACGACGTCGTAGCAGCATTTGAAAAAAGAGTGAACGACCCCGCGCGGGTCCGGCTAGTCAAGATAGAGCAGACGCTAGAAATTTTCTCCCACGCCGACAACTTCGACGTTTTCTTTTGCCCGCTCAACAACGTCGATCCACGCCTCTTCTTCAAGCCCAGCCTGGCTATTCTTCACGACATTCAGGATCAAATTTTCCAGCAGTATTTCTCGCCCGCAGACCGCGAGGGCCGCAACGAGCACTATCGAGATATCTGCCGCGGTTCCACGCTGACCGCGACGGTTTCTGCCTACTCGCGTTCCACAATTCTCGAACGCTTTTCGGTAGAGCCGGATAGACTGAAAGTGCTCTACAACGCGCCCCAGCCCCTTCCCGGGCCTTGTGCCCCCGAAGCGCTCGAGTCCTGGCTGAACGGACGGCCATTCTGGTTCTATCCGGCCAATTTCTATCCCCACAAAGACCACGCGCTTTTGATGGAGCACATCGCGGCAGAACGCCTGCATGGTCCCGCCGAGACCGCGCTCGTGCTGGTCGGCTCAGCGTTGAAACAGCCCAACCCGATCAACGAAAGCATCCGGTCAAAAGGCCTTGGGGACTCCATCTTTTGCCTTTCCGGCATTTCAGACGCCGAGATGGCATGGCTCTATCGCCACACTTTGGCCGTGATCATCCCCAGCCGTTTCGAAGGATTTTGCATGCCCGCCGTCGAAGCCGCCTCCCTGCGTGCGCCCCTGATCTGTTCAGACCTTGCCGTGCTTCACGAAATCCTTGGCGAAACCCCCTATTACTTCGCCCCTGGCGACGCCGCCTCTTTAAAGAGCGCCATTGCGCGATTCACCGCAGACAAACACAGGCAGGCCCGTCAAGATGAGGCCGCACGTCGAGCCTCCGTCTTCTCTTGGGACCAAAGCGCCCGCACGTGCCTCGCCTTCTTTCAAGAGGCCTTTGCGATCCATAACGGCCTCCACACTCCACCCACCAAGCCCCGGATCGGACTCGTTTTCCACTATCGCGATGATGTGCTCGCCACCTGGCACACAGTTCGATCCATCGCACGAACCAGCCGCGCCTGCCCCGGCCTCCGCGTGGCGGCCTTGGGCCCCAGGCATAGCTTGCCCCCTGAATGCCTACGCCTCCTCGATGAATGCGGAGCGCTTCAGCTGCCCTTGGACGACCATGATGACCGCCCTGCTATCCGCCATCTCCTCAACGCGGCGGAAAAGCTGGACTGCGAGATCGTGGGCGAAATCGCCGCCGGCGACAGCCTGAATCCCGAGGCCTTACCCTGGCTTGCCGTCCGCTTCGCCAAGCAACCAGGACAACTAGCCTGGATGACCGAGACCCTGACCGTTGACGTAGGCACCGGCACCGCTTTGCATACGAACTACATGCGCTTGAAAGCCAACGACATCGCGGAATTCTCCGGCCTCATGTATCCCGGCGCGATCTGGCTGAACCCGCACGCGCTAGCCAATTCCCCGGAACTGCGCTATCTTGAACATGAGGCACCTACCCGCGAATGGCGCTGGGAAGCGTTGCGACGCCTACATCTAGGCCGGAAAATCGCCTACCTTCGTGTAACCACCCATCGCAACCGCCCCGCCAACGCCGTCTATTGCGACATTTGGCACCGGGCGGCGGCGACCACACACGACCGCTTCACCATCAAAGACCCATTCCCACATCGAACCGGTGCCCTCTGGCTGCTCGGACGACTCGTCAAACGCTTCTTGCGCAAGAAAGGCCGCCGATGACCCCCCCCCCCTGCACCCAACCCTCCGTCTGGGCTATCATCCCCGCGTTCAACCGCGGAGCGAAAACACTCCGCTTTATCGCCAACTTCCGGAAGGTCGATTATTCCGAAAAAAACATCGTCGTCGTTGATGACGGATCAAGCGACTACACACGCTTCAACATCGCCCTTAACTTCCCCGAAGTTCACGTTTTAACCGGGCATGGCAATCTCTGGTGGTCGGGTGCCACCAACGCGGGCATTCGCTACGCCATAGAGAGAGGCGCCGACTACATCCTCACGATCAACGACGATGGCATCATCGCCACCGACTTCCTTACCCACCTCGTCTCTCAAGCCCGTCTAGACCCCAGACGTATCATCGGATGCAGCATCCTGCGCGAGGACCAACCGGACACCGTCTGGTCCGTGGGCAGCCGCGTAGATTTATCCGAACCCTACGGGCTCGCGCTCAACTTTGCCGGCCGCAGCTGGTCGGAAATCGCCACCACCCTGCCGGATTTCCATCCCGTGGATTTCATGGCCGGCAACGGCGTGCTGATTCCCGTGTCGGTATTTCGCGATGTGGGTCTCTACGACGAGGTCAACCTCCCTCAATACCACGCCGACAGTGACCTCGTGTTGCGCGCCGCCCGGGCGGGCTACCGCAACGGCATTTCCACCCGCAGCATTATCTACAACCACATCAACACGGCCCCGCTCGTCAACAATCGCTTCGACCTGATCTACAGCAAAAAGTCGGATCTATATTTCCACGCACTACGCACCTTTTACCTACGCAACTTTCCTTCCGTTTCCTTCCGCAAGATCGCTTATCGCGCTTACGCCCGCTTCATTCTCCCGCGCTGGCTCTACAAGATAATGCGCAAACTTACCCTCGCGCACTAGATCTCATGGGAGCCGTAGTATCCACCATCGCGCTCGATTTGCGCTGGATGCGCCTCGGTGCCGCCGGCGGGGTGGAGCAGGCCACGCGCTCGCTTCTCGATGGTCTCGCCAGGCTCGACCGCACAAACCGCTACCGCCTGCACTGCCGCCGTGCCGCCTACTTCGAATGGCACTTCCCCTCGGACTTTCGCCACGAAGTCCGATTTTCCGACGGAGTGGAGCAGGAACTCTATCGACTGCGCGGCATCGACTCTCCCGGCCCCGAGCCCGCTGATCTCTCGTTCTTCCCGACCGGTTTCACGCCCGCCTCCCCGCAACACCCCTTCGTGGCCACGGTTCACGATCTCCAGCATCTCCACCACCCCAACTTCTTCAGCGTCGAAGAACGCGCGGAGCGGGAAACTAGCCTCGCGCGCCTCGCCGCCGCCGCCTCCCGCGTCCTCTGCATATCCGAGTTCACGAAAAATGACCTTCTCGCGCATCACCCCTCACTGGCCGACCGCGTCACGGTCGCGCCGCCGGCTGTAGCCCCCCGCCCGCCGCCCACACCCCGTGTGCGCTCCAAACTCCTGGCCGCGCTGGGAGTGCGGCAGCCCTACCTCCTCTACCCGGCCCATGCCTGGCGACACAAAAATCACCTCCGTGCCCTCGCCGCGTGGCGGCTCGCTCTGCCCGGTCTGCCTCGGCAAACACACCTGGTCCTCACCGGCCGCCCTCCGGAGGCGGGGTCGGACTTGGACCTCGCCCTCGCGGAAGCGCGCGCTCGTGATCGAGTCACGCATCTCGGTTACCGCACGCCGCTCGAGATGGACGCATTGATGGCGGAGGCCACCGGGCTTTTTTTCCCCTCTCTCTTCGAGGGCTACGGGTTGCCCGTAGCGGAAGCCATACTCGTCGGACTGCCCGTGGTCTGCAGCCGGACAACCAGCCTGCCCGAGGTGGCCGGCGAGGCCGCGCTCTTCTTCCATCCCGAATTGGAAGCGGACATGGCCGAGGCAATCACCCGCCTGATGGGCGACGAGCGGCTCCGCTGCGAGCTTCGGGCAAAAGCCCTCTCCCGCGCTCCGCGACTTGATCCGCTGCGCGGCGCCGCCGCCACCTTGGACGCCTTTCACCACGCGCTCGGAACCCCCCGCCCGGACCTCGCGCCCCGCCCGCCGGTTCGCGCCGACTTCGCCCACCTCCGCGCATGCCACCACGCGAGGCGCGCCGAGGAAGCTGGCAGGCGCGGCCGCCTTGGGGCCGCCCTGAGCGGCTTCCTCGGCACACTCCTGTGGAGCCCGCGCGTGGCTTGGCGCAGACTCGGCATCGCCGCCTGCGTGCGGGTCGAAGTCGTGCTGCGCCGAGCGCTACGTGCCTCGCCAATTTTTTCGCGATGAACATCCTTTTTATCGCCTACGGCGACCAGCGCACCAACAGCTGGCACCATATCTCCGGCTTCGCCTCCGGTATGCGCGACCTGGGTTTCGCCTGTGCCGTGGCGCTTCCCTCGCATGCCGGCGTGGCACCGCCCGCCGATCTCGACCCGCATTTAACCCTGTGCAGCCACGAGAACGTGGCGCGCGCACACTTCCCCTTCCCCAACGGAGAGCCGCCAGCCCTCATCCACGCCTGGACGCCGCGCCACAACGTCCTCCGCGTCGTCCTCCGCATCCAAGCCCGCCTGGCATCCCCCGCCCGACTCCTAGTTCACCTTGAAGACAACGAGCAACAACTCGTAGCCCACACCGCAGGCGCTTCATTTGAGGAGATTTCCCGCTGGAATGATCGCCGTCTCGCTCCGCTCCTTCGCAAAAATCTCGTCCACCCCTTACGCCATCGACTCCTCCTCGCCGCCGCCGACGGAGCCACGCTCATCACCTCCCGTCTCGGTGATTTCGTGCCAACCGGCGTGCCCGCCCGCATCCTTCGGCCCGTTCTCGACCTCACGCTTTTCTCGCCCCGCCCTCCGGACACGGCGAAACGCGCCGCCCTCGGCCTTCGTCCCGAAGAGAAAATCATCGTCTATCCAGGCGGCGCCAATCTGTCCAACGCCGTGGAGCTCCACACCCTGCACACCGCGGTCGCCTTGCTCGCACATGACGGCGTGCCCGTTCGCCTCCTCCGCACCGGTCCGCCGGCCCCTTGGTTCTGGCGACGCCTCTCCCCTGCCGAGCGCGCTGTCTGCCTTGATCTCGGCTATGTTGCCCGCACGGAGCTGCCCGACCTGCTCTCGCTCGCTGATGTGTTAGTGCAGCCCGGCGCCTCCGGGCCGTTCAACGATTACCGTTTGCCCTCGAAGCTGCCCGAATTTCTCGCCTGCGGTCGCCCTGTCCTGCTTCCTGCAACCAATCTCGCGCATGAAATGCGCGATGGCCGCGAAGCGCTTTTCCTGCGCCATGGCAGCCCGGCGGAGATCGCTGCGCGCTGCCGCGAGCTTTTTGACGATCCGACGCGAGCCGATGCGCTTGCCCGCGCCGCGCGCGAATTCGCCCTGACACATTTCGATCCCGTCCGCGCCCTTTCGAACCTCGCCGATTTCTACCAGGAAATCATCCGCCGTCCGCCGCGAATCGACTGGTGCCTCCTTCGGCGCCGGTTCACCGACGAAGCGTCCCTGATCGCCCGGCACGAGACCAGCCCGCGCGATCTGCGCGCACTCGCGTTTGCACGTCTTCGCCGTCGGCCGCTGCGCCGCGTTCTCGGCGCGATCCTGCCGCTTCGGAGGATCGCGCGATGACGCCTCCCCTTGTTTGGGTGCATGTCACCGCCTATCGCGATCCCGTCGCCTTGCGGGCGGTCTGCGCCAGCGTTGTGCGACAAACCCTGCGTCCGTCGCTCCTGCGCATCTTCGACAACTCTCCCTCTCGGCTTCCCCTGCCTGACTGCGGCCCGGTTTCGGTCGCGCACGTTTCCGCCCTGGAAAACATCGGCACGGCCGGCGCCATCAACCGATCCATTCGCGAAGCTTTCAGAAGCGGTGTGCAGTTCCTCTGGATTCTCGACCAAGACAGTCACCCTAGCCCCTCCCTGCTAGCCGCTCTGATCGAGGGCCACCGCACCCTTTGCGCTCCCGGCCGCGAGATCGCCATCGTCGCCCCGCTCACCCGCAACCGTGACGACGGCAGCGTCAACCTGCCGCTTATGTTCGACGGTCGCGCGCTCCGCCGGCTCGTCCCCGACGGCGCCCCCATCCGCGGGGAATGCATCCCGGCCGCAGGCATGTTGCTCCACCTCCCCTCGCTCACCTCCGTTGAGCTGCCCTCCGACCGCTACTTTCTCGATATCTACGACTTCGCCCTCGGCCTTTCCGTCCGCGCGGCGGGCGCGGAAGTCTGGGTGCTGCCCGGCTTGGAGCTGTCCCACCAAGTCGGTAAAAAAATCCTCGTGCGCGGCCCACGTGGGCCACGCTTGCTGGCCGACATGCCCGTGCATCGAGTTCACCTCTGCCACCAAAACCTCACCTACCTGCTCACTCGCCGAGCTGTCGGCCTTCGCCGGATCGAGGTCGCGATTCGCCTGCTCTGGCTAAGCGCGAAACGCGGGGCCTCCTTCGCAAGCCACGGTTTCGAGAACCGGTGGGCGAAAGCATTCGCCGCTCTCGGCGGTTGGGCCTGTGGTCTTTTCCGATTGCCTCCGTCCGTATCTCGCCGCTGAAGCGCCGCCTCGTCGCCGAACCCGCCGCCCACTGCCAAGCTCGTCCCGTAGGGTCTTCGCTCGCCGAAGACAGCGCCCCCCAAACAGCGCCCCGACCACACCCCCGGACCTCGTAACCTCAACCTACCTCCCCCGCGGCGGCCAATCATTCCCCCCACAAACCCTGCCTCCAAAAATACGAAAGCTCCCCCCGCCGTCATAAACTTTTTGCGTTTTCCCACGCTCCATCCCGACTTCACGGCCTCCACTACATGGCCCTTCCCTTTTTCTCCAAAACCACGAATCCGATCGCCGACCGCTGTCGCGACGACGCCGCCACCAAGCTCCGCCTCCGCTACGCCCCCTACTACCACGCCCCCGAGTGGCAACGCGGCACCTCCATCCGCCTCGACGGCCGCGACATGGTCATGCTCGCCAGCAACGACTACCTCGGCCTCTCCTTTCACCCCAAAACCATCGAAGCCGCCCGCGCCGCCGTCCTCGAATGGGGCACCAGCACCACCGGCGCCCGCGTCTCCAACGGCTCCCGCGCCTACCACCTCGCCCTCGAGGCCAAACTCGCCGCCTTCCTCGGCAAGGAAGCCTGCCAAGTCCACGCCGCCGGCTACCTCTCCTGCCTCTCCGGCCTCGCCGCCTTCGCCCAAAAAGGCGACATCATCCTCGCCGATAAAAACATCCACTCCTGCATGTGGGACGGCGCCCGCCTCTCCACCGCCACCCTCGAACGCTTCGCCCACAACAACCCCGCCGACCTCCGCGACGTCGCCTCCCAACTCCCCCCTGCCGCCCCCAAACTCCTCGCCATCGAGGGCATCTACTCGATGGAGGGCCACGTCGCCCCCCTCCCCGCCCTCCTCGAAACCGCCGCCGCCCACAAAATGTTCACCGTGCTCGACGACGCTCACGGCTTCGGCGTCCTCGGCCGCCAAGGCCGCGGCACCGCCGACCACTTCGGCGTCACCGACCAGATCGACATCCTCTGCGGCAGCATGTCCAAATCCCTCGGCTCCATCGGCGGCTTCGTCGCCGGCGACAAAGCCCTGATCGAATACCTCCGCACCCACGGCAAACACACCATCTTCAGCGCCGCCCT
>CAZOGV010000088.1:0-11461 GCA_964579225.1 uncultured Akkermansia sp. | reverse complement strand
AGCCCCCCCCGTGCTCCTCAGCTTACTCTGTTTTTCCCCGACCACCTTTCATGGACGCACCCATTTACACGCTCGAGTTCGAGAAACCCCTGCGCGACCTCAGCATCCAGCTTGAGCAACTCCGCAAACAATCGCTCGAAAACAACCTCGACCTCGGAAAAGAGATTTTCGCCATCGAGAAAAAAATCTCCGCCACCCAGCGCGAGATCTACTCCTCCCTGACGCCCTGGCAACGCGTGCAAATCGCCCGCCACCCCAAGCGCCCCTACGCCCTCGACTACGTCGGCTTCCTCTGCACCGGCTTCGAGGAACTGCACGGCGACCGCCAGTTCAACGACGACCGCGCCCTCATCGGCGGCACCGCCTTCTTCGACGGCAAGCCCGTCATGATCATCGCCCAGCAAAAGGGCCGCGAGACCAAGGAGAAGATCGCGCGCAACTTCGGCATGCCCCAGCCCGAGGGCTACCGCAAAGCCCTTCGCCTCATGAAGCTCGCCGAGAAATTCGGCCTGCCCGTGCTTACCTTCATCGACACCCCCGGCGCCTACCCCGGCCTAGGCTCCGAAGAGCGCCACGTCTCCGAAGCCATCGCGGTCAATCTCCGTGAAATGACCCTCCTCGGCGTGCCCACCATCTCCGTCGTCGTCGGCGAAGGCGGCTCCGGCGGCGCCCTCGGCATCGGCGTCACCGACCGCGTGCTCATCTTCGACAACAGCTACTACTCCGTCATCTCCCCCGAGGGCTGCGCCGCCATCCTCTGGAAAGACCCCGCCGCAGCCCCCAAGGCCGCCGCCGCCCTGAAACTCAACGCCGATGTCCTCGAAAAACTCGGCGTCGTGGACGAGGTCATCCCCGAGCCCTTCGGCGGCGCGCACAACGACCCCGAACAGGCCGCCTCCGCGCTTAAGTATTCCATCCAAAAACACCTCAACGACCTCAAGGGCCTCTCCGTCACCAAGCTCCTCGATGCCCGTTACGAGCGCTACCGCCACCTCGGCGTCTACCAGGAAGAAGGCGCCGTTCACGCCTGACGCCTTCGCTCAAGCGCCCTCGCGCCGCCCCTTCCCGGGCGGCGTTTTTCTTGCCCACCCTCCGCCCGCCCCACGCACCGCCCATGAGCGAAGATCCGCTTCCCGGCTCCCCCGCCGCCAACCGGCCCACCAACCGTCTCCTCGCCCTCTCCGAAGGCGAACGCCCCCAGGAACGCGCCTTCACCCTCGGCGTCGGCAGACTCTCCGACACCGAACTGCTCGCCCTCATCCTGCGCAGCGGCACCCGCGGCCACGACGTCATCACCCTCGCCGAAGGCCTGCTCGCCGAGGCCGGTTCCCTGCACTCCCTCGCCCGCTGGCATGAATCCGATTTCCGCCGGCTCAAAGGCGTGGGCCGGGTCAAAGCCCTGCAACTCTGCACCGTCATGGAGGTTGTCCGCCGCGTCCTCCAAGCCGAACGTCTCGCGCCCGTCACCTTCACCGAACCCGAGCACATCGTGAGCTTCCTCGGCCCCCGCGTCCTCGGCCTCACCATGGAGAAATGCTGGGTCCTCACCCTCAACACCCGCAACCGCCTCCAACGTTGCGTCGAGCTCACCTCGGGCACCGCCAACCAGACCCTCGTCCGCGCCTCCGAGGTCCTGCGCGAGGTCGTGCGCGACGGCGCCACCGGCTTCATCATCGCGCACAACCACCCCAGCGGCGACCCCTCGCCCAGCGCCGCCGACAACCAGATCACCCGAAAACTGAGATCCGCCGCCGACGCTCTAGACATCACCTTTCACGATCACGTCGTCATCGGCGACCCCGCCCATGACCCCGTCGGCATCGGCTACTACAGCTACCGCGGAGCCGGCCTGCTGTAGGCATTTAGACCTCTCGGCAAACCAGGTGGGCGGGCGCATCCCTGCGCCCGCTGCTTGGACCGCACGATCCCAAAACCACGGGCGGAGGGACCCGCCCGACCACCTCGCAAACCTCGCCCGAGTTTGTCCACTCAGACCGAAAAGCTCTCGCCGCACGAACACGAGGCCTTCGCGTTCGGGTTGGTGAACTTGAACCCACCCGCGATCAGCGCCGACGAATAGTCGAGGTGCGTGCCCTTCAAATAGAGCGCCGTCTTCGCGTCCACGATCACGCGCACCCCCGCCGACTCCACCAAGATGTCGCCCTTCTTCGGCGTCGGCGCGAAACGCAGCTTGTAGCTCAATCCGTTGCAGCCCCCGCCCGAGATCGCCACGCGCAAAAACTCGCCCTTGTTTTCCCGCGCCACCAAGGCCGCGACCTTCCGCCCCGCCGGCTCGGTCAGCTTCACCAGCCGCTCGTCGCCCACGCGCACACCCTCGGGCGGCGAAACGGTAACAGGAGCGGCGGATGCAACAAAGTTTTCCATGAGTCCGATAATGTGAGCGCTCAGCGGCTCCCGCGCAAGCGACGCCACGCGACCAATTCGCGCGCCAAGCGCACCGCGTTGCCAAAACTCCGCGCCGAAGCCACGCCGCGCCCCGCGATGTCGAAACCCGTGCCATGATCCGGACTCGTGCGCACAAACGGCAGCCCGAGCGTCACGTTCACCGCCTCGTTAAACTCCAGCGTCTTCAAGGGTGCCAGCCCCTGATCGTGATAGAGCGCGATCACCGCGTCAAATTCCCCGCGTAGTTGCCGACCGAATACGGCGTCGCCCGGCAGCGCGCGCGAGAGCCCCGCATGCCGCGCCCTCAGCCGATCGAGCGCCGGATCGATAAAGTCGCGCTCCTCGCCGCCCAGCAGCCCCTCCTCGCCCGCGTGCGGATTCAGCCCGCACACCGCGACGCGCGCCGCGCCCGCCACACCCGCCGCCGCGCACAACTCCGCCGCCGCATCCGCCGAGCGTCCCAGAACCGCCTCGTTCAAGGCCCCCGGCACCGCCGCGAAAGGAATATGCCACGTTGCCAACACCACCCGCAGCCGCCCGCCCGCGAAGGCCATCACCGGATCGCCGCCCCACTCCGCCGCAAAAAACTCCGTCTGCCCCGCATGCGTCCAGCCCACGCGCGCCATGCGGCTCTTCGCCACCGGCCCCGTCACCACGCCCGCCACGCGCCCGGCGCGCGCCGACTCCGCCGCCGCCCGCAGGGCCGCGTCCGCCAACCGCGCCCCGGCTTCATCCGGCTTGCCCGGCGTCGCCGCGTAATCCGCGCCGCCCGCCGCGCAGACCGAAAAAATCCCCGCGTGTGGCAGCCCCGCCAGCCAGCGCGCCGGCCCGTGAATCTCGACCGCTCGCGCCTCCTCGGCCGACGACGCCGCCAGCCATGTCGCGATAATCTCCGGGCCGACCCCAGCCGGGTCGCCGCAGGTAAACGCGAGCCTTGCGGGCGCGTCGCTCATGCCTCCTCGCCGCCCTCCGCGCGCACCGGACGATCCGACCGCGCAAAGCCGCGCTTGCCGCCGGCAAAAAACGCCAGAAACCGCCGCGCCTCCTCCGACGCATAAGCGCCGGAATCCAGCGCCCCCGCCGCCAGCGCGCGAATGTTGCCCGACGCGAAATACACCGCGCGAAACGCCTCCTTCAGCTCGCGAATCGCGTCGCGCGAAAACCCGCGCCGCTTCAGCCCCACCAGATTCAAGCCGCTCACCTCGTCGCGCTCCGCCACGATGGTGAAGGGCGCGAGATCGAGCGCCACGCGCGCCAAGCCCGACACCATCACGCTTTCGCCGATGCGCACGAACTGGTGAATGCCCGCGCCGCCTCCGACGAAGGTGAACGCGCCCACCTCCACGTGACCCGCCAGCATCGCGTTGTTCGCCAGCACCACGTCGTCCCCCACCGTGCAATCATGCCCCGCATGACTGTTCGCCATGCAAAAACAACGCGCGCCCAGCACCGTCGCCTTACCTTCGTAAATGGAGCGATTCAGCGTCACGTTCTCGCGAATCACCGAGCCCTCGCCCACGTGAACAAAGGTCGGCATGCGGCGGTCGAACTTCAGGTATTGCGGATCGCCGCCCACCACCGCGCCCGGATGCACCACCACGCGGTCGCCGAGCACGGCGTGACGCGTGACAATCGCGTGCGCCATGACTTCGCAGTCCACGCCCAACTGGGCCCCGGGTTCGATGATCGCGGTCGGATGTATCATGGGGAAAAGTCCGTCACGCTCGCCGCCCCCGCGCTCCGTTTCAAGCATGCACAAGGAGCGACTCAAGGAGCGGCGACACTCCTGTCGCCGTGCGGTGCGTTTGTTCGGCGACAAGAGTGTCGCCGCTCCTTGATCCCCCGCCCCGCCTCACCGCGCCGGCCGAGGTGGCAAAAAGTCCATCTGCGGATCGCGCAGCAGATCGTAGTTTTTCAAGATGCGCAGCACCTCCAACGTGTCGCTCTTCCGGTAGCTCCGGTTCACCTCCACCTTTTCGATCAGATCGAGCAGGATGGCCCGAAACGAGATGATGCCGTCCACCCCGCGCGCCTTGAGCAGCTCCACGCTCTGGCTGCGAAACGGTTCCTGGGTCGGCAGCGCCGGCAACACGAGCACCTTGGAAAACGCCTCCGGAGCCTCCGCCCCCACGCCCTCCTCGGCCGGGAAAAACCGCGCCGCCCCGCGCTGCACCTCTGCCTCCAAAAACCGAAATATCTCCGGCGAACTCTTCAGCATGCCCGGTGTGAACACGTCGGTATGCCACGGCTTCACCGCCACGATGGCGCGATGCAGGTAGGGCAGCTCCGTGGCGAAAAGAAAGAAGTCCGGCTTTCGCTGCTCGCGCACCCACGTGGGGTTGAACACGACCAAATCGATTTCCTCCTCGCTGGTCTTTTTTCGAGCCTGCACGGCGTGCTTGCGCACTTGGCGCACGAAAAATCCGTTTTGCTCAAAATATTCCCGAACGATGCCTTCGTCGATGGCGGCCACGTTCCTGAAGGAAATTCCAAATCCCAAAAGGCCAAATCCCAAATCGAGCCAGTTAGGCCGCGCCCCTCGCCTACGCCGCCCCGACTTCGCGGAAGGCAGCCTCGGCCAGCGCGGCGGCTATGTCGCCCTGCGTAGCCGCCTCGCCGAGCGCCTTGAGCACCACGAAACGCAAGCCCCCGGCGCGCACCTTTTTGTCGCGCGCCATCGCCGCCGTGAGCGGAGCCAGCGCCAGCGGCTCGCGCAGGCGCGTCGGCAACGCGTGCGCCGCCACCACCGCCTCCACCCGCGCCACACCGGCCTCCTCGATGTATCCAAGTTTCCGCGACAACCGCGCCGCCGCCACCAGCCCCACCGCCACCGCCTCGCCGTGCAAATACGTTCCATAGCCCGTCACCTGCTCGATGGCGTGACCAAAGGTGTGCCCGAGGTTGAGCAGCGCGCGACCGCCCTCCTTGGCCGTCTCGCGCTCGTCCGCCTCGACGATGCCCGCCTTGATCTCGCAGCAACGCCGCACCACCGCCGCCAGATCCTCGCTCGCCAAGGTCAACGGCTCGCGCTCCAGCCGCGCCAGCAATTCCACGTCGCCGAGCAGGCCATACTTGATCACCTCCGCCATGCCCGCCGCGAACTCGCGCGGCGGAAGCGTGGCCAGCAAGGCCGTGTCGATATAGACCGCGTGCGGCTGGTGAAACGCCCCCACCAGATTTTTGCCCGCCGTCAGGTTGATGCCCGTCTTTCCGCCCACCGAACTGTCCACCATCGCGAGCAAGGTCGTCGGCACCTGGATGAACGGTATGCCGCGCAAATAACTCGCCGCCGCGAAACCCGCCAGATCCCCGATCACGCCGCCGCCCACCGCGACCAGCAACGACGACCGATCCAGCCGATTCGCCGCCAAAAAATCCCACACCCGCCCCAGCTCCGCGATGCACTTCGTGCCCTCGCCCGCCGCCAACACCAAGCGAGGCAGCGCGCCCGCCGAACCCTCGGCCCCGGCCAACTCGTCCAACATCGTCGCCTGCGCCTTCGCCAGATTTGCGTCCGTCACGATCGCCACCTTGCGGCCGACCGCGAGCGCCGCCTCGAGCTCCCCGCGCAAACGCGCGGTCAAATGCGACCCGAAGTGCAGATCGTAGCTCCGTTCACCCAGATTCACATGCAAAGAGGCCGTGGACATAGCCCGTCAGCAAGGTCCCTCCCGCGCCACCGTCAACGCACCTTTGCAACCGCGTCATTCGCAAATCCCAAAATCGACACGACTCATTCTCAAATCGATGCTCTCCAAAACCCATTTTCTTACAATTAGTTACCTGCACCCCATCCACACTTTCCTTATTGAGATTGAGACCGCATCTCGAAAAAATCCTTGTAGTGAGAATGCGTCTCATCCTCATGGAGCCGTTTCATGAACACTGCTTCCTCTCGCTTCGCCCTCGCATCACAGAAACTGCTCGCCGCCATCACGCTGGTGTGTGCGCCCGTCCTGAGCGCTCAATCGA
This sequence comes from uncultured Akkermansia sp., assembly GCA_964579225.1. Taxonomy (GTDB): domain Bacteria; phylum Verrucomicrobiota; class Verrucomicrobiia; order Opitutales; family Opitutaceae; genus IMCC26134_A. The sequence continues at coordinate 5,083 of CAZOGV010000088.1, read as the reverse complement.
CCGCGCCGGCCGAGTCATCCGCCACCCCGTCCCCCGCGTCCGCCACATCGGACAAATCCGGCAATACGGTTTACGTATTGCCCGAACTCGTCGTGGAGGCCGAGGCCGACCAGGTGGTGCAAGCTCGCTTTCTTCCCGACGTCGTCGGCACTTCGATCAACGCGGGCAAAAAAACCGTCACGCTCGACTTCGACGCCCTCCCCCGCATCAGCGGCAGCAACTACCGCCAAGCGTTGATCCAGACCCCCGGCCTCGTGCTCAGCGAGGAAAGCTCGCCTCTCCTCTCGATAGGCTATCGCGGACTCGAGCCCCATCGCGCCCAGTTCACCCAAGTCTTGAAGAACGGCCTGCCCATTCATGCCGATCAATTTGGCTACCCCGAAGCCTACTATGTCCCGCCGCTTCAGACCGTTGACCGGCTCGAATTCGTGCACGGCGGCGCCTCGCTGCAATACGGTCCCCAGCCCGGAGGCGCCCTCAACTACGTGACGCACCGCCCCCGCACCGATCGCCAGCTTGGCGGCGGCACCGAAAACACCTTCGCCGAGGACAACACCTGGAACAGCTACACCTACCTCGACGGCACCACCGACCGCCTCGGCTACTACTTTTATTACAACCGCCGCGAAACCGACGGATTTCGCTCCGCAAACAGCGATGTCGCGCTCGACGCCTTCAACCTCACCCTAGCCCTCGACGCCACCGGCCCGAGCCGCTGGTATCTGACCCTCGACAGCTACCGCGAGCAACACGGCGAGCCCGGCGGCATGACGCAGGCCGCCTTCGCCAGCGGCTCAAACGCCTCCACCCGGCTCTTCGACCGCTTTCAACTCGACCGCGATTCGGCCACCTTGACCTGGGAACGCAGCCTTTCCAACGGCCTGTTCACCGTCAGCGCCTGGGCCGTGGACTACACCCGCTCCAGCCAACGCCAGCGCGGCGGCGGATTCGGCACCACGCCAGCGCCCTTCAACCTTATGACCACCGGCGCGGCGCAGAACACCTTCACCGACGAAACCCAGGAGTTCTCCACCTACGGCATCGACGCCCGTTACCGCCACGATTGGGGTCAGGGAAATCGCCACACCTTCACCTCCGGCGCCCAACTCTACTACACCGATTCGCCTCGCGTGGACGCCCGGCGCAACGTCGTGACCGGCACCAGCGTCGTCACCCTCGATTCCTCGCGCGACGTGCTTTACGCCCCCGTCTTCGCCGAAAATCTCTTTCGCTTTGGCAACCTCAGCGTCACCCCCGGCGTGCGACTGGAAACCTTCCGCCAAAGCGTGAGCGCCCGCTTCTTCGACCCGGTCACCAGCCTCCCGGCCGTCCCCCCCTCCGGCTCCAAGGAGATCAGCGACGTCGTGCCCCTCTTCGGTCTCGGCCTCGCTTACGAGCTGCCCGCCTCCACCCAGGTTTACGCCAACATTTCCCAGAGCTACCGCCCGGCCATCTTCACCGAGGCCGTGCCCACGTCCGGCGCCAGCACGGCCGCCAACGATCTCGGCGAGGGCCGTATCTGGCAGGCCGAGCTCGGCTACCGCGGTGAACCCCTCGCCGGCCTCGTCTTCGACACCAGCGTCTTTTTCATGCGCTTCGACGACAAGGTCGGCACCGTCGGCGCCTCGATCGAAAACGTGGGCGAAGTCGAATACTCCGGCGTGGAAGCCTCCGTGCAATACGACCTGCTCCGCCACCTCGCCGCCAACGACTCGTCCGCCAAGCTGAACGTCTTCGCCAACCTCACGCTCATCAACGCCGAGATCACCGCCAGCGGCAACCCCCTCCTCGTTGGCAACACCCCTCAATTCACCCCCGATTACCTCGCTCGCGCCGGCCTTGTCTATGACCTGCCTCGCAAGCTGAAAATCGCGCTGCTGGGCACGCTCGTGGACGACAGCTCCGCGAACGACAACAATGCCGTCCAGTTCGACGTGCCCGCCTACGCCGTCTGGGATCTCACCGCCGAATACCGCGTCGGCAACTCACCGCTAACCCTGCTGGCCGGCGTCAACAACCTGTTCGACGAGTCCTACTTCAGCCGAGTGCGCAACGATGGCATCGACCCCGCCAACGGCCGCAATTACTACTTCGGCTTCCGCGCCGAATTCTAATTCTACTCATTAAGCTGTGGAAACGCTGCGGGCGCGAACGAACCGCACCCCTACAAAGCGGCGGATTGTCGTAGGGGCGCACCTCGTGTGCGCCCGGGTTTGGCGGCCAGCTTAACAAAGCAGAACTAAGGTCGGCAAAAAAGGCGGGACCCGGAATTCCGGGTCCCGCCTTTTTTATGCCACCTTGCCAGACCGCCCCTCTCCGTCGGCCGCATGATCGCGACCGCCGCCGCCCTACGCCAGCAACGCCGCCTTCTCCTTCGAGATCAGCCACTGCATCGAGTCGCCGCGCGACCAACGATCAAACTCCTCGATCATCAGCCGCCCCATGCGCCGACACTCGTTGTTCATCGAGCCCGCGATATGCGGCGTCAAAATCACGTTCGGCAGCGTCCACAACGCCGAACCCTCCGCCGGCGGCTCCGGCCAGGTCACGTCCAGAATCGCCGTCAAATCCGTGCGCCGGGAAAACACCTCGATCAAACCCGCCTCGTTCACCACCGCGCCGCGCGCCGTATTCAAAAAAGTCGCACGCTCTTTCATCAACTCGAAGTGACGCCCCTGGATCATGCGCTCCGTTTCCTTCAACCACGGCGTATGCTGGCTCACCACGTCGCTGCGGCGAAACACCTCGTCGAGCGTCACCATCTCCACGTCCATCGCCGCCGCCTGCTCCGGCGTCACGAACGGATCGTAGGCGATCACCTTCACATCGAAGGCCCGCAACCGCTCCCGCACCATGCGCCCGATCATGCCCAGCGAGATCAAGCCCACCGTGCTGCCGTAGGCTCCCGCGCACACCATGCGCTCCGCATAACGCCCGAGCTGCTTCGCCTCGAACGCGTGCCGCCAAAAGTTTTTCAAACTCAGCAAAATCGTCGCGATCGTGTATTCCGAAACCGGCACCGCGTTCATCGCGTAGGCGCTCACGATCTTGATCTCGCGCGCCCACGATTCGTCGGTCGTGAACCCGCGCACCGAACCCGCGCCGTAAAACACCGCCTGTAATTTCGGCGCCGCCGCCAAAAAAGCCTTATCGAGCGTTGGCATGCCCCAGCCCGAGAAAATCACATCCGCCTGCGCCAACAACTCCGGTCGGCCCACGGCCTCCTCACGCGTCATCGGCGGAGCGAGCAGATTAACCCGACGTGAGATTTCCTCCGTAAGTTCCGGGCCGTAGATGATTCCGTAAGCGTAGCTGTTCAGTATGATGAGGCCATTTTGCATCGTTCAGAAGAACGCCAACCCACCGCGACGCGCCTCTGACAACAATCCCGGATTGTTGATTCATCAGCATGAAACCGACTCGGCTTGCCCACCGCGATCTGTCCCGCAAACGTCCGCGCTTTCCATTGCTCCACCTGTTCCTGCTCATCACCACACCATGATCAAACCCCGCCTCCTCTCCTTCCCGAAAAACTTTGTCTGGGGCTTCGCCGCCGCCGCCCCGCAAATCGAAGGAGCCGCCTTCACCGACGGGAAAGGCGAGTCCATCTGGGACCACTATTCCCGCCAGCCCGGCGCGGTGAAAAACGGCGACACCCTCGACGTCGCCTGCGAACACTACACCCGCTACGAGGCCGACTTTAAGCTCATGCGCTCCCTCGGCGCGAAGCACTACCGCCTCTCCATCGCCTGGCCCCGCATCTTCCCCGATGGCGACGGCGCCGTGAACCAGAAGGGCCTCGATTTCTATCACCGCCTCTTCGACTCCATGGAAAAACACGGCCTCACCCCGTGGGTCACCATGTTCCACTGGGATCTTCCCCAGTCCCTCGAAGCCCGCTTCGGCGGCTGGCGCGACCGCCGCACCGCCGACGCCTTCGCCACCTACGCCGAGACCATCGTCAAGGCCTTCGGCTCCCGGGTTAAAAATTGGATCACCCTCAACGAAGTCGTCTGCTTCACCAAGCTCGGCTACGAGATCGGCACGAAGGCTCCCGGCCTCAAGCTTCCCGCCGGCGTCGTCAACCAGACCTATCACCACGCCCTGCTCTGCCACGGCCACGGCGTGCGCGCCGTCCGCGAATTCGGCGGCAAGGGTGCCCGCGTCGGTATTACCGATAACTCCAACATCGGCGTGCCCGTCAGCGAGACCCCCGAGGACATCGCCGCCGTCCGCGCCCACTTTATCCAGACCAACTGGCGCATCCTCGATGCCATCTACAGCGGCCGTTACAACCCCGCCTACCTGCGCGCCGCCGGCAAGGACGCGCCCAAAGTCCAGAAGGGCGATTTTAAGCTCATCTCCCAACCCACCGATTTCCTCGGCATGAACATCTACACCGGCACCTACGTGCGCGCCGGCAAGGGTCGCGCCAAATACGAAGAGCTCCCCTTCCCCGCCTCCTACCCCACCGCCGACTGCCCCTGGCTCAAGATCATGCCGCAGTCCCTCTACTGGGGCCCGCGCCTCGCCGCCGAAATCTACGGCGCCAAGGCCATCTACATCACCGAAAACGGTTGCGGCTACAAAGACGCCGCGCCCGTCAAGGGCGAGGTCCACGACCTCCACCGCCGCGATCTCGTGCGCAACTACCTCGGCGAACTCCGCCGCGCCATCCAAGACGGCGTGCCGGTCAAGGGCTACTTCCTCTGGTCCTTCATGGACAACTACGAGTGGGAAGACGGCTACGACATGCGCTTCGGCGTCGTCTATTGCGATTTCAAGACCCAGAAGCGCACCCCCAAGCTCAGCGCCAAGTGGTATTCGAAAGTCATCGCCGAAAACCGCATCGTCTAATCCGTCTTTGGAGTGCGGCAGTTTGCCGCCACTTTTTTGGGGCTCCTCGCTGTTTCTCCAGCGAGTGGGCGGGAGCACCGGTCGCCGACCGGTTTTACAACGGCAACCGCGCTTCCCGGCCCGGCAACCGTGCCGCATCTCGATTCATCCACTGGAAACAACAAGGGACCTGTAACTAAATATTAATCGTTGCGAAAGGACTGGCACGGAGCGGCGACGAGGATGC
>CAZOGV010000087.1:0-11507 GCA_964579225.1 uncultured Akkermansia sp. | reverse complement strand
GCAGATGTCGCAGATGAACGCAGATGGCTGTTGGCGAGGTAGCCGTAGGTGAAGGTGCCGTTGGGATCGGTGACGGTGCCGAGACGACCGGCGGTGTCGTAGCCGTAGATCACGGAGTAGCCCTGAGCGAGGTTGCCGGTGATGCCAAGCGCGAACCCGTTGTCGCGACCAGATACCATCCCCGAACTCACGTTCGTGGCATTAGGGACCTCTTCGGCATTAGAGGACCATACGCTAACGGTGCAGCTGCGTTCCCTGAGCCGCGGCATTGGCGGTTAAAACCTTCCGTCTGTATCCTTGTATTCATCCGCCTCCGCCCCGCTCTTGCCATTCGCCTCTCCTCCTTCGTCATTCGTCGTTCTTTTCCCATGTCCGACTCCGCCCTCGTTCATCGCCCGCTCGGCCAGCGCATTCCCGACCTCCTCCACGCGGTCTCCTGCAGCCTGCCCACCATGCGCGATATCATCGGCTACGAGGAAAAAGACCCCGAAATAACCCGCCACCTCACCAGCGGCTACCCGCGCTTCGTCGTTCACCCTCTCCTCAATCAGGTAGCCGAAACTCTGCGCCGCCAAGACCCCGCCCTCGCCAGCCGCGAACTCTGGCTCTGCGCCGGCCCGGCCGTCGCCGCCACCCTCCGCGCCCACCTCGGCGACACTGGCGACATCGTCACGCTCGACCCCTGGCTCACCGCCCTCGCCCTCCCCGCCGACGCCTCGCCCGAACTCTCGCGCCGCGCCAAACACCACCTTCAACATACCGGCGCCTTCGCGTCCTCCCGCGCCGCCGAGGACTGGCTCGGCCTCGTAGGCGAACTCCCCTCAACCGCTCCCGAAACCGGTTTCCCCGGCCAAGGCATCGCTGACCCCGGCTCCGACAAAGCCAACGCGCAAGCCGCCCCCCACATCCGTCAAACCCTAGCCGCCATCTACGGCCACGCCCTCCCCGCCGACGACGTTCATCTCTTGCCCAGCGGCATGGCCGCCACCTACGCCGCCTTCCAAGCCGTCAATGCCGCCCAAGCACCGCTAGGCCGCACTCGCTGGGTCCAGCTCGGTTGGCTCTACCTCGACACCATCGCCATCCTGCAAAAACTCACCGCCGCCCCGGCAGAGGATTACCTGCACCACGAAAACGTCTTCGACCTCGAAGGCCTCGCCCGCCTGCTCGACGCCCACGCCGGCCACGTCGCCGGCGTCTTCGCCGAGGTGCCCACCAACCCCCTCCTCCAGACGCCCGCCCTCCCCGCGCTCGCCGCCCTCTGCCGCGCCCGCGGCGTCGCGCTCGTGGTCGATCCTACCATCGCCTCGCCCTGGAACATCGACGTCCTCCGCCACACCGACCTTATCGCCAACTCCCTCACCAAATACACCGCCGGCGAGGGCGACGTCATCCTCGGTGCCGCCGCCGTAAACCCCGCCTCGCCCCTCGCCCCAGCCCTGCGCCCCGCCCTCGCCGCCGCCGCCGCGCTCGCCGCCGTTTACCCGCGCGACCTCGCCCGCCTCGCCGCCCAGATCGACGCCACCCCGGCGCTCATCGAACGCATCAACGCCACCGCCCCCCGCGTGGTGGACTTCCTGCGCAACCACCCGCGCGTCGCCGAGGTTTACTGGAGCGGACACCCGTATTCATCGAACAACTACGCCGCGCTTGCCCGCGCGCCCGCCAGCGTCGGCGGCATGATCACCTTCACCCTGCGTCAGACGGCGGACTTCCCCCTCGCCCGTTTCTACGACCGCCTGCGCCTCGCCAAAGGACCGAGCTTCGGCCTGCAAACCTCGCTCATCTGCCCCTTCATGTATCTCGCGCACTACGACCTCGTCACGAGCGAGACCGGCCGCGAAAAACTCCGCGCCAACGGGCTCGATCCCGACCTGCTCCGCCTAAGCGTCGGCGCCGAGCCCGCCGAAGACCTCCTCGCCGCCCTCGCCGAAGCGCTGGACTTGCCTCCGGACACGAATCCAACAGCATCGGAAACATGAGCATGACCGTTGACCAAATCGTGGCGGAGGCCAGGCAACTGCCACAAGACCTGCGCGCCGAACTGCTTGACCGTCTCGGCGGTGCGATGCACGGCGAGGCCTCGCCCGAGATTGCGGCGGAGTGGAACCAACTCGCTCTGGAACGCTTGGCGGCAGTCGAAAGCGGCCGTTCCCAACTACGGCCCGGCGAGGAAGTCATGGCCCGGATGCGTCAATTCATCGGTCGGTGAAACCTTGGTATTTCGAAGAGGGCGCAGAGGCGGACTTTGCCGAGGCGCTCGCGTTTTACCGGGAGGAAAGCGAGGCCCTGGCCGGGCGTCTCTACGACGAGATCTATCGGCTCATCGCCGATATATGCTCCGCGCCCCGGCTTTACCGTGTCGTCGCCCACCCGATGCGAAGACACTTTAGCGAAACCTTCCCCTATGCGATCCTCTACGTGGAGAAACCCGATCACATAGCCATCTACGCTGTCGCCCACTTCAAACGCCGCCCCGGCTACTGGCGCGAACGGATAACGTAAACCGCCGCCAAAGCGCGGAACCGAATCGACGACGTGCCACCCGATTCGCCTGATGCACCCGCCCCCGCAAGCCCCACGCTTGCGACACCTCACACGCCACGCTTCCCTCTCCCCTTTCGCCCACCCCATGCCTTCCCCTACCATCCCCACCCCCACCCCAGCCGTTATCGTTGTCGGCAGCTACGTGCAGGATCTCACCTGGCGTTGCGCCTCCTTCCCCTCCGCCGGTCAAACCACGCTCGGACGTTTCGTCACCGGCCCCGGCGGCAAAGGCTCCAACCAGGCCGTCGCCGCCGGCCGCGCCGGAGCCGCCACCCTCTTCGTCGGAGCGGTCGGCGCCGACGCCTTCTCCGAGGTCGCCAAAACCTTCTACGCCGAAAACAAAATCGCAGCCCGCTTCATCCCCAAACCGAAACACGCCACCGGCACCGCCGGCATCCTCGTGGACGACTCCGGCCAAAACGAGATCGTCGTCGCCCTCGGCGCCAACGAGGCCCTCGCCCCCCGCGACCTGCCCCCCGCCCTCTTCGCCGGCGCGCGCATCGTCGTCACCCAGCTCGAAACCAGCCTCGCCGCCGTAGCCCACACCCTGCGCGCCGCCCGCCGCGCCGGCGCGACCACCCTGCTCAACCCCGCGCCCATGCGCGCCGATTTCGACCCCGCGCTCCTGCGTGATGCCGACATCCTCGTCCCCAACGAGACCGAGTTCGTCGCGCTCGTTAACCTGCTCGTCCCTGCGTATTCGAAAAAACCCTACACCGAGGCCGCCCTCGCCAAGGAAAAACCCGCCGCCCTCCACGTCCTCTGCCGCCGTCTCGGCCCGCCCGTCGTCATCATCACGCTCGGCAAACGCGGCTGCTTCGTCTCGCAGCCCGAGTCCTTCGCCGCCATCCCGGCCCACATCGTCAAAGCCATCGACACCACCGGCGCGGGCGACGCCTTCGTCGGCGGTTTCGCCGCCGGCTACGTGAAGCACGACGGCGACCTCCTCGCCGCCGCCCGCCAGGGCCAGGCCGTCGCCGCCCTCTCCGTCACCAAGCCCGGCACCGCCCCCGCCATGCCCACCGCCCGCGAACTCGCCGCCTTCCTTAAAAAGCAAAACTAAGCCCCGCCCCGCATCCGCTCTACCAGCTCTACTAGCTTACCAGCTTTACCAGCTCCCCCTCTCATGACCTCGACCCGCACCCTCCTCGTCCTGCTTTTAACCGCGCCCGCCGCGCTCTTCGCCGCCGTCACCCCGGCCCCGCTCTTCCAAGACAACGCCGTCCTTCAACGCGACAAACCCGTGCCCGTCTGGGGCACGGCCAACGCCGGCGAGAAAATCACCGTCACCTTCGCCGGCCAGACCAAGTCCGCCACCGCCGCCGAAGACGGCCGCTGGAGCGTCACCCTCGATCCGCTGCCCGCCAGCGCCGAACCCGCCACCCTCACCCTCGCCGGCGAAAACACCCTCACCCTCGCCAACATCCTCGTCGGCGAGGTCTGGATCGCCTCCGGCCAGTCCAACATGGAGTGGTCGATGAACAACACCCACGACCGGACCATCGACGTCGCCGGCTCCACCAACCCCCTCATCCGCGAAATCAAAATCACCAAGCAAGTCGCCGACTCCCCCGCCACCACCGCCTCCGGCTCCTGGCGCGCCGCCTCGCCCGAGACCACCGGTAACTTCTCCGCCGTCGCCCACTATTTCGCCCGCGACATCCACGCCCTCGTCGGCGTGCCCGTCGGCATCATCAACAGCTCCTGGGGCGGCACCCGCGCCGAAGCCTGGACCGACGCCGACACCCTCGCCGCCGACCCATTCGCCTACATCGGCGAAGCCTGGCAAAAGACCCTCGCCGAATACCCGGAGAAAAAAGCTCAATACGACGTCCACCGCGCCGCGTGGGTACAAGAGCGCGACGCCGCCAAGGCCGCCGCCCAACCCTTCACCAAGCGCGCCCCCAACGCGCCTTGGGGCTCCGGCCACCCAGCCACGCCCGCCGGCCTCTACAACGCCATGATCCACCCCCTCGCGCCCTACGCCATCCGCGGCGCGATCTGGTATCAGGGCGAGGCCAACGCCGGCCAACCCGCCCGCTACGCCGACATCTTCCCCGCCATGATCACCGGCTGGCGCTCCCGATTCGGCCAGGGCGATTTCCCCTTCTACTGGGTCCAACTCGCCAACTTCCAAAGCCCCACCGCCACCAACTGGGCCTTCCTCCGCGAAGCCCAGACCAAGACCCTCGCGCTTCCCGCCACCGGCCAGGCCGTCATCATCGACATCGGCGACGTGAGCGACATCCACCCGCGCAACAAAAAGGACGTCGGCCGCCGCCTCGCCCGCCTCGCCCTCGCCCGCGACTACGGCGTCAAAGTCATCGACAGCGGCCCCGTTTTCAAAAAAGCCGAGCGCGACGGCGCAGCCTTCCGCGTCACCTTCGAGCCCCACGGCGGCCTGCGCGCCCCGCTCAACGAACTCGGCGGCTTCGAACTCGCCGGCGAGGACAAAACCTTCCACCCCGCCAGCGCCGTAATCTACGATAACAACACCGTCCTCGTCTCCACCCCCCAAGTCCCCGAACCCGTCGCCGTCCGCTATGCCTGGCGCAACGCCCCGCTCGCCGGCCTCTTCAACCACGAAGGCCTCCCCGCCGTCCCCTTCCGCAGCGACGACTGGTAAAACACGCGCGCGCTTACTAGCTTTACCAGCTTACCAGCTCTATCAGCTCTCAACATGACCTCCGCCGAACTCGCCGCCGCGCTCGACTCCACCAACCTCCGTCTCGACGCCCCCGCCGCCGACATCGTCGAACTCTGCCGCGAAGCCTCCGAACACCGCTTCGCCTGCGTGATGATCTACCCCGCCTCCGTGCCCCTCGCCGCCCGCGAGCTCGCCGGCACCGGCATCAAGATCGGCACCGTCATCGGCTTCCCCAGCGGACGTTTCTCCTCCGCCGCCAAAGCCGCCGAGATCGATGCAGCCCACGCCGCCGGCGCGCACGAGGTGGACATCGTCCTAAACTACGCCGCCCTGCGCGACGACGACCTCGCCCTCGTCGCCGACGAACTCCGCGCCCTCGTCCAACTCGCCCACGGCCACGGCCAGCTCATCAAGATCATCGTCGAGACCTGCTACCTGAGCGCCGAGCAACAACTCACCGCCCTCCGCCTCTGTGAAGAGGCCGGTGCCGATTTCATCAAGACGTCCACCGGCTTCGGCACCGCCGGAGCGAAAGTCGCCGACATCGCCGCCTGGGCTGCCGCCCGCCGAGGCGGCATTCAACTCAAGGCCTCAGGCGGCATCAAAACCCTCGCCGACGCCCAGGCCTTGCTCGCCGCCGGCGCCACCCGCCTCGGCACCAGCAACGCCGCCTCCATCCTCGCCGAGTTCAACGGCGCCAAACCCGCCACCCCCTCCGCCGGCTATTGAGGCCGGAGTCTCGTTTCTCACGAAACGAGCTACATTTGCAACGTGGCCCGATTCGTGAGAATAGGGAATATCGGGCACTCCTGTCGCCGTCACCAACCCGACGTAGGCTTGGACGTGAGCCCAAGTTCCGGAAAAGCGCCGCGCCAAACCATTGAGCTCACGCTCAATCCTCAAAGCACGCTCCCCCTCGCCGTCCCTTGCCTCCCGGCCCGCCGCCTGCTATTCATCCCCGCGTCCGCCAAAACCAACCCAACACCATGACCATCGTCGAAATCCTGCTCTGCATCTTCCTGCCTCCCGTCGCCGTCGCCATGCGCAAGGGCGTGGGCAAGGACCTCATCATCAACCTCGTGCTCTGGATCCTGACCTTCGGCATCCTCGGCATCGTCCACGCCTTCTGGCTGCTAAGCAAAAAAGCCTGACCACGCCCGGGCCCGCTCCCGCTTCCCCCGGGCGGCGCACCCTCCGGTGCGCCGCCTTTTTTTCGCCCGATGGATTCGCCTAATTGGCTGGCGATTTAAGGACTGCAATCAGCCGCAACTCCTTCGCCACGAGCAGATCCTTGCCACGAGCCAAGGTCTCCTTGGCGGTGATCAAATCGTCGATCGCGATAACGCGCACCCGCCTGCCGCCTATGGTCACGATCTGGGCCTTTGCACACAAGCGCTCGAAGTCGCCCACCCCGATGACCTCCGTGATGATGTCCACGACGCCCAACTGCGTGCGCAGATAGAGATTTTTCAGCGACGTGCCGGGTGGCGGCACATCCAAAAACGACAGTTTCTGCGGCGTCATCCGATGACGCGGATCCAAATCCCCAAGCGCTTCGCGCAGTTTACTCACATTCTCGTCGGTCAACACCGCGCAAACATCCAGATCCTGGGTCACCTGCGCGGAGCCGTGCAGGACTGCGGCGAAACCGCCGATCACCACAAAATCGATCCCGCTCCCAGCGAGCCGATCAAGGAGTTGCGTCAGCGTGTGCACGCATCTCCTCGCCGATCCGCTTCAACTCAAGCGCCAGCTGCAAAGCTCCATCGTGCCGATACGCGCGCTGCTCGGGAGTGAGCGTCAAATTAAACTCCAACAGCTCGATATCCACCCCTGCCAAGGTGGCATCGGCAATCAGATCTTCCTCGGTCATGACCATGTGCTCAATCAAGTCGGCGCACCAACCCTGTGCAACGGGATTTTGCCCCTTGCCCCCCTTCGCGGCCTTTCCCCCGCCCTCCGGCTTGTTCTTTTCCGCGCCATCTGCGCCTCTTTGCGGCCATGTCCGTTCCCGTCTCCGCGTCCGCCCCGGCTCCCGCCGCGCCACCCCTCGCCCCGCTCTCCCTCGCCGAAGCCGCGAACGACGACGCCCTGCTCACCCGCTTCCTCGACGCCGCCGCCGCCAAGAACCTCGAACTCTACGCCGAGCAGGAAGAGGCCATTCTCGAACTCCTCGCCGGGCGTCATGTGATTCTGAATACACCCACCGGCTCCGGCAAATCCCTCGTCGCCGCCGCCGCCCACTTCTTCGCCCTCTCGCGCGGCAAACGCTCCGTCTATACCTGCCCCATCAAGGCGCTCGTTAACGAGAAATTTCTCTCCCTCTGCCGCGACTTCGGCCCCGAGCGCGTCGGCATGATGACCGGCGACGCCACCGTAAACCCCGACGCCCCCATCCTCTGCTGCACCGCCGAGATCCTCGCCAACCAGGCCCTCGCCCGCGGCGACGACGCCCGCCTCTCCGTCGTCATCATGGACGAGTTTCACTACTACTCCGACCAGGAGCGCGGCGTCGCCTGGCAGGTCCCGCTCCTCGCCCTCGCCAAGACCCGCTTCCTGCTCATGTCCGCCACCCTCGGCGACACCACCAACATCGAGCGCGACCTCGAACGCCGCACCGGCGCGCCCGTCGCCGTCGTGCGCAGCGACAAACGCCCCGTCCCGCTCAACTTCGAGTGGTCCGAAACCCCGCTCGCCGAACGCGTCGAGCAACTCCTCCTCGAACGCCGCACGCCCGCCTATCTCGTCCACTTCACCCAGCGCGCCGCCGCCGAGACCGCGCAAAACCTCACCAGCATCGCCCTCTCCTCGAAGGAGGAAAAAGCCGCCCTCGCCACCGCCCTCGAAACCGCGCGCTTCCCCAGCCCCTACGGCAAGGAGCTCAAACGCTGGCTCCGCCACGGCATCGGCGTTCACCACGCCGGCCTGCTCCCGCGCTACCGCATCCTCGTCGAGCAACTCGCGCAAAAAGGCCTGCTCAAAGTCATCTGCGGCACCGACACCCTCGGCGTCGGCATCAACATCCCGCTCCGCACCGTCGTCTTCACCCAGCTCTGGAAATACGGCGGCGCCAAAGCCGCCACCCTCTCCGTGCGCGATTTCCGCCAGATCTCCGGTCGCGCCGGCCGCAAGGGTTTCGACGACGTCGGCCACGTCGTCGTGCAAGCCCCCGAATGGACCATCGCCAATCTGCGCGCCGAACAAAAAGCCGCCGCCGATCCCTCGAAGAAAAAGAAACACGTCAAACAAAGCGCCCCCGAAGGCGCGCTCGGCTGGGACCGCAAAACCCTGGAGCGCCTGCAAACCGCCGCGCCCGAGCCGCTCGTCTCCCGCTTCCAGGTCACGCACGGCATGCTCCTGCAAGTCCTTGCTCGCGACTCCGACGGTTGCCGCGAGATGCGCCGCCTCATCAACGAATGCCACGACCCCGAGACCAAGAAAAAGGCCCACCGCCGCCGCGCCTGGCAGCTCTTCCGCGCCCTGCTCGAACGCGGCATCGTATCCATAATTCCCCGACAGCCTTCCGGCCGAAGCCTTCAGGTCAACATCGACCTCCAGGACGATTTTTCGCTCCACCAAGCGCTCTCACTCTACCTCATCGACACCCTGCAAAAACTCGACCGCGAGGACCCCGACTACGCGCTCAACGTGCTCACCCTCTGCGAGGCCATCGTCGAGGACCCCGAGGTCATCCTCCGCGCCCAGGTCAGCCGTGCGAAAGGCGAGGAGATTAACCGTCTCAAAGCCGAGGGCGTGCCCTACGAGGAGCGCATGGAAAAGATCGAGGGGATAGAGCACCCCAAGCCGCTGCGCGAATTCCTCTACGACACGTTTAACGCCTTCGCCGCCGCGCATCCCTGGGTGGGCAACGAGAACGTGCGCCCCAAGAGCATCGCGCGCGAGATGCACGAGCGTTTCCTCAGCTTCGCCGACTACATCCGCGACTACGGCATGGAGCGCGTCGAAGGCCTGCTCCTTCGCCACCTCATGCAGGTTTACAAAGTGCTCGCGCAAACCGTGCCACAGTCGGCCAAGACCGAGCCCGTGCAGGAATTGGAGGCACATTTCGAGGAACTCGTGCGCGGCATCGACGCCAGCCTCTTCGACGAGTGGGCGAATCTGTCCGGGGTGGAGCGCGTTGACCCCAACGCGCTTTCCGCCACCGCCCCCGACAAAAAATTCGGCGTCGCTCCCCGCGAGCTCACCCGCGACCCCGCCGCGCTCCGCCGTGCCGCGCGCGTGGCGATCCACCTCGTGCTCCAGGACGCCGCCGCGCGCGACTACGAAGCCTGCGCCGCGCGTATCCTTCCGGCGGATACACCCGACGAGGCGCTCATCGCCGAGGCGCGCCGCCTCGAAAAACTCTTCGCCGCCCACGCCGATGCGCGCGGACGTTTCCGCCTCGACCCGGCGGGCCGCAACGTGGCCAACACCCATTTCGACGAAGCCGAACCCGCCGCCGCCGAATGGCGCATTGCGCAAGTCCTCATCGACCCCGAAGAGTGCAACGACTGGGAAGCCCGTCTCGTCCTCGACTTGGAGGCCACCCGCGCCACCGGCCGGCTCGCCCTGAGCCTAGAAACCATCGCGGAGATCGGAGGCCAAGAACCCCAAGGAGCGGCGACACTCCTGTCGCCGATAGAACCGCCCGACGGCGACAAGAGTGTCGCCGCTCCTTGAGATGTCCGCCCCCACTCCCACTTGGTTCAACCCCCGTGCCGACCTCGAAGTCTGGCGCAACCGATTGCCGCATTGGGATCAGCTCGGCGGCACCTATTTCCTCACCTTTCGCCTCGCCGACGCCGTCCCCGCCGACCTCCTCCGCCGCTGGCAAGCCGAGCGCGACGACTGGCTGCGCGCCCATCCGCCGCCGCTTTCACCCGAACTCGAGCAAATCTATCACCAGCGTTTCTCCGCCGAAATCGACCTCTGGCTCGACGCCGGCCACGGCGGCTGCGTGCTTCGCGACCCAGCCTGCGCCCGCATCGTCGCCGATACCCTCACGCATGATGATCCCGAGCGCTGCGCGCTTTGGTCATGGGTCATCATGCCGAACCACGTTCACGCGCTGCTGTCGCTTCGCGCCGCCCACGGTCTCGATGTCATCCTGAAAACATGGAAAGGCGTTTCCGCGCGTCGCATAAACCAACATCGCGGCACCACCGGCTCGCTCTGGCAACGCGACTACTTCGACCGCCTCATCCGCGATGAGACGCATTTCGGCCGCTGCGTGCGTTACATCCGCCAGAACCCCTCGCGCGCAAATCTTCGGCCCGGCGAATATCTGCTGTGGGAAAGCGACCTCGCGAAAAACCACTGACCCCAAGGAGCGGCGACACTCTTGTCGCCGAAATCATGCCTCCTTCGCCAAACCAAAACCCGGCGACAAGAGTGTCGCCGCTCCTTGCCCAGCCCTCTTTGCGCGTCATCTTCCCGCGCATGGCTCACCGTTCTCGCATTCGTTTCTCGTCCATCGCCTCCTTCGCCGCCCTCTTCCTCGGCCTCCTGCTCTCCGGTTGCGCCACGACGACACACATTTCGTCGTCGTGGTCCGACCTCACGGTCACGCGCACCCGCGAGCCGCTGAATCTCTCCGACGCGAAGGCGGCCGTCATCGCCTACGCGGACGACGGGCGCTACGCCGCCGATCTCGCCGCCGTGTCCGCCGAGGCCAAGACTTGGATCGTGCGTCGAGCCGCCGCGCGCCAACCGGGCGAGCGTCTCGCGCTCGTGATGGATATCGACGAGACCGTGCTCTCCAACCTGCCCCACATGCTCGAACACGACTTCGGCTACATCCCGCCCCTCTTCACGGCGTGGGTGAAAACCGGCGACGCCCCCGCGCTGCCCGCCGTGCGCGAGGTGTTCGCCACCGCGCGCGCCCACGATGTCGCGGTGTTGTTCCTCACCGGCCGCGTGGCCCCGGCCGAGACCGAGGCCACCGCCGCGAATCTCCGCCGCGAGGGCATGGGCGACTACGCCGCGCTCGTGCTGAAACCCGCCGACGCGCCGCGCTCCCAGACCGCGCTGGAACGCAAGACCGCCCAACGCGCCGCCTGGGAGGCCGAAGGTTGGACCATCATCGCCACCATCGGCGACCAGCAGAGCGACCTCGGCGCGCACGCCGAGCGCTCGTTCAAGCTGGCAAATCCGTTCTACAGCATCCCCTGAGCCTCAGAAGCACCCAAGGAGCGGCGACACTCTTGTCGCCGATGAAACGCCCCGACGGCGACAAGAGTGTCGCCGCTCCTTGAACCGTCACATGCTATCCAGATCCACCAGAATCTCGCGCGGGCTGGAGCCGTTTTCAGGA